>CAZKFI010000066.1:0-12456 GCA_964551975.1 uncultured Bifidobacteriaceae bacterium | reverse complement strand
TGCAGTTGATTGGCAGCGAAGCCCAACACATCGAGGCCGAGGTTCAGGTCGCTGCGGAATAACGCAGAAAACGTAACTGCGGGCGCCTAGCACGCCCCCCACGAACGTCCCGGGTATCGCAGATCACGCCCGGTGCTACGCGCCCGCAGCACTGGCGAATCTATGCCGCGCACACCACCAAACCCGCTCGGTTGCGCACTTGCAACCGTGGATATCCGGTGATATCCACTTTGGTCCTGACCCTTTAGATTGTTTGCAGCAGGTGTTCGACAGGGTGAAGGTCCGCCGAGGAGGGAACATGGCAGAGCAGCCACCGGCGCTGCAGATCGAGCAGGTCTACGGCATAGACGAGCACCTGGCCGAGATGTCGACCGAGGAGCTTCAGCAGCCACCGCGAGATCGCCTAGCCGCCCTGACGACGTACCTGCGACTGCTGGCCTCCACCGATGACGGTGAGGCGGTCGCCAGGTCGCTGGTCAAGGGCGCCTTGGCGCCCCTGGGCCTGCTCGCCGGACACCTGTATGCCGCCCTCGACGAGCAGCACCTCACCCTGGTGGGCAGCCACGGCTTCACTGACGCAGAGCTGGAGGGCTTCCGCAAGATCCCGCTATCCCTGCGCCTGCCATTGACGAATGCCTTCACCACGATGCGCCCGTTCACCACGAACGGCAGTGAGATTGTCGAACTGTTTCCACTCCTGGGCATGCCACAGGTCTACGGCGGTGATGACTGGCGATTCACCGCCTCCAGCCTGATCACCGTGCCGGTCATTCATCAGGGTGTGGCCATCGGAGTCATCGGCTTAGCCTTAAACTCTGTCCTGACGCTGGATGCCGATGACGCCTGGTACCTGGATTCAGTCGCCGCGGCGACAGCCCTGTGGTTGAACCGCCAGATGGCGCCTAATGAGGTGATTCGCCTGACCAATGTTGATACCGCTCCGCTCATCTCCGAGCGACAGCGCACCGTGATCGAACTCGTTGGACGCAATCTGACGAACAACGAGATCGCCCGCCAGGTGGGCTATTCGGTGCCCACCATCAAAAAGGATCTGCAGGCGATCATGACGCTGTGTGGTGTCCATGATCGCCGGAAGGTGTTCGCGGAAGCCAAGCGGTTGGGCCTGGTCTAGACGTCCCCACCGTGACCGGGTAACCCCACGCCTGCTGCAGGCTCGCTAACTGCTCCAAAGCCTTCGGGGTTGCCATCCAGAGCCAATCGGGCAACGCGGCCCCATCAACACTTCCGCCCTTGGCGGCGCCCGCATCCACCGCGACGCTCAGTGACTGCGTGGCGGTGGCATCAAGGCCTAGGAATTCGCCGAGTGCCCGGTGCGCCTGCGGGTCCTGATGCTGCAACAACTCCCACTGCACCTGGTGCACGCGCTCCGGTGGCAACTGATCTGCTGCCTCACGCGCCGCCTCGGCGTACTGCAGGCTCCAATTCGTCGCACTGTCGATCGCTCGTGGCCCCCAGACACCGGAGGCCAGGGCGCGCACGAAGCCGACCGGTTCCCGCACGACATGAACGAAGCGGGCATCTGGAAGTGCGCGCATTAGCGTGCGGCCGGTGAGCAGGCCGAATGGTGCCTGATCAAGCAGGATTCGCGGCCCTAACGTCCACTGCGGGTGACCTCGCGACAGGTCGTGCAGGAATCGCTTGGTGGCGTCGTGCACGGTCTGCAGTTCGCCACGCGACCAACGCCCCGAGGGAAGCCGGGCCAGAAAGTCATCCATCGCTACTCGGGCTTCTTCGCACAGGCGTGCGCCACCAATCGATGGGCCATCTTTTGCATCGACCACCTGCTCCCAGCGGTTGCGCACGTGCTGCTTAGCCTCCGCCTGACGGGTGGGGCTGTAGAGCGCCTCGGAATTGGCAATGAGGTCCACTAGCCCGGGCATCTCACTGAACACCTCCAGTGGCCGACCGAATCCGATGACCCCATCGCAGCGGCGCAACCCATCGGCCACTGCCGTTACGCAGGTGGTGTCAGGGCCTACGACGAAGACCGGACTGAGCGTTCGTCCAATCACCGGTGCCGTCGGCAGGCTCATGCCACGATCACCCGACGCTGTTGCGTTGGTTGCATACGTCCCTCCTCCGGACAACGTGGACCGCCCAGCCGGGCCTGAAGCAGATAGCGACCAGACTCCTGCGGGAAACGAATGGTCACCGTGGCACGACCATCCCCACCAACGAGTTCACTGGCTTGCGCGACCACGAGTTCCTGCTGGAGGAGTTCCACGACCGCCCGGCAGGTCTGGGGAGCCTCGCGGATGGTCACCTCCATGCTCGTCCCGGGATCAACACGGATCGGTCCCTGCTGGCGGAAGTGCGGCGCCATCGGCTCCCCCGCAGGAATCAGAGCCCACGTCACGGGCCGTGCCAACACGCCGTCCTGCGCCTGTGCAGCAGGCATCCCAGGGCCCAAGCAGGTCAAACTGGTGACCAGCAGGCCAATTGCGCCTGTTGTGGTGGGTCTCACCTTCGGGACATTAGCCAGTCCGTTGCGCATACGCAATCTTTGCGGCGCGTTTCGCTGTACTTTCCTGCGTTTCACTGAGCGAAATGTTCAGAGGTGACGGATCCCCGAACGTGAGTTAGCCTTCCCCAGCGCTGGCGAACCCCCCCCCCCGGCGCTAGGGAGTCCGTTGCGCGCCACCCCAGAACAGACCATGGCCTGGCTTCGCAGCCGCATGGCCGAACTTGATATCGCGTCGCTCGATGAGCTCGCTACGCGCTGCGAGTCGGACAAGGGCAACCTGTCGCGAATCTTCCGTCAGCAGCAGCGTCCGCGCGTCGACGCCCTGGAATCACTCGCCGGTGGGCTCAACGTCAGCATCTACGAACTCCTCGTGCGCATCGGTGCAGTAGATCCCGACGATGAGCGGGTGCCGAAGGCAACGAGCCAGGGCAAGACGATGAAGTTCACCTGGCCGGAGACCGAGGACTAGACAGGAACAGCATCTCGGGCAGGTGCCCGCGCGATGGTGCGATACGAGAAACCGCTAGGCCGACTTCTCGCGCCGTTGACTGCGCGGCAGTTGCTCGCGCGGAATCAGGGTCGGATTGACGTTGTCACGGACGACCTCTGCGGTGATCACTACTTTGGCGACGTCGGTGCGGCTGGGTACGTCGTACATCACGTTGAGCAGGACCTCTTCCAGGATCGCACGCAGCCCGCGGGCACCAGTACCGCGCAGCAATGCCAGGTCCGCGATTTCAACCAGTGCCTGCGTCTGGAATTCCAACTCCACGCCGTCCAGCTCGAACAGTCGCTGATACTGCTTCACCAGAGCATTGCGCGGCTCGGTGAGCACGGCCATCAGTGCCTCTTGATCCAACTTTGTCACCGAGGTGAACACCGGCAGACGTCCGATGAATTCCGGGATCATGCCGAACTTCAGCAGATCTTCCGGCATGACATGTGAGAACACGTCGTCCATGTCAGCCCGGTTATCGACCCGGGTTCCATCGACGAGGTCGAAGGTGAAGCCCACGCGCTTTTGGCCAAGGCGCTGCTCGATGATCGAATCCAATCCAGCGAAGGCGCCGCCAACGATGAACAGCACATTGGTGGTGTCGATCTGGATGAACTCCTGGTGCGGATGCTTGCGACCACCCTGCGGAGGCACGGAGGCTTGAGTGCCTTCCAGGATCTTCAGCAGCGCCTGCTGCACACCCTCACCGGAAACATCACGAGTGATCGACGGATTCTCGCTCTTGCGGGCAACCTTGTCGATCTCATCGATGTAGATGATGCCGGTCTCGGCCTTCTTGACGTCGTAGTCCGCCGCCTGGATCAGCTTGAGCAGGATGTTCTCGACGTCCTCGCCAACGTAGCCCGCTTCGGTTAGGGCTGTGGCGTCAGCGATGGCGAACGGCACATTGAGCATGCGTGCCAGCGTCTGGGCCAGCAGGGTCTTTCCGGACCCGGTTGGGCCCAGCAGCAGGATGTTGGACTTGGCAAGTTCGACCTGGTCATCACGTGGACGGTCGCCGCCGGAGGCCTGCACGCGCTTGTAGTGGTTGTAGACGGCCACGGAGAGGGCCTTCTTGGCGATCTGCTGGCCGATGACGTACTGATCGAGGAACTCGTAGATCTCGCGAGGCTTGGGCAGATCGCCCCACGGCATCTCGCCGGCCTCGTTGAGTTCCTCCTCAATGATTTCGTTGCACAGATCTATGCACTCATCGCAGATGTAGACCCCTGGGCCGGCGATGAGCTTCTTGACCTGCTTTTGGCTTTTGCCGCAAAACGAGCACTTCAGTAGATCGCCGGTCTCTCCGATGCGCGCCACTGACCCTCCTGAGGCAAACAGGGCCATCCTTTGTGGCCCCGGGGAACGCTACCTTGCCGGACCACCATTCGGGTCCACCTCCTGCATGTGCCGCAGGAAAATGTCACAAATTTCCCAAAAACCCCAGGAATCCCACTGTTTTCGGAAGTCGGATCCGTCATTAGGCCTTGCGCGAGGCGATCACCGCGTCGATGATGCCGTACTCCTTGGCCGCCTCGGCCGTCAGGATTTTGTCGCGCTCGATGTCCTTACCGATCTGATCCGGGGTGCGTCCGGTGTGCTGGGAGAGGATGCCTTCCATCTCCTGACGCATCCGCAGGATCTCGTTGGCTTGGATCTCGATATCCGATCCCTGCCCACCGCCTTCGGTATAGGGCTGATGGATCAGGATCCGGGCATGTGGCAGCGCGAAGCGCTTACCCGGGGTGCCCGCGGCTAGCAGCACCGCTGCAGCGGAGGCCGCCTGGCCCAAGCACACCGTCTGCACCTGGGGCTTGACGAACTGCATGGTGTCGTAGATCGCTGTCATCGCGGTGTACGAGCCACCGGGTGAATTGATGTAGATCTGGATATCTCGATCCGGGTCCATTGACTCCAGACACAGGAGCTGCGCCATCACGTCGTCAGCGGATGCGTCATCAATCTGCACACCGAGGAAGATGATGCGCTCCTCAAAAAGTTTGGTGTACGGGTTGTGGACACGCTCACCATT
The DNA here is from genome assembly GCA_964551975.1 of uncultured Bifidobacteriaceae bacterium. Lineage (GTDB taxonomy): Bacteria > Actinomycetota > Actinomycetes > S36-B12 > S36-B12 > REEB426. The sequence continues at coordinate 7,443 of CAZKFI010000066.1, read as the reverse complement.
GGCCACTCGCTCCCGGAACTCCGGAACGATGTACCGAGCACTCGGCGATGTCATGCCGCTCACGCTCCTGTTCACTTGGCACTCGTCGAACTATTGGCGCCCGTTGGCGCATCGGCTGCGGTGCTGTAGACGTGGTCGATGAGTCCGTACGACTTGGCCTCATCAGCCGTGAACCACCGATCGCGATCTGAGTCGGCTTCGATTTTCTCCAGCGATTGACCGCTGTGTTCTGCAATGAGTTGGGCCATCCGGCGTTTGATGAAGAGCATCTGCTCTGCCTGAATCTTGATATCGCTCGCCGTTCCACCGATCCCACCCAGTGGCTGATGCATCATGATGCGCGTATTCGGCGTCGCATAGCGCTTCCCCGATGCCCCCGCGCACAGCAGGAACTGCCCCATCGAAGCAGCAAGGCCCATGGCGATCGTCGTCACGTCATTAGGGATCAACTGCATCGTGTCGTAGATGACCATGCCAGCGGTGATTGAGCCACCTGGTGAGTTGATGTAGAGCGTGATGTCACGAGTCGGGTCCTCAGCCGCCAGCACCTGCAGCTGCTTGGCGATGCGATTGGAGTTCTCGTCGCGAACTTCACCCTCGAGCCAGATGATGCGCTCACGCAGCAGTCGCTCATCGAGCATGTCCCCGAAACCCGCCATGCCACCACCGGGTGCGCGGGCAATCCACCCACGCGTGGCTTCATGCTCTCGGTCGATGTCAGGGCTCACCATGCCTCCTGCTCGCTGCAATCCTCATCGGTACTCGCTGTCCGAGCACCTGATCACCGGCATACCGGTTATGGTCGCTCTGACTGTTGATACGACCCTAACTGCCCACAGTCCGAACTGCGTACCGATGCGCGCCGATCACGGTCCGCCGTCGGCGAACGCAGCCCTAGCGGGACCCGGAAGTTGCCGACTCAGGCAGCGCCAGCGTCACCGTGGCACCACCGGTATCGGTAACCACTGCCTGATCCGCAGCCCAGGCAAGGGCCTTGGCCCGGCGGATGTCCTGCAACGCACCGGATACCTGCCCAGAATCCACCAGCGCCTTCGCGAAGGCATCCGGGGTCATGCCATAGCGGGGAGCCTGCTGCACCAGCCAGGCAGTCAGTTCGTCTTCGGCGACGGAGATCTCCTCAGCCTGCGCGATTGCGTCGAGAATGAAGTCGCTCTTCAACGAGGTGCGGATCTGCTGTTCAACCTCAGCCCGGTGTTCGGGGGTATCGGCGTGATCGCCGGTGTGCTCCTGCTCGAAGTGCTCGGCGAGTTGGGCCGCAACGAAGGCCTCAGGCAACGGCATCTCGACCGCGTCAAGGAGCGCCTGGTGCACTTTGGCGCGCGCCTGGGCGCCCTGCTCCATTCGACGCACCCTGCTCAGCCGCTCGCGCAGATCGGCCCGTAGTTCAGCCAGAGTGTCGAACTCCGAGGCCATTTGCACGAAGTCATCGTCCAACGCTGGCAGGACCCGCTCGCGAACCGCAGTGACCTCGATGGTCACCATCAACTCCTGATCAGCCCACTGACCACCAAGCGGGGTGAAAGGAAAGGTGCGCCGATCCCCGGCACTGGCCCCTCGCACAGCCTCATCGGCTCCCGGAAGCAGACCCTCACTGCCAACTTCATAGGACAGTGCCTGACCCGCGAGGTCCTCAACGACGACCCCATCAGCCGTGGTGCCCGAGAGATTGACGAGGAGGAGATCACCGTCCGCCGCGGCTCGGTCGACATCGCTCAACGTCGCAAATCGCGTGCGAAGGGCATCGACCTGGGCGTCGACATCCGCATCACTGGGATCGGCTGGGTCGACGGTGACCTGCAGGCTTGAGCACTCAGGCACGGTGAATTCGGGTCGACGATCCACTTCGGCAACGAAGGCCACACGTTCGCCGTCGACAACCTCGGTGATGTCTACTTCGGGTCGGCCCACGGGCACGATCCCATGCTCAATCAGGGCGTCCTGATAAGCGGCTGGCACCGCATCATTGACGGCCTCGGCGAGCACCGCCTCACGGCCGACGCGCTGCTCGATGACCCGAGCCGGCACCTTGCCTTTGCGAAAGCCCGGGATGTTCACCTGCTTGGCGATGCGGGCGAGCGCGGAGTCAAGACTCGGCTGAAGATCCTCGGCATTCAACTCCACGGTGACGCGCACGCGCGTGGGTGACATGGTTTCGACAGTGCTCTTCACGCTGCGCTCTCCTGGGGTTGGCAGAACTGGTCGGGGCGGGGAGACTCGAACTCCCGATCTCCTGCTCCCAAAGCAGGCGCGCTAGCCACTACGCTACGCCCCGCGCGAAAGGCAGTCTATTGGCGAGGTGCTCTCCGCGTCACACCGGGACATGCGTAGGTGCCGATGGCGCTGCGCTCTGGCCGGTGACCTTGCTGCGTTGCCGGATCACCAGCAGGAACATCGCCAGCACGCTCACCAGGTAGCCCGCCCAGGCGATGAGCTCCAATGCCGTCATGTTTGGCACGAGATTGAATAGTGTGCGGAAAAAGCCGGCCACTGGCCCTGCCGGATCGACGATTCCGCTCAGGTCAAGAACGTAGGCATCCTTACCTGGAAGCCAACCGGCCTCCTGCAGTTCGTGCACGCCGTAGCGCAGCATGCCTGCTGCGATCACGATGAGGCCGATGCCCGTCCAGAAGAAGAGCCGGGCAAGGTCCAACTTCAATACCCCCCGGTACAGCACCACTCCCAGCAGCACGGCCGTGAACAAGCCAAGGAGGGCCCCGACAATCGCCAGTCCCCCTCCCCCGGTGGACCGCATGCCCGTCCAGAGAAACAGCGCAGTTTCCAGCCCTTCACGACCAACGGCAAAGAATGCGACCAACACCAGGGCCCAGCTACTGCGCCCCAGAGCCTGGTCCACTTCACCGTGCAGGTGCGCCTTGAGTCCACGGGCATGACGCGCCATCCACAGGATCATCCAGGTGATGAGCGCGACCGCGACGACGCTCATAACCCCGGCAAACGCCTCGGCGGCGGCGTCCGAGAGCGCCTGACCGGTCAGCTGGAGCAGCATTACGGCCAGCACGGAGAGCCCAATCGCCGCGCCCACCCCAGTCCAGATGCGGGGAAGAAGGGACCGCTGATCAATGCGTACCAGGTAAGCCACCAGGATCGCCACAATGAGGGCCGCCTCCAGGCCTTCGCGCAAACCGATCAGGAAATTCGCAACCATGTCCATCCTCGAACTCGACTCGACGTCAGAAAGTTAGGTTAGCCTAACCTATTGAGGGTATCCAATTGACCGCGCCCCTAGCCTGGTGAGCATGGCTTCTGCCCTGCCCCCAACCCAACTGACCACGGTGCTGGCGATGCTCCCCGGCTGGCGGATTGACGGGCAGGCGCTGGTGCGTACCGACCAGGCCGCGTCGTTCACCGAGGCCATGACGTGGGTCATGCGCGTAGCCGATGCCGCGGAGGCGGCGAACCATCACCCTGATATCGACATTCGCTATCGGCAGGTCACCTGGCGGCTCTCAACGCACGACGCGGGGGCTATCACCGAACTGGATGTGGCTCTAGCCCATCAGATTGACGCGATCGTGCACGTCTAGACTGACGCTGCACAGCAGTTACGCGGGCGTAGCTCAATGGTAGAGCCCCAGCCTTCCAAGCTGGTCATGCGGGTTCGATTCCCGTCGCCCGCTCCACGCGCACCTTGCGCATTTGCGCTCAATGCGCACTGTGCCTAACATCGAAAAGTCTTGGGGAGTACCTCCAACGCGACGTTCTCGTCAGTACGGCTGAACAGGTTCACCACCGAACCGGTTCGGCCCGGGGCGTCGGCCGGCCTAGCCGGTGACGGGAGACCTTGACCTCATTTACGCATGCCTTGGCATGCCTGGTGAAAGGGGTCTTGGCATGGACGTTTCCCTGTGGGTGTGGGTCGCGCTGCTCATCGGCATTCTTGCCATGCTCGCGGTCGATCTCTTCTTGCACCGCGATGCGCATGTCATCGGCGTTCGTGAAGCTGCGGTGTGGTCACTCATCTGGGTGGCAGTGGCCGTTGCCGTCGGCGCTGGCATCTGGTGGGCATACGGCACTGAATTCGGCCTGCAGTACTTTGCGGGCTACATCATTGAAAAGTCGTTGGCCATCGACAACGTCTTCGTTTGGGCGATGATCTTCAGCTACTTCGCGGTGCCACGTCAGTATCAGCATCGCGTGCTCTTCTATGGGGTCCTAGGCGCTCTGATCTTCCGCGCGATCTTCATCGCCGCCGGCTCCGTGCTCATCGCCAGCTTCGCCTGGATTCTCTACGTCTTCGGTGCCTTTCTCATCATCACCGGCATCAAGATGCTCATCCAGCGCAACGAGCACATCGACCCGGCAAAGTCGAAGACCCTGAAGCTCTTCCGTCGCTTCGTTCGCACCTCAGAGGAATACGACGGCCAGAAGTTCCTCACGCGTCGCAACGGCGTGTTGATGGCAACCCCGCTCCTAGCAGTCCTGGTACTGGTTGAAGTGACGGACATCATCTTCGCCGTCGATTCCATTCCGGCAATCTTCGCCGTGACCCAAGAACCGTTCTTGGTTTTCGCCAGTAACGCCTTGGCAATTCTCGGCCTACGGGCTATGTACTTCCTGCTGGCTGACTTGATTCACCGCTTCGTCTATCTCAAACTCGGTCTGTCGCTGGTACTGGTGTGGGTTGGCATCAAGATGATCATCAGCCACGCAGTCTTCAAGATCCCCACGGCACTAAGCCTGGGCATGGTGATCGCGATCATCGCGGTCTCGATCGGTGCCAGCCTCTGGGTTAGTCGAGGTCAAGCACAACGCGATCCCGACCACACTCATGCCGCATGAGACCGCGTGAAATCAATCCAGTCGAATCGGTTGGATATCGACGATGATCATGCTGCCGTCTAATGCACGACACTGCCCCTGCAGATCGCAGGACCTCTTGGCACCAGGCGGCGCCTCGATCAGGTCGAGTCCATCAGCGTAGGCGAGCCAGAATGGTGCCCCGTCGCGCTGAAACTCGCAGATGACCGCCCCTTCAGGTTCCTGACAGGACTTGAACGTGGAACCCACCAGCCAGGAGTGCGTCGTGCGCCATGCCTGACCGGATGGTGTCGAGGTCGGCGTCAGTTGAATCCCATACTGGCCGTAGTACTGGGGCGTCCACGCGAACCAGTGAGTTTCTTCGATCCCTAAACGAACGGAGTCAATGAAGGTTCGTGCCAGCCAGCCAGAAGCCTGGTCATCGGTCATGTCTCGATGCGGCTTGGGTCCCGGCCCTGCGAGGCCGTAGTTCAGTTCGGTGTTGTAGATCGGTTTGACTGGGGCTCCAGCGATTGCCAGGTACGCCTTGTATTGGGCAACGAAATCGGCGACATCACTTGGCGTGCCGTCTGCGTCCGGATAGGCGTGCACCGCGTAGCCATCAATGGGCCACCCGCGCTTGGCCAACTCACGCAAGTAGGTAGGAAAGAACCGATAGATCGAGCCCTCGGTGCGGGTGGTTGCGCTGGCCGTGAGGGTGAGACTGCGCGCTCCTTCCGCCTTGATGACGTCATACACGACGTTGGTGATCACCGCCATCTCAGCGGGTGTGCCCTTCCAGAAGGTCTCCAGATTCGCCTCGTTCCAAGTCTCGTACGCCCAAATGCGGTTGCCATACCTCTTCACCACCGCCGTGACGTAGCGTTCGAAATCAGCAAGCCCATCGGCGACAAATGGCCCCGAGGCACCCTTACCCCAACTCTCATCTGGTGCCGTGGGGTCAGCCGAGGCCCAAGCCGGCACCGGGCCCAGCACCAGCAGGACCTTTTTGCCCTGGTCTTCTGCGGTGCGGACAGCATGATCCAGCGGCGCCCAGTTGAACTTTCCTCGCGCAGGTTCGATGTCCTTCCACAGCACACCTGAGTCCCATAACCGCAAAGTTGCGTACGGAACATTCGGCGTGCTGTTCCAGGCGGGGGGCGCGAGCAATCCGAAGAGGTTCGGCCCGATCACGCGCCCAGTGGCGTCAGAGCCTTCGGTGGTAGGCAGCGCTGGCGCATCCGTCGTTCGAATACTCAGCACTGCATCAGGCCGCAGTGCCATGAAGTGATCGATCCACGGTTCGACGGCAACCTTCTCCGCGCGAGTCATCGCCAGCCGATGCCGTACTGACGCAGCCACGATTGCGGCCGCGGCGCGCGGCTTAAGCGATTGTGGGACTGCCTCCAGTAGGCAGGTTGAATCGGCCGAACGACCACAGATCTTGGTAGCGCGTGCGGCATGGGGTTGCGTGAGGAGTGCGTAACTGGCTGCCCAGGCAACTGAGTTCAGATCTGCAGGCATGGGCTCGGTCGATTGCGGGCCGTCAGATCCGGGCAGATCAGCCAGGGTTGCCACCGAGCGATCACTGCCGAGGTCCTGCAGGTAGCCGCCTCGCTCACCCGGATTCCATCCGTAAGCACCCGAAGCCCACACTGCCGGAAAGGCAAGCACCGGAACCAAGCTGAGCTGCCCGGGGTTGGTGACCTCCGTCGTGCCGAAGTTGGCCAGCCACCGACCGTTGAGCATTGCGCAGGCGGGCGAGGTGACACGGGGGCGCTGCACTGCCAGCGCAATCAACGCCTGCTGACGAACCGTGCAGCCCTTCGCATCCCGGGTAGCACCCACCTCGGCGAAGGCATCGGCGCTAAACCCCTGCACCATCTTGGGAAGCACCGGTATGGCGTCGAGCAACTGTCGAGCCGAGCCGCTGATCGTGGCCGGGGGGGTCGCCCAGGCAGCCTGCGCAGGAAGGAACCCGGCTGCGCAGGCACACACCACGATGCCCAGCAGGCCACACAGCGCTACGCGACGCGCCACCGGAACCCACCGGGCTGGCCTGCGGACCGCGTAGGTGCGACTAACGGCGCCCACCTCCGTGGCCACCCCCGCCGCCGCCGTTACCGCCGCCACCACCAGCGTTACCGCCGCCGCCGTTACCGCCGCCACCGCCACCGCCACCGCCACGATCACCGTGATCATGATGGCCACCATCGCCGTGTCGGCCGTCGTCGTCAGGCGCACCATCATCGGGCGCACCGTCATCGGGCGCACTGTCGTCAGGCGCACCGTCATCGGGCGCGCCGTCATCAGGTGCGTCCTCGTCTGGAACAGAGGATGCTGGCGGCCCGCTAGGTGGTGCACTTGGAGAGCCGGGTGCGCCTGAGCCTCCGCCCGGAGGGCTAGCAGGTTCGCCCGGCTCGACCTCAGCAGCCGTCGAATCCTCTTCATCGGCCTTTGCCTGACCCGGGCTGACCCCAGAAGCTGCCGGTGGCTTTGCCGGGGTGAGGTCACCGTCATTGCCGTCGAGATCGATCACTGGACCCCCGGGCCCACGCTGCACCGTCCAGTCAAAGATGATCCCGCTACTCACGTCGACATAGCCGACGACGATCGAGCCATCCCTGCGCTGAACCGTCACCGCCCAGGAGGTAAAACCGTCTC
>CAZKFI010000065.1:8017-12461 GCA_964551975.1 uncultured Bifidobacteriaceae bacterium | reverse complement strand
GAGGGCGTTCTCGCCCACGAACTTTCGCATGTTGCGCACCGCGACGTGACCGTCATGACGATTGCCTCCTTCACGGCGATTCTTGCGGGCACCCTCGTGCGATTCGGCATGTTCGGCGGAATGGGCATGCGCGATCGCAGGGATAACAACGCGGCACTGATGGTTCTCGTGGTGCTGGTGGTCAGTGTCGTCATCTACATCGCTTCATTCCTGTTGATCCGCTTGTTGTCTCGCTACCGCGAATTGGGAGCCGATAGGGGAGCGGCCCTCGTCACGGGCAAGCCCACCGCGTTGGCGCGCGCACTGCAGAAGATCACGGGCGATATGGGTCAGATCCCACGCTCGGACCTTCGCCGGATGGAGCCGATCAGTTCAATTGCGCTGGTCCCGGCCCTGGCCCCCGGTGGAGGCTTTTCACTTGAGCGTATCTTCGCCACGCACCCGCCGCTTGAACGGCGGCTGGACCAGCTGGCTCGCATTGCGACGCAGCTGGGGGATCGGTAGCCGCACCCGTGGGTTTCCTTGATTCGATTCTCGGTCGTCGCAAACCGACCGGTCCGCAACTCGATGCGCTCTTCGCACTCCCGAATGCGGCAATAACCCTTGAAGTTGAACTGGGATTCTTGCCGACTGGCGCCGGGTCGGTTGCCTTTCGCGCTCCGGAGGGCCGGGCCTTTGCAGAACTCTCCCTGGAGATTCAAAGCCTGCTCGACGCTGACGGTGGGCCTCCGGTGGCAATTGAGCAGGACGAGCACGGATTCACCTGGTTGGTCGTGCGAACTGAACCACCGGATCTGCCGAGCGTGGTCACCGATCTGCATGCCGTGAATGCATCGCTGAGCGATGCTGGGTTCGGACCTCAATTGCTGTGCTCGCTTGTCGCGTTCCGAAATCCCGAAGGCCGCACTCTGGCCATGGTCTACCTCTACAAGCGTGGCACCTTCTACCCATTCGCTCCAGTGGCCGCCGACGACCGTGACAATGTGCTGGAACTTCAGGTGCGTGATGCATTGAAGGGTGAATTGCCAGTAGAGAGCGAATTGACTCGATGGTTCGCGGTCTGGGGTGCGCCGGGCCTTGAGGCTTGACGCCGGGTTAATCCCGGGTGGCCACCTGTGCTGGAAGGGCAAGCATTCGGTCAAGGGCAACTCGCGCCCAGTGCTTGGTCTCAGAATCAACAGAAATGCGATTGACCACCGTTCCCGCGACCAGGTTCTCCAGAGTCCACACCAGGTGTGGCAGGTCGATGCGGTTCATCGTGGAGCAGAAGCACACGGTGTGATCAAGGTAGACGATTGTCTGTTCCGGATGCCGAAGTGCGAGTCGTTTAACGAGGTTCAACTCTGTTCCAACAGCCCACTTGGATCCGGGCGGAGCGCTATCGATCGCGGCGATGATTCGTTCAGTTGATCCGACGACGTCTGCCTTCTCGACGACCTCATACTGACATTCCGGATGGACGATCACCTGGACTCCTGGGACCCTTTCGCGCACCTCGTCAACGGTTTGTGCCGTGAACCGCCCATGCACAGAGCAATGGCCCTTCCACAGGATCATTCGAGCATCGCGTAGAGCTTCCGGCTCCAGGCCACCCGCAGGCTGTCGCGGGTCGTACACCACGCAATCCTCCAGTGACATGCCCAACTCGCGCACTGCCGTGTTACGACCGAGGTGCTGGTCCGGCAAGAAAAGCACCCGTTCACCGCGTTCGAACGCCCAGTGCAGGCTGCGTTCGGCGTTGCTTGAGGTGCACACGGCACCACCATTGAGTCCAGTGAAAGCCTTGATGGCCGCCGAGGAATTCATGTAGGTGATCGGAACTGTGGAATCAGCTAGGTCAGCTGTGCGAAGTACGCCCCAGCAATCATCGACCTGCACCGCAGTGGCCATATCGGCCATCGAGCAGCCGGCTGCAAGGTCGGGGAGGATCACTTGCTGATGGTCTGAGGTGAGGATGTCGGCGCTTTCGGCCATGAAGTGCACACCGCAGAACACGATGTAGTCCGCCTCTGGATGCGCGGCGGCCTGCTGGGCGAGCTTGAAGGAGTCGCCGGTGACGTCTGCGAATTGGATGACTTCGTCACGCTGATAGTGGTGCCCGAGGATGAATGCTCGTTCGCCTAGTGCCGCGCGAGCCGTTCGGGCGCGCTCAACGAGCCCCGGATCCGAAGCGGGTGGCAGCGCGCCTGGGCACTCCACTCCCCGTTCGCTTGCCGGGTCGGCATCCTGCCCGAGGAGCAACAGGGCCAGCGGTGAAGGCTGTGGATCACTCCATCCTCCGTCGGCCTGCCCGGCCGATGCCGTAGTCGTCACGCGCTCATTGTCTCCGTTGGGGTCACCTCCGTCCACGCCGGGAGGAGCTGACTTTTCAGCCCTGCGGGAACACGTTGCCCCACTATGGGCACTATCGGCACGTCCAATAGTCCGGCAGCGCCAGGTTGACGGAATCTGCGTACACTGTCCGTGAGGCTGACTCAAGGGAGGTCCACCATGACTGCAGACGTGACCACGTCGACCGAGTCCAACACTGCGACCGATGGCATTGTGCTCACGGATGCTGCTGCCGCCAAGGTCAAGGCATTGCTAGACGCCGAAGGCCGCGATGACCTCACCCTGCGCGTCGCTGTTCAGCCAGGTGGCTGCTCGGGCTTGCGCTACCAATTGTTCTTAGATGATCGCAACCTCGACGGTGATGTACTCAAGGACTTCAGTGGAGTTGGCGTCGTTACTGACCGAATGAGTGCGCCGTATCTGAATGGCGCCACCATCGATTTCGTCGACACGATTGAAAAGCAGGGGTTCACGATCGATAACCCCAATGCCAGCGGTTCCTGCGCATGCGGAGACTCGTTTAGCTGATCGGAGCCCAGGTGAGGCAGCCAGTTGTCGTCTTCGACGGGGACTGCGCGTTCTGTACTCGGTGCGTGGGTTGGGCTCGACGAATCGTGGGCGACCAGGTGATCTGGTTGCCCTGGCAACAGGCCAATCTCAATGATCTCGGCCTTAACCAGCAGGACTGTGAACGAGCCTTGCAGTGGGTGGCCACGCCTGGCAATGCCGCCGGCGGTCCAACAGAACACGCCGAGGGTGGTGCGGCGGTGCGCCGCATCCTGCGCATAGGGCGTCAGCCGTGGCCAATCGTGGCGTTCGTTGCGGGGGCTCCAGGTCTGCGGCAGATCACGGATTGGGCCTATCGAGTCGTTGCACGACATCGGCATCGGTTGCCAGGCGGGACGCCCGCGTGCGCGATGCCCAGCACCACCGGCCAATGAGCCCAGCCGGGCTGCCAGCGGACTTCCCGCGAGTTGCCCCACCCCTGCCCGGACCGTTGCTCTCCCAGCAACAGTGGCGGTACGTCACGTTCATCCATTGGGAGGTGGACGAGCAGGTCGTTGCCGAACTCCTGCCCGCGGGCACTCGACCGGACCTGTTTGAGGGGCGCACCTACGTTGGCCTCGTGGCCTTCGTCATGGCCAACGCCGGGCTCGGCCTGCGCATGCCGCTGCCCTGGGTCGGAACGTTTCCAGAGACCAATGTGCGCTTCTACTCCATTGATGCAAAGGGGCGGCACGGCGTTGTTTTCGCCAGCCTGGAGGCATCAAGGCTGGCCACCGTGCTCGCTGCGCGCCTTGGCTACCAAGTGCCCTACACCTGGGCCCACATGCAGGTGCGTCAACGTGGGTCGACCTGGTGGTACCGCAGTGAACGTCGTTGGCCACAGCGGGGCCCCAGTTCGTACCTGCAGATAGAAGTGGCCGAACGCGTGACACCCTCGCCACTGGAGGAGTTCCTGACGGCGCGCTGGGGCCTGCACCATGCCGTGCGCATACCTGGCAAATCTGCGCCCGTGACCTGTTGGACGCCCAATGAGCACCGGCCCTGGCCATTGCACCGAGCGACGTTGTGCGGCCTGCAGGAATCCCTGCTTGCCGCCGCTGGCCTCCAGGTGGCCCTTGAGCCGAGCCTGCCGTTGCTCTGGTCGCCCGGTGTGACCACTCGATTCGGACCCCCGGAACGCATCGCTTGAGGTTCGTCGCACACTGCGCGACGTCATTCCCTGAGCCCCCGTCGGCGCCGGTGCGAGCCGGCGGTAATGTGCGCCAACGTGAGCGTGCTGATCACCGGGTCGATCGCTACTGACCACCTCATGACCTTTCCAGGCAGGTTCTCGGACTCGCTCGTTGCCGACAAGTTGGACAAGGTTTCCCTTTCCTTTCTTGTCGAGGAGCTCGAGGTGCGCCGTGGTGGAGTAGCGCCGAACATCGCATTCGGGATGGGCTGCCTCGGGTTGCGGCCAGTGCTCGTGGGGGCCGTGGGACCGGACTTCGCTGACTACGAATCCTGGCTCCAACGACATGGCGTCGATACTCGTGGCGTCCACGTTTCCGACACCAAGCAGACGGCGCGATTCGTCTGCACCACCGATCTTGAGCAGAACCAGATT
>CAZKFI010000065.1:0-8007 GCA_964551975.1 uncultured Bifidobacteriaceae bacterium | reverse complement strand
CCCGCAACATCGAACTGCGACCGGTAGTGGAGCTCGTGGGCAACGTCGACGTGGTGTTGATTGGGGCCAACGACCCCGAAGCGATGATTCGGCACACTGAGGAGTGCCGCTTCCGTGGCTACCCGTTCGCGGCGGATCCAAGTCAGCAGTTGGCTCGGATGGAAGGAGCGGAGATCCGTCCGCTGGTGGAAGGCGCCACCTACTTGTTCACCAACGAATATGAGTCGGCCCTCATTCAACAGAAAACGGGCTGGTCGGCTGCGCAAATCGCCGAGCGCGTCGACACCTGGGTAGTGACGTTAGGTCCGGAGGGTGCGCGTGTGGAGCGCCGCGGTGAAGTGCCGGTCACGGTCAAGGTGGCTGAGGAAGATCGCAAGGCCGATCCGACAGGGGTAGGGGATGCCTTCCGTGCCGGGTACCTGGCTGGCCAGGCCTGGGGGCTCGGGGATGAGCGCAGCGCACAGGTTGGGGCGCTGCTTGCGACCTATGTCATTGAGACGGTCGGGACGCAGGAGTACGAACTTGCACAGCGGCACTTCCTGGAGCGACTCGCGCGCACCTACGGGGAGGACGCAGCAGCCGAGGTCGAACCGCACCTTTCCTGCCCGCGGCCTTGACCCTGGGCACGGTTCTGGCTACCGATCCGGGGCCGTGCGCCTGGGAACTGCCCGATCCAGCGCAGGCTGACGCCGGCATCGACCTGATCGGCATTGGGGCTGACCTGGCGCCCAGCACCTTGCTGCAGGCGTATCGGACCGGCCTGTTCCCGATGGAGAGCCAGGGCTCCTCGGTTGGTGGTCACCAGACCCCCGCGGAGTTCTCCCGCTGCGCCAACTGCGAGTGTCACGATCCCTGCGCAGTTCTGCTCGTCTGTACGAGGTCAGCATCAATACTGCCTTCGCGGAAGTGATCACCGCCTGCGCTCACACTCCTCGTCCCAGTGGATGGATCACGGAGGCATTCATCGGGGCCTACCGGCAACTGCATGCCATGGGTTGGGCGCACTCAGTCGAGACCTGGTATCGGGGCGAACTTGTCGGTGGGCTCTACGGCGTGCAGATTGGGGGGTTGTTCGCCGGGGAATCCATGTTCCATCGACGCAGGGATGCTTCCAAGGTCGCGCTCATGACATTGGTTCGACATCTCGATGATGCGCAACCGGATCGGCTTCTCGACGTGCAGTGGCGTACCGATCACCTGGCATCACTCGGGGTGGTGAGTCTGTCGCGTACGCAGTACCTCCAGCGACTGCAGCGGGCCCTACTGCTACCCCCACTGCTCGGCGGGCAGTGATCTGCGACTGCAATCACCCTGGAACCCGAACACGGTAGGCCGTGCCACCTGCACCATCCGGTGCCGGCGCGGCGTCGATGAACTCCATACCCTTCAGTCGACACCAGGCGGGAACGTCGAATTGGGCCGCTGGGTCGTCACTGAGCAGGCCAAGGATGGTGCCCGCCGGTGCGGATACGCAGGCTCGGGCGAGGGCGATGATCGGCTGCGGGCATAGCTCACCCCGCTCGTCAAGCCAGCGCTGCGGTTCGCTCGTCATAGCGGTTCGCGAACGGCCGCGATGGCGGCCGGCAGGGCCGCCAGGAATGCGTCGACACTTGCGTTTGTGCAGCCCAGGGGCAGGCTGACGCGAATATTGCCCCCGGTGTACGCACCCATCGCAGCCAGGACGTGACTTGGCTCTTGATCATCGGCCACGCAGGCCGAGCCGCTCGCCACCGAGAAACCACGACGGTCCAGTTCGCTGACCAGCGCCTCACCGTGTGCGTAGAGCACGCTGAAGGTGACCACGTGGGGCAGGCGATCCTGGGGATCTCCGACAACGACCACGTCGGCAAGGCGTGCGACTTGACTTCGGATTTCGGCCACGAGGTCCCAGGTGCGTTGGTTCTCCTGTTGCGCTGTCCGAAGGACGACTTCCAGTGCCGCGGCGGCCCCAGCAGCTGCCGGAATATCCGGGAACCCGCCCAGCCAGCCGCGCTCACTCCCCGGAGGAGGTACCCAGCGTGTGTGCCGCCGCACGACTAGGAGCGCTACTCCCGCAGGGCCTGCCCAGTCCCGGCCCGCCGCCATCATGAGCGACCAGCCTGAGGGCACCGGACCATGACCGATAGCGCCGGTTGCATCCCTTACTACCGGGGTGCCGGCCGCCTGTGCCAGCCCCGCGACCTCGGCAATCGGCTGGCGCGTCCCCACTTCGCTGACGGCACAGCAGCGAACTGCCAGCGGCCAAAGCCTGGCGTGCCCGGGCAACGCATGCCCGGGCCATTTCGTCAACCGGAATGACATGGTGTGGGTAGGCCTGGACGAGCTCCAGCACGATGCGTGCCTCCACGGCACTGACCAGGACCGGCCTGACGTCCTGACCGGCACCCAGGTTGCTGGTGGTGCCCATGATTCCTGAAATTGCGTACGAGGCTGCTGATGCCAGTGACGACGTTAAATAGACCTCGTCAGGGTGAACGGGTTCGGCGCAGATGCTGGTCAACGATTCGGCCAGGCTGGCTCTGGTGGTGTCGAGGATCAGCCCGGCCTGTCGCCCCTGGTGATGTAAGCGCACCGGATCGGCATAGGCCGATTCGAGAGCCGCAGCCATCGCAGCCGCCGCCACGGGCAGCAGGGGCTGACCGCCTAGGGCGTCGAGATAACCGGATGGTGCCGCCACTTGCCCAGCCTGCCGCATCGTGCCCGCGGATCAGGACAAAGGTCACACGGGATGCCGCTGAGCAGTTTGGCGACGTGCGCTAATGTCGCAGCATCAGCGGCCGGGTAGTCCGCCGGCCTAGAGCGGTCCAACCGTAGGAAGGCAGGCGTGGCTCCCATCTTTTCCAGGGCCCTCGCGGGACGCGCACGGTCGTTCTGGTCACAGTCTCCCCAGGCTCATGCTTCCCGGTTCCGGCGAACTGCCATCGGCATCGGCCTGGCACTCCTCGGCTCCGTTGCGCTCGCCGGGTGTACCGCCAATGAGGCGTTCTTCTTCGACCTGCCTGAACCGGCAACGGTCGAAGGGCCGATGATCGTCAACCTCTGGAACGGTTCGTGGATCGCGGCCTGGGCTGTGGGTGCGCTCACCTGGGGCCTGATGCTCTGGGCGGCCATCGCCTACCGCCGTCGTCGCCGAGCCGGTGTCCCTGAGCAGACGCGATACAACCTGCCCATCGAGCTGCTGTACACGATCGTGCCGCTCATCATGATCCTGGGCCTGTTCTGGTTCACGGCGCGCGATCAGACAGAACTCCTCACCGTTCGCAATGACGAAGACCTCACCGTGAACGTCGTTGGCTTCCGGTGGAGTTGGGGCTTTAACTACCTCGATCAAGATGTCTACGCAGTAGGCACGCCGGACGAGCTTCCGACGCTGGTCCTACCAGCGGGGCAGAGGGTGCGGTTCGAATTGACCTCCCCGGATGTCATTCACTCCTTCTGGGTGCCGGCCTTCCTGTTCAAGATGGATGTGATCCCGGGCAAGACCAATGTCTTTGAACTCACCCCGGACAAGGTGGGCTTCTACCCCGGTAAATGCGCGGAACTCTGCGGAACTGAGCATGCCCGAATGCTGTTCAACGTCGAAGTCGTGGAGCCGGCCGAGTTCGATGCGTTTGTTGAATCACTGCGCGCCAAGGGCCAAACCGGCCTCCTGGAGACCGGACGCAGTACCGATGAAGGTCAGCGAGAGGGTGAGCGGCTGCTATGACGATTCTGAGCGAGCCACCAGCACCAACAGTGGCCCCGGAGCCAGCGACGCCGAAACAGCGGTCCTTGGGGCAGGCAGCGGTTGATTGGCTGACCACGACAGACCACAAGAAGATCGGCTACCTCTACCTGATCACGTCAACCATCTGGTTCCTCCTTGCCGGCGCCATGGCGCTCGTGATGCGCGCCGAGCTGGCCACTCCGCAACTGCAGTTCATCAGCTTGGAGCAGTACAACCAGCTGTTCACCATGCACGGCACGATCATGCTCTTCCTATTCGCGACCCCGTTGTTCGTGGGATTCGCGAACGTCATCATGCCGCTGCAGATCGGTTCCCCTGACGTTGCGTTCCCCCGTTTGAACATGCTGGGCTATTGGTTATTCCTTTTCGGCGGCATCACCGTGGCAATGGGTTTCTTCACCCCCGGCGGTGCAGCGGCCTTCGGTTGGTTCGCCTATGCACCACTGAGCAACGCCGTGAACTCACCAGAGGTTGGTGCGGATCTATGGCTCCTCGGCCTCGCCCTAGGCGGACTCGGGACAATCCTCGGTGCAGTGAACTTCATTACGACGATCTTCTGCATGCGCGCCCCTGGCATGACGATGTTCCGGATGCCGATCTTCACCTGGACCATCTTCATCACTTCGGTGCTCGTGCTCATCGCGTTCCCGGTTCTCGCGGCTGCTCTGGTGGTCGCCTTCATTGACCGCCAGTACGGGGCGGTGGTCTTCGAGTCAGAAAACGGCGGCGCGATCCTCTGGCAGCACCTGTTCTGGTTCTTCGGCCATCCCGAGGTCTACATCCTGGCGCTACCGTTCTTCGGCATCGCCAGCGAAATCATCCCGGTGTTCTCGCGTAAGCCGATCTTCGGTTACAAGGGCCTGGTCTTCGCCACGATGGCGATCGGAGCACTCTCCGTGGCCGTCTGGGCTCACCACATGTACGTCACCGGTTCGGTCTACCTGCCGTTCTTTGCCTTAATGACCATGCTGATCGCGGTGCCGACCGGCGTGAAGTTCTTCAACTGGATCGGAACTATGTGGAAGGGGTCAGTGTCTTTCGACACGCCCATGCTGTGGACCATGGGATTCCTGGTCACGTTCCTTTTCGGTGGCTTGACCGGCATCATCCTCTCCTCGCCGCCGCTCGACTTCCACGTCTCCGACTCGTACTTCGTCGTGGCGCACTTCCACTACACCGTCTTTGGCACAGTCGTGTTCCTGTTCTTCGCAGGCCTGTACTTCTGGTGGCCGAAGATGACCGGCAAGATGCTGGACGAGCGCTTGGGCAAGATCCACTTCTGGCTGCTCTTCATCGGTTTCCAGGTGACCTTCCTCGTGCAGCACTGGCTCGGGGTGCAGGGCATGCCACGTCGCTACGGCGACTACCTCGTCGTCGATGACTTCGAAACCCTCAACATCGTCTCGTCCGTCGGTGCAGCAATCCTTGGCGTCTCCACGTTGTTCTTCCTGTGGAACGTCTTCAAGACCTGGCGATCGGCGCCCAAGGTGACCGTCGACGATCCCTGGGGCTGGGGTGGCAGCCTGGAGTGGGCCACGAGCTGCCCACCGCCACGCCACAACTTCGTGACCTTGCCGAGGATCCGCTCGGAGCGCCCGGCCTTCGACCTGCACCATCCCGAACTGGCGGCTCCGGGCGCACACGCCCCGGCGGTGACGACGGCGGGCCACTGACATGCGGATCGAAGGTGCGCTGTTCGGCCTAGGGGCGCTGTTCTTCCTCCCCATTGCCGGTATCTACTGGTACTTCAGCCGCGATGAGATTGGTACTACCGCTCTCGCCCTCACCGGTGCGCTGGCCTTCCTCGTTGCTTTCTACGTGCTGTACACGGCAAAGCGTGTTTTCCCGCGTCCGGAGGACCGCCTCGATGCCGAGGTTGAAGAAGCTGACCCGGAGTACGGATTTTTCAGCCCGTACTCCTGGTGGCCCCTGGGGGTCGGCGTGGGGGCGTTCTTCATCGCGCTCGGCCTGATTTTCGCCGTCTGGCTCATCGTTCTGGGCGTCAGCGTCCTGATGCTGGCCCTGATTGGCTGGCTTTTCGAGTACTACCGCGGAAATTTCGCCCGCTAATCAGGCCCAACGCACTCGCTTTCCAGACGCCTCATGCGTCACAATCATTGTGATGTCCAGATTCGGTCTTTCCTCTAGGCGGCTCGCCGGTCGGGCTGGCCTCGCGGCCAGTCTCGTCCTGCTCGTCGGAGCTACCGCAGGCTGCGAGTTCACGCCGACCTTCAACCTCATCACCTCCGGGCAACCGGACGACTCCGTCGCACTGGTGCACGCCGAGCCCTTAGGTGACCAACCAGTGAATGTGACGACGCCGGTGGTAGTGCGAGCCACCAACGGGCGCCTGGAAACCGTCACCGTGGTCGGTCCAAAGGGTCCCGTCGAGGGAGATTTCGACAGCCAAAGCCGAACATGGCGGGCGAATGGGCGAAAGTTGGCGTTTGGAAGCACCTATCGCGTCGTCGCTACTGCCGTCGATGCACGTGGCCGGTCAGTGGAGTTACAGGACAGCTTCACCACCGTTGAACCCTCCGCCCTGTTCACCGCCGAGGTGTCCCCGGCCGAGGGTGAACCAGTGGGTGTGGGCATGCCGATCACCGTGACCTTCGATCGCGCTGTCGATAACCGTGCTGAGGTTGAGCGCGCACTGCAGGTTGTGACTCCGATGCCCCTAGAAGGTGCCTGGGCATGGAACTCCGGTCGCGAGGTGCAGTTTCGGCCGCGCACCTACTGGCCCGGTTCCATGAAGGCTGAGATCCGCCTGAACCTCAGAGGCATCCAGGCGCGAGACGGTGTCTATGGGGCACGCGATCTCGTGCACACCGTGACCTTCGGGCCATCGATGGTGACCACAGTGAATGCCAAAACATTCACCGCGACCGTCCAGCGGGATGGCACTATCACCCGCACTATTCCCATCACCACGGGCAAAGCCGGCTGGGAGACGCGAAGTGGGGTCAAGGTCATTATGAGCAAAGAACGCAGCCGGATCATGGACGCCGCGACGGGAGGTACCTCGCGCAGTGACCCGGAGTATTACCGGCTGCTCGTCGAATACGCGATGCGGGTGACGGATTCCGGCGAGTTTGTCCACGCAGCGCCCTGGTCGGTTGGCTACCAGGGAAGGGCGAACGTGAGTCACGGCTGCATCGGCATGAGCACGGATAATGCTCGTTGGCTCTATGAGAACACGCTGGTCGGCGACGTGGTCGAGGTACGTGGTACGGGACGAGAGCAGGATCTGGGCAATGGCATCACGCTGTGGAATGAGCGTTGGTCTGACTGGGTTGCCAGATCTGCAACGGGTCCGGTGTTGACCGAAGCCACCCGAGGCATCTCCACGATGCTGGTGGCAGCATCGAATTAGGGCGTATCCGCCAGGTCGCCTGGCGTGTAGGGGACCAGCCCCAGTTGCTTTGCCCGCGCCACCACCGCAGCGCGATTGGTGTCGCCAAGGAGGTCGTAGAGCATCCGTAAGTCCGCCTTGATCGTGGATAAGGAGTATCCGAGGCTATTCGCGATGGCTTCATTGGTTCGCCCCTGCGCCAACAGATCAAGCACCCGCATCTGCCGATCGGTGAGGACCATGCCGGGGCCGGTCGTCAGGTTATTGCGAGCTGCCTGCGCATCGATCTCATGGATACCCCAGAGCGAGCAGATATCCTGAACCGCGCGCGCGTACGCCCAGTCTTCCGGTGAAACAGGGAACTCTTGTTCCATAGCAGTGAAAATGGCGCCGTAGGGGACGCTATTACGCAACATCGGCGCCACGAAGAAATAGCAGTCCTCCAGACGTGGCACGAGCGGCATTGCCCAAGGTCGGTCCATGCGCAGGAGTGGGAATCGCTCCATGAGTTCTCGGCCGGTGCCCACCCAGGTGCTGCCGGTAGCGATGCTCTGAGGGGTCGGGAGAGGAAGGCGCAGGGACAAAAACGCGGCCTTGCTGGTCTCAGGTTCAAGCAAACCGTAGGAACCGACCATCGTCGCCTGCTCCGGCTCCAGAACCATGTGAATGGTGACTGCACATCCGCCGAGGGGTCGCAGTGCAGTGAGGGCGATCGCTTCAGCCATGGCCTGTCCCGGGGGATGTTCTTGCAGTGTTCGCAGGAACAGGCAGAGGGCCGTCAGCCGATCTGCACTCATGCGTGCTCCCCCGTGTCCTCCTGCCACCGCTACACCTGCAGTGGGTCTCCTGCTGGCGTGGCGTGTCCGGAATGTCGTAAGGATGCTAGCAGCGAGCGCTATTCGCAGATTCTTCACGACCTTTTCAGGAT
>CAZKFI010000064.1:6355-12906 GCA_964551975.1 uncultured Bifidobacteriaceae bacterium | reverse complement strand
GCATCGGCGTTGGTGCTGACCCGGTGCCGGGACTCGGTCTGGATGCGATCCAGCCACATGCGCAGCCGTGGACGTCCCTCCATCTCAACCAATTCTTCGTACGAAGGGCCATCGCCCCGACTCGACTTCAGTCCCCACTGACCAAGGAAGAGTGCACGCTCATCGAGATACGGCACGTAGTCGGCTAGAGCCACTCCCCGAACTATTCGTTCACCCCAGAACGGAGGTTGCGGTACCGAAAGGCCCCGAATGACATCAGAACGTCCAGTTCGAAGTGGTTCCTCCGCACTGGTGAGCGCGGCCTGCTTGGGCACTGACCGCACGCGCCTCGCGCGTCGCTCAGGTAGTACCGCGTCCGGATCACCCCGCTTGATGGCCATGACGGTGTCCATGAGGCGCAACCCCTCGAATGCGTCCCTGGCGTAGCGAACTTCGCCGCGGTACACCTCTGCCAGATCGTTCTCAACGTAGGCGCGTGTGAGTGCGGCACCACCCAGAAGTACGGGGTACTGCTCAGCGACACCACGGGCATTGAGCTCCTCGAGGTTTTCCTTCATGATGACCGTGCTCTTGACGAGCAGGCCGCTCATGCCGATGGCATCTGCTCTATGTTCCTCGGCTGCCTCGATGATGCGTGAGATGGGCTGCTTGATGCCTAGGTTGACCACTGTGTAGCCGTTGTTGCTCAAGATAATGTCGACGAGATTCTTCCCGATATCGTGGACGTCACCCTTGACGGTTGCCAGCACCATGGTGCCTTTACCCGCCTCATCCGTGCGCTCCATGTGGGGCTCGAGGTAGGCCACCGCAGACTTCATAACCTCAGCGCTTTGCAGCACGAAGGGCAACTGCATTTCACCTGAGGCAAAGAGGTCGCCAACGACCTTCATGCCAGACAGCAACGTGTCGTTGACGATTTCCAGGGCTGGTCGGGTCAGTAGCGCCTCGTCCAGGTCCGCTTCTAGGCCCTGACGTTCACCATCGATGATTCGTCGCTCCAGACGCTCGAACAATGGCAGTGCAGCCAGCTCCTGCGCTCGGGTCGCGGACGCAGACTTGGCTTCGACACCTTCGAAAAGTTCCAGGAAGCGCTGCAGCGGGTCATAGGTCAAGGCGCCGTCATCGGCGTATCTGCGCCGGTCGTAAACGAGGTCAAGGGCTACCTGGCGTTGTTCGTCAGGTATTCGACTCATCGGCAAGATCTTGGAGGCATGAACGATGGCTGCATCCAAACCAGCCTGCACTGCTTCATGAAGGAATACGGAATTAAGTACCTGACGAGCTGCTGGGTTCAACCCAAATGACACATTGGATACGCCCAGGATTGTTTGAACAGTCGGATACCTGGACTTCAGCGAGCTGATGGCCTCGAGAGTCTCTATTGCGTCCCGGCGAGTTTCTTCTTGCCCGGTTGCAATGGGAAAAGTCAGGGTGTCAACGAGAATGTCCTCGACACGCATATCCCATTTTTGGGTCAACTCCTGGATAAGACGGTCCGCAATGCGCACCTTCCATTCCGCAGTACGTGCCTGGCCCTCCTCGTCGATGGTGAGCGCCACCACAGCGGCACCATGTTCGCTCACCAGCGGCATGATCCTGCGGAAACGGGAATCGGGTCCGTCCCCATCTTCGAAGTTCACAGAGTTCACCACAGCACGCCCACCGAGCATTTCCAGCCCGGTTTGCAGCACCTCGGGTTCGGTGGAGTCGAGCATCACCGGCAGGGTCGACGCAGTAGCCAGGCGACTTGCCAGCTCCGTCATATCTGCGCTGCCGTCGCGACCCACGTAGTCGACGCAGAGATCGAGCACGTGCGCGCCATCACGGATCTGATCACGTGCGATCTCAACGCAGTCATCCCAGCGTTCGGCGAGCATCGCGTCCCTAAATGCCTTGGAGCCGTTGGCATTGGTCCGCTCCCCCACGGTCAGATAGGTGGTGTCCTGCCGAAATGGCACCGCCTGATACAGGGAAGCAACGCTCGCCTCTGGTCGAATGCGTCGGTTCGCCAAGCCGCGCCCCTGGACTCGTTCCACCACTTGTCGAAGGTGCTCGGGTGTTGTGCCGCAGCATCCACCGACCAGGGCTAAACCGAATTCGGCAACGAACTGTTCGTGCGCGTCCGCCAACTCTTCCGGTGTCAACGGGTAGTAGGCACCGTCTGAGGTGAGTTCTGGCAGGCCGGCGTTGGGCATGCAGGATAGGCCAA
The DNA here is from genome assembly GCA_964551975.1 of uncultured Bifidobacteriaceae bacterium. Lineage (GTDB taxonomy): Bacteria > Actinomycetota > Actinomycetes > S36-B12 > S36-B12 > REEB426. The sequence goes on along the minus strand of CAZKFI010000064.1, from coordinate 10,697 downwards.
TCGTTGCCGAGCGCGACAACGTGCGCAGGTGCTCGCTCATCTCAGCCGGCCCCGTGGCACAGTTCAGGCCGATGGCGGCAATACCGAGGGGCTCCAGCGCCGTCAGGGCTGCGCCGATTTCACTGCCGAGCAACAGGGTGCCGGTGGTTTCGACAGTCACCTGAGCAAACACGGGGACCTGCCGGCCGCTGGCCGCAATGGCCCGATTTGCCCCGATGATCGCAGCTTTGGCCTGCAAGAGATCCTGGGCAGTCTCGATCAGGATTGCATCAGAACCCCCTGCGATCAGCCCGGCCACCTGTTCGGCATAGGCATCACGCAGGAGTGCGAACGGTGCATGTCCCAACGAAGGCAGTTTCGTTCCGGGTCCGACGGAGCCCAGGACCCAGCGCGGCTGGTCCGGGGTCGACCACTCATCCGCAACCTCACGAGCGATTCGGGCGCCGGCAGATGCCAGTTCGTAAATCCGATCGGAGATGCCGTACTCGCCCAAATTCGCGTAGTTGGCACCGAATGTGTTGGTCTCGACGCAATCAACGCCAGCGGCAAAGTAGGCAGCATGGACACCGGCAACCATCTCCGGTCGCGTGACGTTGAGGATTTCGTTACAGCCCTCAAAACCTTGGAAATCCTCAAGCGTCGGCTCACAGGCCTGCAGCATGGTGCCCATAGCCCCGTCGGCAACCACGACCCTGCGCGACAGCGCAGCTTGCAGCGTCTCCACCATTGCACACACCCTATCCCGGGTTCACAATTGCGCAGCCTGGAGCCAACCTCGCGATTTCCGCTGCTGCGTTGATGACGCTCGCGATACCCAAGTGGAGCTCCAGTGAGTACCGTGCGGGGGTGAAGGCCACATTGTGCTGTGAATCCTGGTGGCGTTGACCACAATGACAACGATGCAGACATTGCGGCTGGAGGTCAGCGACGGGTCCTCAATCGTCGCCAGCCACCAGGTAAACGCTGAGTGGGCCAATTCCGATGCCCTGCCGCTAGTGCTCTTGCACGGTCTCTCCCAGCAGCGCCACTTCTGGGATCCGGTCCTCGCCCGAGCTCAGCTACCGGAAACACTCGTTCTGGATCAGCGTGGCCACGGTGAATCCGACACCGATGCCACTGCAGATTTCAGCGTGGAGCGATGTGCTCGCGATGTCCTGGAGTATCTCGACCTGCTTGGCTGGCAGGAGTGCGCCGTCGTGGGGCACTCCTGGGGGGCCTCCGTGGCACTGCGCGCAAGGCGCCTGGCTGGTGATCGCATCGCCGCGACCGGATTGATTGATGGAGGCCTCTGGGGACCGCGGCACCTCGGCCCACGCGAGGTCATTCGCGAGCAGCTTCGGCCACCAGCCCTAGGTATTCCACCGGTCACGCTGTGGCAGCTCATCGAGAGCCAGGATTCGATCAACTGGACCGATGAACTGCGCGCGGCCCTGGCACCCACGTATCGCACGGATGACGAAGGCCTGACGTGGACAGTCATCGGTATGGATCGGCATATGGCGGTGCTGGATGGCCTGCTGGACTATGACCCCACCGAGGACCTCACCGGTAACCACGTGGGGTCCCTGGGGCGGCTGTGGGTGATCGTCTGTGCAGAACCGGTCGCAGATCGGTGGGCCCTGGCCAAGGATCGCAGCCTGACGGAACTGTCCGATGCAACCCGAGAGCTGAATCCCCCCATTCGTATCCAGCGTTGGGTCGGCGCCGTGCACGACGTACCCTTGCAGTGGCCGTCATTGGTCGCCGGCCTGGTAACGCAGATCTGTCACGATCACGGACCAGCCTGAGAGGACCTGCATGATCGAGTTCGAGGACCTGCCGGTTCTGGCGGATCCGGTCCTGATCGCCGCTTTCGAAGGCTGGAACGACGCGGGCGATGCAGCATCGGGAGCCGTGGCACACCTCGAGCAGGCGTGGACGGCCCAGCCACTGGCGGACCTCGACTCAGAGGAGTACTACGACTTTCAGGTCAATCGACCACATGTCAGCATCGATCAGCAGGGAGTTCGTCAGCTTCGCTGGCCCACTACCCGCCTCCTGGTGGCACGTATCCCCGGCACTTCCCGGGATGCCGTGCTCGTGCACGGCATAGAACCCAATATGAAATGGCAGCAGTTCACCCGCGAAATCCTGGGCCTGGCCGTCGAACTGGATATCCGCATGGTCATCACCCTCGGCGCACTGCTTTCAGATACACCGCATACTCGTCCGGTACCGGTGACCGGCAGCTGCTCGGATGCAGCACTGGGAGCCAAGCTCGGACTGGAACCCTCCACCTACGAAGGACCCACAGGAATCGTGGGCGTGATTCAAGAAGCCTGCCAAAGATTCGCTATCCCCTCTGTGTCACTGTGGGCCGCCGTTCCGCATTACGTAGCGCAGCCTCCCTGCCCCAAAGCCACGCTGGCCTTGGTGCGACGCATCGAGGATCTGTTGGACGTGTCAATTCCCTTGGGTGACCTCGTCGACGAGGCACGCGCCTGGGAACTGGGCGTCGATGAACTCGCCGCTGAAGACGATGAGGTCGGCGACTATGTGAAAGAGCTCGAGGATGCCCGCGACACTGCCGATCTTCCGGAGGCTTCTGGTGAAGCCATCGCACGTGAATTCGAGCGCTATCTCAAACGGCGCGGAAGCGAAACGTGATACAGCAGTAGGTGCTCAGGCGTTCACACGCGCGAAGTGATCACGGTTACGCCGAGTCCAGTCTGACGCCGAGTAACGCATCAGCCGTTGCTGCGATCAGTGCCGGCGCCGCGGTGTCACTGCCTCGCCCGGCAATAGCTTCGCGGGACCAATGATCCAAAGCGTCCAGTGCGCCCGGGGTGTCGAGGTCGTCGGTGAGTCTCTCGCGGACTCGCTCCAGTACCGCGCCTCCAGCCGGACCTGCGGGCATGGCTATTGCGGCCTTCCAGAGCTGTAGGCGCTCCGCCGCACCAGCCAGACCCTGGTCAGACCACGCCCAGTCATGGCGGTATCGGTGGGCCATGATCGCGAGACGGATCGCCATCGGATGCACACCGGACTCCCGTAGTCGGGAGACGAAGACCAGGTTGCCCCGTGACTTCGACATCTTGTGACCCTGCCAGCCAACCATTCCCGTGTGCACGTAATGACGTGCATAGGGCCAAGCCCCGGTCAGCACTTGCGCTTCGGAGGCGCCCATCTCGTGGTGCGGGAAGATGAGGTCGCTGCCGCCACCTTGGATGTCCAGCCCCATTCCGAGGTGCTCCAGTGCGATGGCCACACATTCGATATGCCAGCCCGGTCGACCTGATCCAAATGGACTGTCCCAGCACGGTTCACCTTCGCGCGCCGCGAGCCAGACTAAGCAGTCCAGTGGATCGCGCTTCCCGGGTCGTTGCGGGTCGCCACCCCGCTCAGCAAATATGCGCAGCATTTCTTCTCGATCCAACGCGGAGATCTCACCGAATCTTGGGTCGCTGTGCACGCTGAAGTACAGGTCCTTATCGACTTCGTAAATGGCACCACGCGCCTGCAACTCCTGAATGCAGTTGATGACTAGAGGCATCGTCTCCACTGCCCCGAGGTAGTGATTCGGCGGAAGCACGTTGAGGGCCTGCATGTCTTCGGTGAAGAGTCGCGTCTGTTCGTCGGCCAATTCGCGCCAATCCACTCCCGTTGCGTGGGCCCTTTCCAGGAGTGGATCGTCGACATCCGTCACGTTTTGCACGTACATCACCTCGAACCCAGCATCCCGCCAGGCGCGTTGGATCAAGTCGAAGGCGACATAGGTGGCCGCATGGCCCAGGTGTGTGGCGTCGTACGGGGTGATGCCACACACGTACATCCGCGCCGGATCTGCCGGTGCAGTGGGACGAACAAGCTGTGATGACGAATCCCACAACCGAAGGCCGGGACCAGAACCAGGAAGTTCGGGCGGATCCGGAACCCTCCACGCATGCATCCCGGAACTCTATTCGGGCAGCTCCCTGGACCTCGGTTCAGCGCGGCGGCCCACCAGGCGGTGGACCGCTCGGTGGCCCACTGGGCGGTCCACTAGGGCGACTACCGTCCGGGCCCCCACCGGGCGCGCCTCCAGCGGGACCAGTCTTGACGAAACTGGCAGCGAGCGCTCCACCGAACATGTTGGGCACACTCGGGAACCCCTCGGTGAGTACATAGTGGTAGGTGCCCTTGGGGTACTCCGGAGTGACGCCGAAACGGCCATTGGCCTGATCCAGGTCGCCTGCCCCGTCAACGTATTCGTAGTCCTCGTTGAACCATCCGTTGTAGGGCCCTCCCGGTCCACTTGGGCGCGTACCCGACTTCAACCGATAGGACGATGTCAAGGCTCGGATAGGACTCTTGGCATTGGCTG
>CAZKFI010000064.1:0-6290 GCA_964551975.1 uncultured Bifidobacteriaceae bacterium | reverse complement strand
TAGCCGTACGTCACGTAGATCGGGAAGCCATCCCCCGACCAACCCACTAATGGGGAGTGCAGCTTCGGGTTCAGCGAGTTCAGTAGCCCGTCTGGAATTCCGTGGTAGTGATAAGCACCGGTGGGTTGTACATGTGCATGGTTACCGTCCATGCCAAGGTTGACGCCACCACCGAGTGCGTAGTACTGCCAACCGCTATTGCGATCGTTATTCCAGTACTCCGCGGCAAATGGTTCAAACAACACACCATCGACTGCGATTCCGAACGGCTGCGGAAGTGTGAATGCGGTCGGCGTAATCCGCGTTCCCATGGTCGGCAGCGAATAGGCATACGACTGGGCCTGGATAACATTGGGGCATCCAGGATTGGGGAACTGTCCGGTTCTTGCGTTGGGTAGCCCGTTGCTTGTCATTGATCGCACACCATTGGCGACCTTCACGGTGACCTTGCAACCTGTTTGTGCGTTATTGATTCGGTAGTTACCCATCACGGGCACGACGAGTTGGCGTGGATTCTTCTTGGACGACTGGGCTGCCCATGCCAGACCAGTTGTACCCGCTGCGGTAACCGTCAAGGCGGCGGCCAGACCGCCAACCAAGAAGCCGCGACGTGAAAGGTGGTCAAACTGACTCTCGTCTGACATTGCGCCTCCTACTTTCGGGTCATCATCCCCTGCACTCGATTCAATGGAGAGGCGTTTAGAAGATTGGCCACGGAATGCTAGGCCATTCATCCGTGGGCAGGGGGAACACGGGCTCGGCCAGCAAGGTCTCGAGTCGAGAGCGCATGGCGTGACGCTCAATCGAACTCAAGCCCACCAGCTCTAAGGCGCAGACAGCGTCAAAGCCTCGCTGTAGATCGTTGATGAGGCTGCTTGGGATTGGCGTACCGGCCCAACCCCAAAGCACCGTGCGCAACTTGTCCGATGCCGCAAAGGTCACGCCGTGGTCGATCCCGACCGCCCGACCTTCGGCGTCAAGCAGGAGGTGGCCACCCTTGCGGTCTGCGTTATTAACGATTGCATCCAGCAGGACTATCTGTTGCAGATCCACGCGATCGGCATGGATCAAACTCACTTCCTGTCCTGCCTGGTCGATCCCGTCGAAGACATGCAGCCACCCTGGCGGAATTTGTTGGCTTGGCACAATGTCGACCAGGACCTGGTCTGGGGCCTGGTCTGCGGTCTGGTCTGTGGTCTGGTCTGGCGTGCCGTCCAGCCACAGCTGACACATTCCTGGTCCCAGCGGGCCATCCTCACGCCACACGGTGAGCGGAACTACGGGCCATCCCACGGCATTGGCCAGGCAATACGTGGCCACTTCGCGCCGACCCAAGGTTCCGTCCGGGAAATCCCAGAGCGGTCGCTCGCCCACCGTTGGCTTGTAGACGCATCGAAGATCCGTGCCCACCAGCGTGCAGCGCACTGTCAAATTCGAGGCGCTAGGCAGACGCCCTTCAACGTCCAAAGGACCGGTGACCAACTGCCGCACCAGGTCGGTGTCGGCTGCCGGCTGTGCCGAAGTCATGGGCGGCGGCGATATCCATTAGCGCGGGGGCAGATATGCCCACCCGGGTCAAGCGGTTGGGAGCAGAAAGGGCAGGCCGGCCGGCCGGCTGAGACCACGGCGCGAGCCCGCTCAGCGAAGGCGCGGGCCTGCTCGGCGGTCAGCCACACTCGCAAGGTGTCCTGGCCTTCAGCGGCATCGTCGGCGATATCCGGAACATCTCCGCCGGCTTCGTCCACGGCATGTGCCTCAACGACGACTCGATGGGAGCTGTCATCCCAACCCAGGGCCATCGCGCCCACGCGAAACTCTTCGACTATCGGTACGTCCAATGGTCCGGAATCGGTGATCCCAGCGATGCGATCGGGGACCTCAACTCGGTCGGCGCGAGTTTCCCGCACCTCGTCGAGGAGTTGGTCCATCCGATCGGCTAGCGCACTGGCCTGGGACTTTTCGAACACCACGCTGATGAGGCGAGCATCCTGACGTGCCTGCAGGAAGAACGTTCGCTCACCGGGCTCGCCCACCGTGCCCACCACAAAGCGATCGGGGCGATCGAACTCATGGACCTGTCGAGGCACACCCAACTCTAATCGGCGATCCCTGATCTGCGCTCACCCTGCGCCACCACCGACGGGGGCGTCACTGGATCGAGGAGCCTTTCGCTTTCCGCGTCGCCTATCTGAGGGCACGAACTGCCCCAACTCAGCCCCGGAGTCGTTGGTGCGAAGTACGAATGGACGCATTGGCGTGTACCGAATGACGCTGACCGAACAGGGGTCCACGGTGATGCGCTGAAACTGGTCGAGATGCATGCCCAGCGCATCCGCAATGATGGCCTTGATGACGTCGCCGTGGCTGACCATGGCGTAGCACGCCTGCGGACCTAGTTCCCGATTCCAGTCACGCACGGCCTGAACGGCCCGGTGCTGCATCGTGATCATCGCTTCCCCACCGGGAAATGTCACCGCACTGGGATGCGATTGCACGGTGGCCCAGAGTGGCTCCTTAGCCAGGGCTTGTAGCGACCGACCCTCCCAGGATCCATAGCGGCATTCGCCGATCCGTTCGTCCAGATGGCGAGCCGTTCGCCGCTGCGCTGCGGCTATGTATTCGGCGGTCTGCCTTGTGCGCTCCAGGGGTGAGGCGATCACGGCAGCCAATGGGATGGCTGACAACCGGCCTGCCGTTGCCTCGGCCTGTTGTTGCCCGACCTCATCAAGGAAGACCCCCGGACTCCATCCAGCCAGGACTCCACTGGCGTTGGCAGTCGTTCGGCCATGGCGGACGAGGAAGACGGTGGCCACCACAGGAGCGTAACCGCGACAACCGTCGCCGCAGTTCGCTGCTGCCCTGCCCGCTTAGGCGGTCAGCACGCCGGTGCTCAAGAGCAGAAGCAGCAGGCTGCCGGCGACGATGCGATAGATCACGAACGGCAGGTATGACCGGGTACTGACCCACCTCAGAAGCCAGGCGATAACTGCCAAACCAACGAAGAACGACACGACCGTGGCCAGGATCGTTGGCCCCCAGGCCACTGGCCCCCCGTCGTTGATCTTGGTCGCCTCGTACAGGCCGGACGCGAGCACGGCCGGGATAGCCAGTAGGAAGGCGTAGCGCGCGGCTGCCTCCCGGGTGTATCCCAGGGCCAGGCCGGTGGAAATCGTTGCGCCAGAACGTGAAACTCCAGGGATCAATGCCAGGGCCTGCCCGAACCCGAAGGCGACCCCGTCACGAAGCCTGAGTTCTTGAATGCTCTTGCGCTTCGCGCCCCAGCGATCCGCTGCCGCAAGTACTAGTCCGAAGCCGATCAAGGTGGCCGCTACCAGCCAAAGATTGCGGGCGGCTGTCTCGATCTGGTGTGCGAATAGCAGTCCAAAGACACCGATGGGGATGGTTCCGGCGATGATCAACCAACCCATTCGAGCATCCGAATTCATTGAATGCAGCGAGCGAAGCTGCGGCCACGACCTGATCCACGCCCTGGCTATACGCGCCAGATCCTTGCGGAAGTACAGCAGCACCGCGCATTCCGTGCCGATCTGCATGACGGCGGTAAACGCTGCCCCCGGATCCGGCCAGCCAAGCAGTTGGGAGATCACAAAGACGTGCCCCGTGGACGAAATGGGGAGAAACTCCGTAAGACCCTGCACCACTCCGAGGACGATCGCCTCGATCCAGCCGATCTCGGCTTGCACGCTAGGCATCCACGACATCTGCCAGGGTGCGCAGTGTGGTGATGCGCTCATCAATGCTCCCGACATTGACGGCAACGGTGAGCGTCGTGACCCCAGATTCCGCGAACTCCCTTACGCGCTGTCGAATGCGCTCGGCCGGGCCAATCAATGACGTGGCATCAATGAAGTCAAAGGGCACTGCTGCCCCTGCCGCTGCATAGTCGCGAGCCAGAAACGCTTCTTGTACGCGATCGGCCGCTTCCTCAAATCCCATGCGACAGGCCAGTGCGTGGTAGAAGTTTTGTTGGCGTGAACCCATGCCTCCTACGTACAGGGCAGCGTAGGGCCGGACTTGGTCAGCACAGGCCTGCAGGTCGTCGCCGATGACCAGTGGCACGGTGGGCACCACATCAAATCCCTCCATGGACTTGCCCACCCGTGATCGTCCCGAGGCGATGGCTCGCAGCGATTCCTCCGCATGCTGCGGGGAGTAGAACACTGCCAGCCAGCCGTCGGCAATCTCGCCAGCGAGTTCCAAGTTCTTCGGGCCGATCGCCGCCAGATAAATCGGCAGGCGTTCGCGCACTGGGTGCACAGTCAAGGTCAGGGCCTTGCCCGGGCCGTCTGGCAGTGGCAGGGTGAAGAACTCCCCCGAATAGGACACCTTCTGGCGAGCAAGTGCCATCCGGACGATGTCTACGTATTCGCGGGTCCTCCCCAATGGGCGGTCGAATCGCACGCCGTGCCATCCCTCGGAGACCTGTGGTCCGGACACCCCGAGACCCAGCCGAAATCTTCCACCAGAAAGGGTGTCCAGGGTGGCGGCCGTCATCGCCGTATTGGCCGGTGTGCGCCCAGGTATCTGGAACACCGCAGAGCCCACGTCAATGCGGGTGGTCTGGGCAGCCACCCAAGCGAGCACAGTTGCCGCGTCGGACCCGTAGGCTTCCGCGGCCCATGCCACAGCGAATCCGAGCCGATCGGCCTCTTGAGCGAGAACGAGATTCTCGGCGTCGTTTCCGGCGCCCCAGTAGCCAAGGTTGATCCCCAGTTTCATTACGGCAGCCTAGGCCTCGGGCATGAACGGATCCCAGGCACTAGCGTGGCGACGTGCAGCAGCGATCCCTCGGTCAATCTGGCCTCTGGGTCGGCCGTCTGGCGCTGGGCACCATGAACTGGGGTCGCGGCACTGAGGATGACGATGCTCGCGATCAGTTGGCCATGTTTCTCGATGCTGGCGGCAATCTGCTCGATACTGCAGACGTCTACGCAGAAGGTGCATCGGAGTCCCTGGTCGGCTCACTTATCCGAGAGTTCGATGTCCGTGACCAGGTGATTCTGGCGACCAAAGCCGGCTCGCGACCTGGGCCCGATCGCCGCTTCGACGCCTCTCGTTCGCACCTACTCAGCAGTCTGGATCGATCCCTGCGACGACTCCAGACTGACTGGATCGATCTTTGGCAGGTGCATGCCTGGGATTTCGCGACTCCGCTTGAGGAAACCCTGGCCGCTTTGGATCAGGCCGTACGGTCCGGGAAAGTCCGCTACGTAGGTATCTCGAATTACTCCGGCGCCCAGACCGCACGCGCCGCAACCTGGCAGCGAGCGGATTCGGATCGAACGCCGATCGTGACGTCGCAAATGGAGTACTCACTACTGGAACGAGGAATCGAACGAGAGGTTGTCCCTGCTGCAAGTGCCTTGGGCATTGGCATCCTGCCCTGGTCACCTTTGGGTCGCGGAGTGCTGACGGGAAAGTATCGCCATGGCATCCCGGTTGACTCGCGCGGAAGTATCGCGGAGAGTGCCGGATGGGTGCAGGTGTACCTCGATGAACGCGGTCGTCGCATCGTGGACGCACTCGCTACTGCGGCAGATGGACTTGGCGCATCACCGGCGGAGGTCGCGCTCGCCTGGGTTCGCGATCGCCCAGGCGTGGTTGCACCGATTCTGGGTGCTCGCACCAGTCAGCAGCTGCTGATCGGGCTAGCAGCAGAAGAACTCGAACTCCCCGCGGAAATCATTCGTGCACTCAACGAGGTTTCGCAACCCAACAGCGGATATCCAGAGTCGGGCTGGGCTCAGCAGCGCTAGGTTCAACTCATGGGAGCACAGCCGTCAACGAGTGTTCAGACGGCAAAGACCTGGGAGTACCGCGAACTCTCGATGCCAGCCGGCACTTCACGGGAAACCGCTCGGCAGGTACTCACCGGTGCCGCCGAAGTCGACCGCTGGGAACTTGATCGCGTGCGCATCTACCCCGACGGCCGTCGCCGAATCTGGTTGCGCAGGCGCGTCTACCGAGTAGTGCGCACCGCATAGCGTCAGCAGGAGCGCAGGAACCTATCCAGAACCCGGGCGCCGAACTGTAAGCCGGCGACGGGGACTCGCTCGTCCACCCCGTGGAAGAGCCGCCAGTAATCCAGTCCGTCGGGAAGCTGCAACGGTGAGAATCCATAACAGGCGATGCCCAGGGCAGAGAGGGCCTTGGCATCGGTGCCGCCCGAAATCATGTAGGGGACAGCGTGTGCTGCCGGGTCTTCATCGCGCAGGGTTCTCGCCATGAGATCGAACGTCACCGTGTCGACCGGGGCCTCAATGGCGATG
>CAZKFI010000063.1:10875-13745 GCA_964551975.1 uncultured Bifidobacteriaceae bacterium | reverse complement strand
CCCTGGCAGTCGCCGTCCTGCACCCACGAGGGGACCGAGCAGGAGCGGGCCCGCGAGCGGGCGTGGACTGCGCGAATTTTCCCCGATCCTACGGGGAAGCCACCCCATGGCCCAACCCGGGGCTTGAGCTCACCAGGGGTTCGCCAGGCCAGGAAGCCACGTTGCCAGTCAGTGGCAGCCCACTGAGCGTGCTACGTGCGTCAGTACGTGGGGCACTATGCGGTCGGCGGCGCGCTCGGGGAGCCAATGCCCCTGGTCGGGGAGCACGACGAAGGTGTACGGCCCCGCGACGTAATTGCGTGTGGCCCGTGCCGCGGCGGCGCCCAGGGCCGGGTCGCGCACCCCCCAGCAGTACAGGGTTGGTACGCGAATCCGATGCCAGGACATGGAAGGACTGCGCATCTCCGTACCCATGGCTCGGTACCAGGCGAGCATCGCGGTCAGCGCACCGGGCTCGGCGGCCCGCTCGGTGTAATGCTGCTGGGCCGATGGCGGTAGGCCACGCATCAGGCCACGCCATGCCTTCCCCGTGGGCCGCAGTAGGCGCTCCGGTAGCGACGGCAACTGGAAGGCCACCATGTACCAGGAGCGCAGACCCTGATCACTGCGAAGCGCCACTCGGGTCATCGCCGAGGGATATGGCGTGGAGAGCACAGTTAAGGTCGCAACACGTTCGGGCGCTTCACTGGCCAGGGCCCAAGCCAGGGCACCACCCCAGTCGTGTCCAATGACGTGGCATCGCTCAATGGCCAAGGCGTCGAGCATGCCGAGCGCATCGTCGACCAGATGTCGCATCCGGTAGGCGTCGACCTGGGTTGGTCGAGCGCCGGGGCTGTAGCCGCGCAGGTTAGGGCGGACTGTGCGGTAGCCGGCCTGCTGCAGGTGCAACGCCAGCGTGTCCCAACTGGTCAGATCCTGCGGAAAGCCATGGAGCATGAGGATCGGCAGAGCGTCGGCAACCGGCACCGTAGGCGCCTCGTCGAGTACCTCGAAGCGGAAATCCCCCACGCTGATCATCTGCAAGGCCATATCGCATCCTGCCTTTTCGAACCTGTCCCCAGCCGTCCCTGCATCCACACGTGCGGTGACGATTCTGTTGGTTACCGCCAATCCTTGCAGGCTGTCTGCATGAACCGGCTGGCACGACGAAATGGGCTGTCCAGATGATTTGGCGTCGCTCCATCATCCGCGCGTTGCCCGTGGTCCCCTTCGCGTTGATGGTGTTCGTTCAGGCGAGCGCGACACAGGCAATGGCAGACCACCCGTACCTTGAGTCGATCACCTGGCCAGTTGATCCACCCACCGTCGTGGAGCAGTTCGCAGCACCAGCAACACCCTGGGGTCGCGGGCATCGAGGCATCGATTTCCTGGCGGCACCAGGTCAGTCGGTGTACGCGATCGGCCCGGGCCGCATCGTCTATGTGGGCGTTATCGCCGGCAAACCGGTTATCGCGATCGAGCACCCCAGTGGATTGCGCTCCTCGTACGAACCAGTTCATGCCAGGCTGTCCGAGGGGATGCAGGTGCATGCCGGTGATGTGATCGGAATGGTTGCCGCAGCAGGCGGACACTGCGCGAGGCGCTGCCTGCACCTGGGTCTGCGCGCCTGGGGTCGCTACGTGGACCCCATGCTGCTCCTGCGCTCACGTGCCGTGCTGTTACCCCTGGGAACAGTTCGCTGAGAATCTCCGCGCATCGCAATGCTTAACGTGTGTCGTCAACCTCTCCCGACCTAGGGTGGGCAAGAGCGAATGCTCGCCGCAGACGCTCAATCGTTACGTGGGTATAGCGCTGAGTTGTGGCCAGGGACGCATGCCCCAGCAATTCCTGGACGGAGCGTAGATCGGCCCCACCCTGCAATACATGGGTTGCAGCCGTGTGTCGCAACCCATGCGGTGCGATATCGGGCCCACCAGCCGCCACACTCAAGCGATGCACCACCGTTCGCACGGTGCGCACGTCGATCCGCCTACCGCGACTGCCAAGAAAGACCGCCTGGCCGGAATCTGAGGTCACTAACAATGCCCGCTGGTTGAGCCAGTCCTGCAGCGCCCGTTCGGCGGGTATCCCGTACGGCACAAGGCGCTCCTTGTCGCCCTTGCCAATCACCCGCAGGCACCGCCGTGGCTCATCGATACTTGCCAGGTCAAGTGAGCACAATTCAGACACTCGAACACCGGTCGCGTAGAGCACCTCAACAATGGCGCGATCACGTGCGGCAACTGCGCTGCCATCATCGGCAGCCATCTCAGCAACCGACATCACCGCAGTGGCTTGCTCGACATCCAGCACGGTCGGCAGTTTGCGCACGGCCTGAGGGCTACTCAGTCGCCGCCCCGTATCAGTGCTGATCAATCCGCGCTGATGTGCCCAAGCAGTGAACGCTCGAGCGGCGGCCGCTCTGCGTGCGATAGACGTTCGCGCTTGACCTGTGGCGTGCAGTTGGGCCAACCAACCGCGCAGCTGCGGCAGCGTCAGATCCTCACAATCACGACACCCCGCTTGGGCGGCAAAAGTCAGCAGGTCTGAGACATCCCCGTGATAGGCCCGAACGGTATTGGCACTCCTTCTTCGCTCATCTCGAAGGTGCTCCACGAATCCAGTTAATCCTCGCTGCAATTCAGGTGGGAGCTCGGCGGCTCCGACAGCTTCGGCATCAACGCCAGCTTCGGCATCAACGCCAGCGTTAGCAGCTTCGTCGCGGCGCTCCTGCACGGATCCATCGTGACATGACCCGAAGAGGGTTCGGTGGAACTGCGTTAGTTGGGCGTGCCCGACTCAAGCAGCCCTTCCAGGGTTGACTGGATGGTAGGCAGGACCTCGCCAGACTCCGGCTTCATGACAGTGCTGCGCAGAATTCGGGCAGACGA
>CAZKFI010000063.1:3845-10865 GCA_964551975.1 uncultured Bifidobacteriaceae bacterium | reverse complement strand
ACGAGGCATCGACCGTGTGTGTGAATTCGCGAGCCTGCAGCGCTTGCGCGGTCACCGCATAGGTGGCTAGATGCACCTGCTGCTCGGCGGGCAGTGCTGCGGCCGAATGGAAGAGCGCGGCGCTGGCCTGATCCAAGGCAGTCATCGACTTCGTAACAGGCAGGTAGGTAACGATGTCGAGTTCGGGTAGCTGGTAGGGCTCAAGGGATCGTGAACCCAGCAGCATGTCGTACCACTGAAGTGCGGCAGCGCGAGTAGCACGAAGAATCGATCCAAGCCCGCTATCGCTCAAGGGAAGAACCTGCAGTGTCAGCCACAGTCCTGCTGCTGCGGCACCGGCGCGGCTGCACTCCAAAGAAATCTCGCCAAGATGCAACTCATCGGAACTGAAGTAGGTGTAGGGCGAATCGTGTCGATAGAAGCGCTGCACTGCTGGGTCAGCGAAAAGCACCGCTCCGCACCCGTAGGGCTGAAGTCCGTGCTTATGCGGATCTACCACGACGCTATCCGCTTGAGCGATCGCCTCGAATGGGGCATGCGCCACACCGTCACGAGCGTCGTCCGCGATGAGCGCAAAGAAACCGCCGTAGGCCGTATCCACGTGTACCCGTACTCCAGCGGCGCGGGTGAGTTCCAAGATCTGTGGCAACGGGTCAAGCGCCCCCAGACCGGTCGTGCCGAGCGTGGCCACGACAGTACCTATCTGTTCCTGCTGCAGAGCCGACTGCAATGCAGCACAGTCCATTCGACCCGAGGCGTCGACGGCTATCGGGATTCCCCGTACGCCTAACACTGAGCACATGCGGGCGTGGGTGTAGTGCGCATCGGCGCTGAAGGCAATGGCCTTACCCGGGTGTGATTCCCGTGCAACCCACAAGGCTTCGAGGTTGGCGACCGTGCCACTTGAGGTCAGGTGGCCTAGATACGGACTCATCCCGAACATTCCAGCTAGTGCGGAGACCACCTCATGCTCCATACGGGCGGTTGCCGGACCACCGTCGAGGGCATGGTTGTTGGGGTTGATGAGCATGGCACTGAGGTAGCCGATGACTGCCGCCGGATGTGGTGGCTTGAGCATCTGCCCGACATAGCGCGGATGCCCGAACGGATAGTTGTCACGCAAACGCTCAGTCAGCGAGTCGAACGCCCGCTCAAGATCACTCTCCTGGACAGCCGTGCTGGGGTGGGCTGCGAAGGGTCCGAACTCGGCGAGCCAGGCGTCGTAGGCAGCAACCACCTTGGGTAGCCACACCGTGAGGTCCGTCATCGGCGCATCATGGTCTACCGGCGCAACCGCCACCCCTGCGGGTCTGCCTGAACTAACCCACGCACCTGCAGGGCGCCCAGTGCTGCGAGGGTGGGTGCGACACCTAGGCCAACTTGCTCGACTAGGACCTCCAGATCGACCGCGGCTCGCGCAGGCAGGGCATCCAACACCCTGGCCTGGGCGATTGGGAGTTCGTCATAGGGCGTCGCCGGTGGTTGCCGATCCACCGGGAGGTCACCCATTGGCGCGATGAGCTCGAGTACATCCTCCACTCGCGTCGCGAGCACCGCGCCTTTGTCACGAATGAGGACATGGCAGCCTGCCGAGGCAGCCGAATGTACCGAGCCGGGTACGGCGAGGACAGGTCGATTCAGCGCGAATGCGGCGTTTGCCGTCGCAGTGGTTCCCGAACGAAGTGCCGCCTCGACAACCACGGTCGCGCGCGTTAAGGCAGCAATCATGTGGTTGCGGGTGAGGAAACGATGCCGCTGTGGGGCGGTGCCGGGTGGGGATTGACTCACTAGGAGTCCGTCATCCGCAATGCGTGCCAGCAAGGCTTGATTACCCAAGGGATATGGAACATCCACACCACCGGCAAGCACGCTTATCGTCACGCCGCCGGCGGTCAACGCACCGCGATGCGCGGCTGCGTCAATTCCGTAGGCGCCGCCGGAAATCACCGACCAGCCAGCTTGAGTCAAACCCGCCGCGAACGCCTCGGCAACGGACAGACCGTAGGGCGTAGCGGCCCGGGCACCGACAACCGCAACGGATCGAAGCGCGAGCAGGCGAAGATTTCCTGCGCCGATGACCCACAGCGCCAGAGGCGCCGCTGCACCAAGGTCGTCTAACTGGCTAGGCCATTCACCGTCACCTGGCACGACAACGCGGGCACCACAACGCTCGGCAGCAGCCAACACCGCATCGACGCTGCTGACACGAAGCCGACTCTGCCAGGGACCCGGTTGACCGCGAAGTTGCGCCAACACGGCAACTGCTCCGTCGCTACGCAGTCGTTCCCGCAGTCGAATGGGTTCACCAACGCAGCTGGCCAACAGCAGGCGAGCAGCGCGCTCCTCGCTGAGCTCGAATTCCTGGTTACTCATGGCGCTGCCAGCCTCGAAGGGCAAGGGCGGTCTGCACCTGATCGACACCTGGGCACTCGATGTCAGCAAGGTCCGCAAGGGTCCAGGCCACCCGCAGTACTCGGTCCGCCCCACGCAAACTCAATCCGTCACGTTCGGCGCCATGCAGGATCTCGGCGCAGCGCGCATCAAGTGCCCAGCGGCGACGCAGCTCACTTCCCGGTACTTGGGCGTTCACCGTCCAACCACTGCCGTGCAGACGGGCGGCACTGCGCTGTCGTGCGTCTTGCACACGCTGGGCGACGACAGCACTGGACTCCCCCGCGGTTCCGATGGCGGCGGCGCTGCGAAACGGGTCGGTGACCTCAAGACGTAGGTCGATGCGATCCAACAGTGGCCCGGAGATACGTTCGGCGTAGCGTCGGCGGGCCATTGGCGAGCATCGACATCGTTCACCGCGACCACTGCCCAAACCACAGGGGCAGGGATTGGCTGCAAGGACGAGTTGGAAGCGTGCTGGAAGGTGGACGGCCGTACCGGCACGAAGCAGATGCACGCTCCCCGACTCAAGTGGCTGTCGCAGTCCCTCAAGGCAGGGTCGACTGAACTCGGGTGCCTCGTCCAAGAAGAGGACTCCGCCGTGCGCTCGGGTGAGGGCACCCGGCACCACAACACGGCCACGCGCGGTTCCAATAAGTGCTGCCGCAGAGGATGCGTGATGCGGAGCGACGAAGGGCGGTCGAAGGCGCAGGCAGGTGATTTCCTCTCCCACTGCCGAAGCAATGGCGGTTGCCTCGAGCGCCGTGCGATCTTCAAGATCGGGGAGCAGGGCGGGCAGGCACTGTGCCAGGAGCGTCTTGCCAACGCCGGGTGAGCCGGTGAGCAGCAGATGATGACCGCCGGCCGCTGCGACCTCCAACATCAGGCGACCAGCAGTGTGACCGCGGACATCGGCGAGATCAGTCTGAACCTGGGGTCGATTTTCTACGACAGCCGACCACGGCTGTGATTGCGCAGTACCTGCAAGTACCTGCAGCAGATGCCCGAGGTCACGCACGGCGTGTACCTGCAGGCCCGGGACAATCGCCGCTTCGGGCGCGTTGTCTGTGGGCACGAACACCCCACGCAAACCAGCCGCCCGAACCGCCAGCGCACACGGCAACATGCCGCGCACCCTGCGCACGCCGCCGTCGAGGCCGAGCTCGCCGAGGAAAGCCCAGTCACCATGCGCCGCTGCAGCGATGCCCGTTGCTCGAAGGACAGCCACGGCTATCGCGAGATCCAAGGCAGTGCCCTGCTTGGGAGTATCCGCCGGTGACAGGCTGATGGTCAGACGTGCGGATGGCCAGGCACCAACCGTGTGCTCGATGGCTGATCGCACTCTCCAGCGGGACTCAGCAACCGAGGTATCGGGAAGACCGATGACGCCCACCGTGGGAATTCCCCGAGCCAGATCAGCATCGACCTGCACGGGCACGCCGTCGACTCCCCCGAGGACCGCACCCCAGGCGCGACCGATGGGCATTCAGCCGATGCCTTGGACGTGGTGAATGCGCGGCCCTTGGTCACTGTCCTGCACGATGCCGATGCCGTCCAAACGGACCCAGCACTGCGCCATCTCATGGGAGCTCAGCCAGGCCTGCGCTAACTGCTGGAGTCGGCGAAGGCGCCGATGGTTGATGGCGGCTAGCGGACCTTCGTAGCCTGCCGTCGATCGGGTCTTTACCTCACAGATGACGACGGTCTCGCCGTCGCGGGCGACCAGGTCGATCTCCCCCAACCGGCAACGCCAATTGCGATCCAGAATCTCCATTCCGCGTGAACGCAGGTAACGGGCTGCGAGCTCTTCCCCGGCGCGACCGAGGGCATCCTTCTTGCGCATGAAACCTCCGTGAGCAGGGTGCAGGCCCTGGTCACGGCGGTCATTACCTGCTCGCGGTCTGTGGATCCTTCCGCGATCGCTCAGCGCGTGTGGATAGCGACCAGACAAGCAGGCCACCAAGTAGCGCCCCAAGAATCTGGGCGAGGATAAACGCCGGGACAGAATTGGGCGCTATCCCGGCGAAGGAATCACTGAGACTGCGGCCGATCGTCACGGCCGGATTGGCGAATGAAGTCGACGAGGTCACGAAGTAGGCGGAGCCAATCCATGCCGGTACCAGAACTGCTGCCAACCCCGTCTGCCCTCGCTGCACCAGCAGCCCGATCACCACCAGGAGCCCGGCGGTGGCTACCACTTCACCAAGCCACAGGTCCCAGCCGCTACGCAGTTGGGTAGCCGGCTCCCACCAGGGTTGAGCGAACATGGCCTGGGCAACGGCGACACCAATGCACGCACCGGTGACCTGCAGCACCACATACAACGCTCCGATACCGACTCGCATCTGCCGCTGCAGGACCGCCACCAGGGTTACCGCTGGGTTGAAGTGCGCACCGCTGATCGGCCCACAGGCCCAGATCAACACACCCAGTGCGGCCACGGTGGCGACGGCGTTGATGAGCAGGGCGACTGCGAGGTCCGAAGTCAATGACGTCGCCATGATTCCCGAACCAACCACGGCTGCCACGAGCACCGCCGTGCCCACGAACTCGGCCAGAGCAACTCGCGGTGATATCGGGAACCTCTGCCCTAGATCCACAGTTGCAGCATCCCTGATTGGGGTGAAACCTGAGGCCACTTTGCACCCTCGTCACAGGATGTTCATCCGAATTTCCTTGTTCCGATGCGGACCACCGGAGCAGACTTGCCGTATGTCAGATCCGCAGGCCTTAGTCCCGACGGTCCTCTTCCTCTGTACCCACAATGCAGGTCGCTCTCAAATGGCGCTGGGCTATCTGCGTGCCCTCGGTGGAGGTGAGGTCATTGGCTGGTCGGGTGGATCCGCACCGGGCCCGGCACTAAACCCGATGGCGGTAGCCGCCATGAACGAGGAGGGCATTGACATCACCGGGGAGTTCCCAAAGCCATGGACCGACGAGATAGTTCTGGAATCGGATGTCGTCGTCACCATGGGATGCGGCGATACCTGCCCGGTGTTCCCGGGCAAGCGCTACCTCGATTGGGAACTGGACGATCCGGCCGGTCAGGACATTGAGACTGTGCGCCGCATCCGCGATGAGATCAGATTGCGCGTTGAGCAACTCATTAAGGAATTGACCAGCGCTAATCGACACTAGGCCCGAGGTGCTCATTGCTGGCACCAACCCAGGCCTGTACCTGATTCGCTGCAACGCTCACCCACACCTGCATCCCAACCGCGGGCTGCAGTGCTGCAATCTCGGCGGGAGAAAGCCAGGCCATCACATCGAGTGCACCCTGGACGCGTACTCGCAGACCGTCAGGTTGACCAAAGAGTCCGCTCACCATGCCCGGCCACTGGTTTACCTGACTCGATGCCGGTTGCCTGGGCTCAGCACTGATACGCACCTGACGGGGATCGATAACTGCGTGCGTGGATTGCGGTGGCCCCGACCATTGCAGCCAGGTGCCACTCGGCAACTGCACCGGTAAGTGCACCAGATTCACGCCCGTAAGCGCGGCGACGTAGGCAGTCATCGGGTTTTGAACCAAGCTCGCCGGCGAGCCGATCTGTGTGACCCGACCCCCCTGCAGCACCAACACGTGATCCGCCAAAGCGAATGCATCCAGGGGGTCATGCGTGACCAGCACCGTTGCACCGGAGAACTCTCGTAGGGTCTTCGCCAACTCGGCGCGAACCTCATCACGCACCTGCACGTCAAGTGCGGCCAACGGCTCATCGAGCAGCAGCACCTCTGGGCTGTTGGCCAATGCCCGGGCAAGTGCAACACGCTGCGCCTGCCCACCGGAAAGACCTGCCGGTTGCCGCGTGGCGAGATCAGCGATACCGACCCGGTGCAGTGCAGATCGTGCGATGCCAAGAGGGTCGGCTTGCCTGTGAGCCCGTGGTCCGAATGCCACGTTCTCCAGCACGGTCAAATGCGGAAACAGCAGGTAGTCCTGGAACACCACTCCGCACTCACGTTGCGGTGCCGGTGTGAATACCGCTGCTTCACCTGGAGCATGAACCCGTCCATTGTCGACGAGGCGTCCACCCAAGCGGATATGCCCACTATCGATCCCCTGCAGGCCGGCCAACGCGCGCAGCAGGGTGGTCTTACCGGCACCGTTGGGTCCCAATACGGCCAACACTGAGCCAGCTGGAACGTGGACCGACATCTGCAGATTGAAGTCGCCGTAACTGACCTGCAGTTGGGCGTCAATGCCCCCCGCGCTGGGCCGGTCGTTGCCAGCCTGCGGTGGTGTGCTCATCTCGTGACACTCCGGGTGTAGAGGTAGCGACCACGCAAGGCCACCAGTACCACCACGCTCACGAACAGCAGCAGAATGCTCAAGGCAATCGCTACTGAGCGATCTGATTCCAAAGCGCTGTACACCGCAAGCGGCATCGTCTGCGTGACACCTGGAAAGTTGCCGGCAAAGGTGATCGTCGCCCCGAACTCTCCCAAGGCTCGCGCCCAGCACAGGACCGTGCCGGCCACCGCGGCCGGGAGCGCCATCGGCACGGTCACCCGTCGAAACGTGACCCACGTTGAGGCACCAAGGGTTGCCGCCGCTTCCTCGTATCGACGATTCAGCGCACGAAAGCCCCCTTCCATCGTGATGACGAGAAAGGGCATCGCGACGAA
>CAZKFI010000063.1:0-3835 GCA_964551975.1 uncultured Bifidobacteriaceae bacterium | reverse complement strand
GTGTTCGAGATCAGGTTGCCGAGGATCGGGATCAGCCCCGCCACGAAGGTGACCATGATGAGCGTCTTGGTGAAGGGCAACTGCACGCCCAAGCCCTCCTGAAGCCACTGGCCAATGAAGCCACTGCGCCCGAGGGCGGCGAGCAGTGCCACACCAGCCACCACTGGTGGCAGGAGAAGTGGCACGATGACGAGGGCTCGAAGCAGCCCAGTCCACGGCAGTACCTCGCGCGCCAGCAGCCAGGCCAGTGGAATGCCGAGCAGTACCGCGATCCCTGTTGCCGTCAGTGACGTCACTAGGGACAGCCGTAGTGCGGCCAGCGCCTCCGGCGAACTCAGAATGCCCGCAAATCCACTCCAGGGAGCCTGAGTGAGCAGTCCAACCAGGGGCAGCAGCAAAAAGGCCAGGGCGACGATGCCGGGTAGCAGCAGAAACCATGGCGTCCCGCGATTCACGGCGCACCTTTGCGGTTGTCAGAGGGAACCCCGAAACCGAAGTCACGCAGGATCGTCTGTGCTGCACTGTCACGAGCGAGGTAGTCAACGAACGCTGCGGCCAAGACTTGATTGGGTGATTCCCGGACGACGGCCGCCGGGTACTGCGTCGCTGCGTTGAACTCCTCAGGTATCGCGATGATTTCTACCTGAGGCACTGCCGAGAGCGCATCAGTGGCATAGACGAGGCCGGCATCCAGTTCACCGGCAATCACTTTGCCTAGCAGCGCTCGCACATCCAGTTCCTGTGTGACCGGTGTCAATCGCAGC
This sequence comes from uncultured Bifidobacteriaceae bacterium, assembly GCA_964551975.1. Taxonomy (GTDB): domain Bacteria; phylum Actinomycetota; class Actinomycetes; order S36-B12; family S36-B12; genus REEB426. The sequence goes on along the minus strand of CAZKFI010000063.1, from coordinate 3,071 downwards.
GTTGCCTTGTCCAGAACCTGCTGCGCTGCGGCACCGCAAGGGACTGTCACTTCACAGAGCCCAACCAGCAGGTCGGCCCGCTGCAGATCCTGCAGTGTACGCACTCCACCCGGGTTTCCGGCTGGCACCACCACCGCCATGCTGTTGCTGGCGAATATCCGCGGGCTCGCGACGACTCCGGCTTCCACGGCGTTGTTCATCGTCGCTACTGAGGCCGTCGCCAACACATCCACTGAGGCACCGGCTAGCACCTGCTCCACCAACGTCGAACTCCCAGCGAAACTCGTTGCGATGGCTGCTCCTGGGTGACGCGCTTGAAAGTCAGTGATCAAGACCGGCAGGACATCGGTCAGTGATGCAGCCGCGGCGATCGTGATGCTGCCGCTCACGTTCGATGGATCCGCATTCACGGTCGGAGCCGCCGAACTCACCACACCGCTGCATCCGCTCAGCAGCAGGGCGCCACCGAGTGCAGCAACGAACCGGATCACGGTTCTTTCTCCACCACCACATTTGTGCTCTTCACTACGGCCGTGGCGCGCATACCGGGCGTCAACCCCAACTCCTCAGCGGACTCTCGCGCCATGAGGGAGGTCACCCGATGCGGGCCCGCCTGAATCTCAACCAGCGCCATGACCCCGTCCATCTCAACGCGGGTCACGATGCCCGGAAGGCGATTACGCGCGGACTGCTGCACGGGGGCATCCACCACCGGCGCCTGTTGCGCCATCAGCAGGGCGACGCTGGCCGCGTCCACGGTCCGTGGGCCGGCCCCATCTTCTCCCGCGATCAGCCGACCGGACTCGACCCAGCGTCGCACGGTGTCGTCGCTCACCCCGAGGAGGGCCGCCGCGTCAGCGATCCGCATTTGCGTTGTCACAGGCTCAAGAATGCCGTAATTGCGTCATTCTTGCGTGAAATCCACCGAATCACCTCAAGTAGATGGGTTCAGGCGCCGCCCACGACCACAAGGGATCTCATGCTCGCGTCGGTAATTGCCAGGACATGCGGTGCAGCCTGGTTGGACCTAGCCGGGTGAGGGCTGCGAGGTGCTCGGGCGCCGCGTACCCCTTATTGGCTGCCCAGCCGTAGTCCGGATATTCCTCGGCATACCCGATCATCAGCGCGTCGCGGTTCACCTTGGCCAGGATGCTGGCTGCCGCAACCCCCGCGCAGCTCACATCGGCCTTGACCCGGGTGCGCACCTCAGGCAATGCCACCGGCGGAAACAGGTCCGCCTCGAACAGGCTCGGCTGTTCCTTACCGGTGAGGTAATCCTGATTGCCATCCAGCAGAATCAGGTCCGCAGCCGGCCCCAGTGCCTGCAACTCCGCGAAGGCGCGCAGGGCGGCAAGGCGCATCGCGGCCATGATCCCTAGGTCATCAATCTCGGTCGAACTAGCGTGGCCGACCGCATGGGGTGCCCACTGCCGGATCCGAGGGGCTAGGGCAGCCCGGCGTTGGGCAGTCAGCAGCTTGCTGTCTTGCACCCCCACTGGTGCTGGCGGGGTCTGCGCGGAAACCAGCACCATCCCGACAGTCACCGGGCCGGCCAGCGCTCCGCGCCCAACTTCGTCAGCGCAGGCCACCAACTGAAAGCCCTGTCGGAGCAGTCGGCGTTCGGTTCGCAGCGTTGGCGCGACCACGGTCTGACGATACGGCGCCAGCCATGGGAATAGTCCCTGCCGCAGCGGCGTTAGCACTCATAGAGCCTGAGTGCCAGGCATCTATCCAGGTATTCCTGGCCATGGAAAGGACGAAAGAATGAGTGCAGTCGTACGGTTTGCGCCGCTGCGCGCGGTGACCTTCGGCAACAGCAGCCAGGCCGCTGGCTGGGTGCCCGCAGCCGACATCGTGGAAGACGGCTATGACACTGTGGTGACGTTGGCCGTGCCCGGTGTCAATCCGCAGGATGTCGCCGTTGAGGTCCGCGATCACACCCTGTTCATCAGCGGTGCACGCAGCGAGCAGATCGCCGAGGGCGCCAGCGTGGTGCGCCGAGAAATCCGCAAGGGGTCATTCAGTCGGGCCTTCAGCCTGCCTGAGCACGTAACCGCCGAATCCGTCAGCGCCGAGTACACCAACGGTTTGCTCGCGGTGCGCGTGGTCGGTGTGCGCCAGCCCGAACCGCAGCCGGTGCGTATTCCGGTGAACCTTGGCTCGGCTCCGGTTACCGGCAAGGTTGAGGCCATCGACGCCGCCAACGCGGACAGCACCGACGCCGCCTGAGCACCTTGGTAGTGCGGGAGTGGGAGCCCTGATCCTTGGATCTCGGCTCCCACCCAGCACCCCGTGCAACGAACGTACCGAGTTCCTGCGCAATCACCGCTGTGAGTAGCTGATGCTCACGTCCACGCGTCGGGATTTACCACCACTATGCCCACCCCGTCCGTCACCGCGCACTTCGTAGGTTCCCCTCGCACCGAGTGTGCGCAAGTACGCAGCAACGTTCATGGCGCGCTGTGTTGAGAGTGGAAGATCATTGCCGGTGAGCGTGGTCGGTTGTACGTAACCAATGCAACGAATCGTTATTGCCCGCTTGCCAGTTTGACGAACCAGCGCCCGAAGTGCTGCCTTGCCCTTTGCTGTCAACGTGGGGCTCAATGAATCGAAATACACGCTCGCTTTGCGTATCGAGGTCTTTGACGTGGTGTTCATGGACCGGACCTGCACGGCGATACTCAAGGATTGGACCGACCCATCCGGTGCGAAGCCATTGACCTGGAGGGTGTGGTTTCCTGGTGCGAGACCAGCGGGCACGGGAACTGAACCGCTATAGGCACCACTGCTGTTCGTTGTCAACGTTCCCAGGCTGACGTTGGGCAGGATGTAGAACCGCACCGGGCTATTGGGACGCAGCCCTTCGCCCGAACTCACGGCTACTGGCTGCACCCGCCCGGCCGAGCCGCCCTGATCGCCCACACTCACCTTCGGCGACTGCAGGATCAGCACCTGCTTCTCGGTAAGCCCCAGTGGATCCGCGGTGTCACCGCGTCCCTCCAGGCGCATGCGTAGCGGTGGGTTCAACCCCGGGGTGACCAGATTCAAGGCCTGCGGTTTCGCACCACGGT
>CAZKFI010000062.1:0-14305 GCA_964551975.1 uncultured Bifidobacteriaceae bacterium | reverse complement strand
GAGGCTAGGGGACTCGAACCCCTGACTTCTGCCTTGCAAAGGCAGCGCTCTACCAACTGAGCTAAGCCCCCGAGTGTTACCGAAGATCAGGCTCAGCTGTCGCCTCTGACCACAGGTCCTGTTCAGCGCGGTTGGCCATGACCTGTCGGTAGACGACGTAGCCGACACCGGCCACGATTCCCAGGATCAGCAGCTTCTTCACGCCGACACGATACCTGATCTCTTGGCTGATGGCGGGTGCCGGCAGTGACCGGAAGGAGATGATCCAACACAGTGGATCCGAGTTGTTCCTCGGCGTTGACGCACCGATGTGGTGTTTTTTGGTGGGCCTAGGTGGACTTGAACCACCGACCTCTTCCTTATCAGGGAAGCGCTCTAACCAAACTGAGCTATAGGCCCGTGGCCGGAAGACTACCTGATCTTTATTGAGACGGATCTGACGGGGCGAGGCACCCGTGATGGGCCAGCATGGCTATTGGAACTAGTTGATGGCGTCGGTGAGCACCACTTCGGCACCTCCGGTGAGGCCGACGGTCAAGTTGTACATCACGGCGAAGAGGGACGCTAAGAGGGATACGAGGACGACCTCAACTGCGGCGATGATGACGGCAATTCCGAGCACCCGAGTGAAATCCAGCAGGCTCATCAGATCAAAGTTCGATGCAGCGCTCCCGACAACCTCATTGAGGTTGCGTGACACGGTGACGAAGACACCGGTGAAATCGAGGACGAACCACAGGGCGCTAATGGCCACGATGATCATCACCGCAACGGCCAAGGACATCATGAATGCCGCCTTGGCCACCGACCACGGATCGACTCGTGAAATGAAGAGTCGCGCGTGCCGGGCCTGCACCTCAGTGCTCATGTCAGGGCCCCTTCCACCTGCCTGTCATCCGTCGTGGTTGCCCCTTCCTCATCGGCAGCCTTGGTTACCACCACGATGCTGTCCTCATCCGGAAGGTTCATCAACCGCACGCCCATCGTGTCACGACCAGAGGGCCGTATCTCGTTGACGCGTGTGCGAATGACGACTCCGTTCGAGGTGATGGCAAAGAGTTGATCCTCCGGGGAGCAGACCACAGCACCAACCAGTGATCCCCGGTCCTCCACGAGGCGCATGGCTCGAACCCCTAGACCGCCTCTGCCCTTTGGCACCCATTCCTGCTCCGGAGTCCGCTTCGCGAATCCACCATCGGTCACCGTCACCACCGCCGCATCGGGACGGAGCACCTCCATGGCCAACAATGCGTCGTCCCCACGGAAGCGCATACCAATAACGCCACTGGTTGCCCGACCCATCGGGCGCAGACTGGCATCACCTGCCGAGAAACGCGCACTCATACCTTTACGGGAGACAAGAAGAAGGTCGTCCTGCTCGGCGACCAGTCGAGCGGCGATGAGTTCATCCCCATCGGCCAGGTTGATTGCGATGATGCCCCCGGTGCGATTCGTGTCATATTCAGGTAGTCGGGTCTTCTTCACCATTCCGCGGCGGGTAGCGATGACGAGGCTCTGATCGGCGTCATAGTTGGCAATGGACAGGACGGTCGCGATCGCTTCATCTGGTTGGAAGGCGAGGAGGTTCGCCACGTGTTGACCACGGGCATCGCGAGCTGCCTCAGGGAGTTGATATGACTTGGCGCGATAGACACGGCCTTTGTTGGTGAAGAAGAGGATCCATTGGTGGGTGCTGGCCACAAAGAGGTGCTCGACAACGTCATCTTGGCGCAGTGCTGCCCCGCGCACTCCACGCCCGCCACGGCGCTGGGCCCGGTAAGCATCCACTTTCGTTCGCTTGACGTAGCCACCTGAGGTGATGGTGACGACCATAGATTCGTCAGCGATGAGATCTTCTTCGGACAGGTCACCTTCTTCTGAGATGAACCCAGTTCGCCGCTCATCCCCGTAACGGTCAGTGATCTCAGCGAGTTCCTCAGCGATGATGCTGCGTTGCCGAGCCGGTGAAGCGAGGATGTCCTGGTAGTCGGCGATGCGCGCAGTCAATTCGTCGTACTCGTCGATGATTTTCTGACGCTCAAGTGCTGCGAGGCGACGCAACTGCATATCGAGGATTGCGGTTGCCTGGACCTCATCGATCTCCAGCAGCGCCATCAATCCAGAACGGGCGTCTTCGACTGTTTGTGACCTTCGAATCAGAGCAATCACATCGTCGAGTGCATCAAGGGCCTTGAGGTAGCCGCGGAGGATATGTGCTCGTTCCTCGGCTTTGCGAAGGCGGTACTGCGTACGGCGCTGAATGACCTCAACTTGGTGCGCGACCCAGAAACGGATGAACTGCTCAAGGGTGAGAGTTCGTGGCACGCCATCAACGAGGGCAAGCATGTTGGCGCCGAAGTTGTCTTGAAGTTGGGTATGGCGATAGAGCTGATTGAGTACGACCTTGGCAACTGCATCACGCTTGAGTTCGATGATTAGGCGCATGCCGGTGCGTGATGACGAGTCATCACGAATATCCGCAATGCCGGTAAGCCGGCCCTCACCAACGAGCTCGGCGATACGTAACAGCAGGTTGTCAGGATTCACCTGATACGGCAGCTCGGTGACGATCAGGATCTGCCTGCCTCGGGAGTCCTCTTCCACGGTGATCGACGCGCGCATGGTGATCGAACCGCGACCCGTGCGATAGGCGTCCTCGATGCCCTTACGCCCGACGATGCTTGCTCCCGTCGGGAAATCTGGGCCCTTCACCAGTGCCAGGAGTGCTTCGAGACGTTCCTCACGCTCAGCATCAGGATGCTCGAGAACCCAGCGGGCGGCGGCTGCGATCTCTCGAAGGTTGTGCGGGGGAATGTTGGTCGCCATGCCGACCGCAATCCCGGAGCTGCCGTTCACCAGCAGGTTGGGGAATCGGCTGGGCAGGACGAGGGGCTCGGCGGTGCGACCGTCGTAATTCGGCCCGAAATCGACGGTCTCTTCGTCGATATCACGGACCATCTCCATGGCCAGTGAGGCCATTCGACACTCGGTATAGCGCTGTGCAGCGGGTGGATCGTTGCCGGGCGAGCCGAAGTTGCCTTGTCCTTGCACTAGCGGATAGCGCAGGGACCAAGGTTGGGCGAGCCGCACGAGCGCGTCGTATATCGCGGTATCGCCGTGTGGGTGGTAGTTGCCCATCACATCGCCGACGACACGGGCGGACTTTGAGAAGTTGCGATCTGGGCGATAGCCGCCGTCGTACATGGCATAGAGCACACGGCGATGCACTGGCTTTAATCCATCACGGACATCCGGCAGCGCACGGGAGACGATCACTGACATGGAGTAGTCCAAGTAGGACCGCTGCATCTCCGCCTGGAGGTCGACTGGCTCAATGCGACCGGTGCCCGTTGGACGGCTCACGCGCACTTCATCCACGGCCTCGGGTGAATCCGGGGTCACGTCATCAGGCACTGGTACTCCCTCGCGTTCCACTACTTGCCGTCATGCCGTGGTCAACTCCAACTAGGGGTTCACTGACTGGGGTCACTGGTTGGGGTTCTCTAAATGTCGAGGAACCGCACGTCGCGGGCATTCTGTTGAATGAATGCGCGTCGTGATTCCACGTCTTCGCCCATTAAGACCGAGAACATCTCATCTGCCTGGGCTGCATCATCCAAAGTCACCTGGAGGAGAACGCGTCGATCAGGATCCATGGTGGTTTCCCAAAGTTCATCTGCATTCATCTCACCGAGACCTTTGTAGCGTTGAATGCCTTCCTCTTTGGGAAGGCGACGGCCCGCCGCGACACCGGCTTCGATGAGTGCATCACGTTCACGATCCGAGTAGGCGAAGTCAGCGGCTTCACGTGACCATTTGATTTTGTACAGCGGTGGCTGCGCGAGGAACACATGACCTTGCTCGATCAATGGGCGCATAAAGCGGAACAACAACGTCAGTAGCAGGGTCCGAATATGTTGGCCGTCGACATCGGCGTCAGCCATCAGCACGACCTTGTGGTAGCGCATCCGGTTGAGGTCGAATTCGTCTTGAACACCGGTACCCACTGCTGACACCAGTGCTTGGACTTCGTTGTTCTGTAGTACTCGATCGATGCGCGCCTTTTCAACGTTCAAAATCTTTCCGCGGATAGGCAGGATCGCCTGCACCCGTGGATCTCGACCCTGGCGCGCGGATCCACCGGCGGAGTCACCTTCGACGATGAAGATCTCACATTCCTCCGGATTGCGACTGGAGCAATCAATGAGCTTGCCTGGCATTCCTGCCCCACCCAGTAGGCCCTTGCGATTGCGTGCGAGGTCACGGGCCTTGCGGGCTGCGATGCGGGCACTTGCTGCATTGACTGCCTTGCGGGCGATATCGCGACCTTCGCTCGGGTTCTTTTCGAACCACTCGCCGAGTTGTTCGTTGACGACCTTTTGAACGAATGCCTTCATCTCGGTGTTGCCGAGCTTGGTCTTGGTTTGACCTTCGAACTGTGGTTCACGAAGTTTCACGCTCACAATCGCGGCGAGACCCTCACGAACATCCTCACCGGAAAGATTGGGGTCTTTCTCTTTGAGGATGTTCCACTCGCGAGCGAACTTGTTTACCAATGTGGTGAGCGCTGCGCGAAAACCCTCCTCGTGGGTACCACCTTCTGTGGTGTTGATTGTGTTGGCGAAGGTGTATACCGATTCCGCGTAGGTGGTGTTCCACTGCAGGGCTACCTCGACGCTCATCTGTTGGCCGGAACTACTTAATTCACTCTCGGCTGCGAGCTCGATGACTGAGGCATGTGAAGGACCTTTACTCGCATTGATGTGGCGCACGAAGTCTGCGATACCACCGTCGTAGCGGTAGGTGATGTGGCGAACGGATTCTTCGCCATCCTCAGTGAGGGCGGTCTCGGTTGAACGTTCATCGGTGAGATCGATGGTGAGCCCGCGGTTCAGGAAGGCCATCTCTTGAAAGCGTCGCGACAGTGTCGTGAAGTCGTAGTGCGTGGTTTCAAAAATCTCTGGATCTGCCCAGAACCGCACTGCAGTTCCTGTATCGGTCACGACCTCGCCGCGCTTGAGTGGGGCGGTGGGCACACCGTGCGCATAAGTCTGGCGATACGCGTGACCGTCGCGATGTACCTCGACATCAAGCTGCGTCGACAGAGCGTTGACGACGGATACCCCGACGCCGTGCAGACCACCGGAGACTGAATAGCCCCCGCCACCGAACTTGCCTCCGGCGTGAAGCACGGTGAGGACGACTTCTACCGCGGGACGTTTTTCTACCGGGTGCATATCGACCGGGATTCCACGACCGTTGTCAACCACCTGGACGCCGCCATCAGCCAGCAGCGTCACCCCGATCAGTGATGCGTAGCCCGCCATCGCCTCGTCCACCGAGTTGTCGACTACCTCGTAGACCAGGTGGTGGAGTCCACGCTCCCCGGTGGATCCGATGTACATGCCGGGTCGCTTACGAACGGCGTCGAGGCCTTCCAGGACGGTGATCGCACTCGCGTCGTAGGTCACCGTCCTACCTCCTTCTCCGGGCGCGGGTCCTGCACGAACCCGGCAACATGGATATGTGCTGTTGGCTCGCAGGCACGAGCCGGTGATGCCCGGTTGGTGGCTGCGGTGAGGGAATTCTACTGCCTGAGGATGTGGAAGTCTTCGTCTAAGGCTGCCTGTGGGGGGATTTGAGTGGCCTGTGGGGGCCGATATCCCCTCTCGTGTGGGTGGATATGTACTTGGGGGCGTTTCCCGGGCTCTGCGCGTCTAGCCGTAGGTGTCCCGTGGGCCCCGACCCGGAACCCGCCGTGGTCCGGACCCCCAGCGTGGCGCGGTCGGGCCTTGCACCTCGATTCTGGTGATCACCCCGGCGCCGAACCGTCGATCGAGGTTCATCTGCAACTCGTTGGCCAGCATGCGCACCTGTGTTGCCCATGCCGTGGAGTCCGCCCTCAGTGCGAGCACCCCGTCAGTGAGGTCCACTGGTTGCACATGGTCGGCGAGATCGGCACCTACCAACGTCCGCCACTCGGCCTGAAGGGTGGCCCGAACGCTCAGGTGTTCCCAACCCTGGGTTGCTAGAAGGTTGTGTACTGCCGTGTGAGTGGACGTTATCTCGCGGTCGGACGAGGTGTTGTTGATCTTCGATCGGAGTGGTCCTTGACGATCGTCACGTGGGGGACGGGCTTTGATCGCCTGCTCCAACGCCCGCATGGCTGCGCGGCTGGGCCCGCTGCGCTCAGTGGAATCACTCACGGGAGTCACTCACGCGGACCTCTGCATGATGGCACCGTCCCGCACATCGAATTTGGTGGCATCTAGTCCCTCGGGTAGGTCTTCCTCAACAGCTGCTGTGATGAAAACTTGATCCACTCCGCGTAGGTAGTCGCGCAACATGCTGCGTCGGCCACTGTCGAGTTCAGCGAACACGTCATCAAGCACCACGATCGGTGCTTCGCCGAGAGCACTGAGCAGGCTGATCGATGCAAGCCGTAGGGCCAGGGCCAGTGACCAACTTTCGCCCTGGGAGGCAAAGCCCTTCACTGGATGTGGTCCCAGAGTGAGGACCAGATCATCGCGATGTGGACCGACGACGGTGAGCCCACGAGCACGTTCCTGTGCCCTGACCCGAGCGAGTGCTTGCGTCAGCAGTATCCGCCAGTGCGTCTCGCTATCGGTTAACCCCTTATCGAATGACGTCTTATCGGTTGACGTCGAACCTGCATTCGGGGGCGGGGTCGACTGTGTGACCGAACTGGGCTCGCCGTTACGAGCGTCATGAGCTTCAGGAGCGTCACGATCATCATGATCATCCTGCTGGGCGCTACTGCGGTAGGTCATCCCGACGTCGACCTGCGATGCGCCCTGGGCCAGGGTCGCGTAAATCGAAGTCACGATCGATCGCAGGGCTTGAATGATCGCCAACCGCGCCACAACGATCTGAGCGCCAAGAGCGATGAGTTGTTCATCCCACACAGCCAGCGTCGCATCGAAGTCACCTGGTGTGGTGTACCGATTCTGTAGGCCAGATTTCAACAGCGCATTGCGTTGCTTCAGGGTCTGTTCGTAATCCGTGTAAATAGCGGATAACCGGGGCTTTTGTTGGATCACTAACTCGTCAAGGAAACGGCGCCGTTCGGCTGGGTCGCCTTTCACAATCGATAGATCCTCAGGTGCGAATACCACGACCCGTGCGTAGCCCAGGGCTTCACGGAAACGCGTCACGGGTACTCCATTGATTCGCGCTCGGTTCGCTCGACCCTGCAGCAGTGCTAGCTCAATCAGGACGCGGCGTTCGTCGGTAACGACCTCACCGGTGATGAGCGCTTGGGAAGCTCCGAGGCGAATCATTGGAGCATCGGTGGCAACACGGTGGCTGCTGTGGGTGGCCAGATAGCCGACCGCCTCGACAATGTTGGTCTTACCTTGGCCATTGCGTCCAATGAACACCATGACACCTGGAGAAAATCTGCAGGTCAATTGTGGGTAGGACCGCACATCGACGAGCGTCAACGACTCCAACCACACGGTTGACGATTAACCGGTCAGGCGGATTGGCATAAGCAAGTAGCGGTAGGCGCTTCCGCTTTCCACACCCTCAAGTACCGCAGGTTTGTTGGACTCCGTGAACCGGAAATTTGTTGAGGTCTCTCCGACTGCAGCCAGACCGTCAAGGAGAAATGCGGGGTTGAATGCGATCTCCAACCCGTCGCCTTCCAGGCTGCAACCCAGGCTCTCCGTGGCATTGGCCTCATCACCGGCTCCAGCGCGGAGGGTGACTTCACTATTGGCGAAGGCGAGGTGAATAGGAGCATTACGGTCGGCCACCAAGGCAACGCGTCGCACCGCCTCAATCAGTTCGGTGGTGGTCACGGTGGCGATACATGACGCCTCGTTCGGCAGGAGACCCCGGTACTTCGGGAATTCGCCGTCAAGGAGACGTGTCGTCGTGCGGCGACCGGCTGACTCAAAGCCGATCATTCCCTCACCTGCACCACCTTCAGCGAGTGCGATCTGTACGTCCTGATCCCCACCCATTGCCTTGGCCATGTCTGCCATGGTTCGTGCAGGAATGAGCACGGCTGATGACTGGGAAGCATTCAATGGTTGCCAGGTGAACTCACGCATGGCGAGCCGATACCTATCCGTGGCCGCCAGGGTGATCTGTGAACCTTCGACCTCCATGCGCATACCGGTCAACATCGGCAAGGTGTCATCGCGTCCTGCTGCTATCGCAACCTGAGTGATCGCTGCAGCGAACACGTCTCCGGCAACGACACCGACCTGTTCAGGCATGGTGGGTAGTTGTGGGTAATCCTCGACCGGCATCGTGGGCACCGCGAATGAGGAGCGACCGCAACTGATGCGAACCCGAGTGCCATCAAGTTGCACTTCAACCGGCGCCCCGGGGAGGGAACGGCAGATGTCCGACAGCAGGCGACCCGGTACGACAACAGTGCCGGCCGTCTGCACATCAGCAGCTATTGAGACTCGGGTGGAAACCTCGTAATCGAAACTGCTGAACACCAACGAGTCACCTTCGGCGCTGAGCACCAACCCCGCCAGCACCGGCACCGGCGGCCGACTCGGGAGCGTGCGCGCTGCCCAGGCAACGCCGTCTGCCAGGACGTCACGTTCGGCCCGAAATCTCACGGCGTCAGTGTTGCAGGCCACCGATATTCGTCAAGACGGTGCCAGGAAATCCGGTGGATGCCGCAGAAGAGACCTTTTGAGGGTTTCCCCAGGGGCCCTGCCGTTGTTCGTCGAGTGAGGACAGGATGAGACGTTCATCGTCGTAGTAGGTGCTGTGGAAACTGGGGAAACGTGAGATTTTCCCCGAAATTCCGCATGTTTCGCTGTTGATGCAGTGTGTATGGGACGTCCTGGGACTGTGGAATATCTGGGATAACCCAGCTCAGGTCATCCGATCGGGGCGTTTCGGGCAGTGACATCGGGACAACTTGTGGATAAAGGTCGCGGAATTCAGGAAGTTCTCCACAGGATTTCCTCAGTTGGGGATCTACCGTCATCAAGAATTCACTGAGGTCAACGATCTATGAGCAGCGTTCATCGTCAAGCAAAGCACTATCCACAGACTTATCCACATATGGGGACGAAAGTGATGAGTGTGACTAGACGGTTCGTGGTTGAGATTTGATACGACTGGTGAGGTCCGTGACCTGATTAAACAAACTGCGTCGCTCAGCCATGAGTTGGCGAATCTTCCGGTCGGCATGCATCACGGTGGTGTGGTCTCGTCCACCAAACGCCTGTCCGATCTTCGGCAGGGATAGGTCAGTGAGTTCCCGGCAGAGGTACATCGCGATTTGGCGAGCGGTGACCAGGACTCTTGAGCGACTACTCCCGCACAGGTCATCGATCGTGACCCCGAAGTAAGAGGCGGTGGCCGCCATGATCTGACCAACTGTGATCTCTGGGCCCTCATCGGAAGGAAACAGGTGACGCATCACGTTCTCTGTCAGGGGAAGGTCAACCGGTTGCCGGTTCAACGAGGCAAACGCCGTAACCCGGATGAGGGCACCTTCCAACTCACGGATATTGGTCGCGATCTTGGAGGCGATGAACTCCAGTACTTCCGGCGGCGCGACGATGCGTTCCTGAGCACTCTTCTTACGCAGGATGGCAATGCGGGTTTCCAGGTCAGGTGGCTGCACGTCGGTGATCAAGCCCCATTCGAACCTTGACCGCATCCTGTCCTCGAAGTCTTGGAGTTGCTTTGGTGGCAGATCCGAGGTGACCACGATCTGCTTATTCGAGTTATGCAGGGTGTTGAAGGTGTGAAAGAACTCTTCCTGGGTTTGTACTTTGCCACTCAGGAATTGAATGTCATCGACGAGCAGGACGTCGACATCGCGATAGCGACGTTGGAACGCGGCAGCTTTGTCGTCTCGGATGCTGTTGATGAATTCGTTGGTGAACTCTTCAGAGCTCACGTACCGCACGCGCATGCCCGAATACAGCGTTCGGGCGTAGTGACCGATGGCATGGAGCAGATGCGTCTTGCCCAGCCCAGAACCCCCGTAGATGAACAGTGGGTTGTAGGCGCGGGCAGGTTGTTCAGCAACGGCGACCGCTGCGGCATGGGCAAAACGGTTACTGGCGCCAATGACGAATGACTCGAACGTGTACTTGGCGTTGAGTCGGGCGTCCTCAACCTTGGTACCGGGTGATCCAGTGCCAGGGCGGATCACGGGCTCGACAACAGCCTCGTTGCCTTCCTCACGAACCAAAATTTCCAACTCGTCGGTGGACACCGTCATGCTTGGGTCCACCGTCACGGCGAGTCGGATATCTCGACCTAGGGCCTGCGAGAGGGCCTCAGCCAGCATGGGCTGCAGACGGGTTTCCAGGATGTCGCGGGTGAAGTCATTGGGCACGGCAATGAGTGCTGTGCTGTCGACGATGCCGACTGGCTGCGCCAAGTTCACGAACCCCCGTTGGGAGTCGGTGAGTTGGCCCTCGGTGAGAGCGTCCAGGGCAGCAGACCAGAGGGTCTGCAGTTCGGAGCTCTCCGCCATGGACTCTCACCCCGGTTAGCGCAGGAAAACAGGACAGGACTCTGTGAACATTGGTGGGACATCTGGGATCTCTGGTGAACTTGTCCACATCCTTGTCAACAGGTGTGCACATGGTCGTCTGGATCCCGTGAGCTTCACGTCCCGTGACTTCGTGGTGCGGGCCTAGACGCTAGTCAGGCCTGTGGTGCCTGACAAGTCGGGTGAGTAAGCCTGTGGGTGGTCTTGGCCCATTTGACCGATCGGTCCCAGGTACGTACGCTCCCAGGCATGAAGCGCACCTTCCAACCGAACAACCGTAGGCGCGCCAAGACGCATGGTTTCCGAGCACGTATGCGCACGCGCGCAGGGCGTGCGATCCTCGCGGCGCGGCGCTCAAAGGGCCGCACCCGTCTTTCTGCCTGATCCGTCACCCGCAGACGTGAGTCTGCACCTGGGGTCCTGATGTTGCCGGCCAGCCAACGATTACGGCGGTCAACTGACTTCGCCCACACCACACGTTTTGGCATTCGTTACAAGTCAGGCGTCATCGTCCTCCATGCGTTGCTTTCTCACAACGATGTTGGTGCGGTGAACTCTGGCGCCACGGACCCGCCCCGGGTCGGTGTTGTCGTCAACAAGGCGGTCGGCAATGCGGTCCAACGACACCGTGTGGCGCGCCGTATCCGCCACGCGATGCGTGAGTTCATCCCCCAGATCAACAATGAGGCACTCATCGTCCTACGAGCGTTACCAGGTGCGGGCGAACGTTCTTGGCCCCTGCTCATCGCTGACCTTCATGCAGTCCTGTCCCGTGCCGGACTGGTGGTAAACCAATGACGATGGATCCACCGTGACGACAGAGCCGCAATGACGACGTACCTACGTAGGGGCCTTGATGGTGTGCTGTGGGTCTGGGACCACACACTTGGTTGGCCGATCGCCTGGTTACTCATCGGGGCCATCGCCATGTACCGGCTAGCGATCTCACCGCTGCTGCCCGCCAGCTGTCGTTTCTATCCAAGCTGCTCGGCTTATGCGCAGCAGTCCATCGCAACGCATGGGTCAGCGAAGGGTGTTCTCCTGGCTGGTTGGCGGTTACTGCGTTGCAATCCATGGAACCGTGGTGGAATTGACCCCGTCCCGCACCGCGGTTCATGGCGACCCGACATACTTCCTGACGGCAGACCACGACCCACTTCCTGATCACCCTGGACGGAGCCGATGTTCATCCTCGATTGGCTGAAGAACGGCGTGAGCTGGATCCTCGTCCAGTTCCACCAGGTTTTGAGCACGTTCATGGATCCAGCCAGTGGCTGGACCTGGGCCCTCTCAATCGTGGGCCTGGTCATCGTCATCCGAATTCTGCTCATCCCGCTGTTCGTGAAGCAGATCAAGTCTCAACGGAATTTGCAGTTGATCCAGCCGCAGATGAAGGAGATCCAAAAGAAGTACGCGGGGGATAGGGAGCGGCAATCCCAGGAGATGATGAAGTTGTACCGGGAAACCGGTACCAATCCCCTGGCCTCCTGCCTGCCGATCCTCCTGCAGGCCCCCATCTTCTTCGCGTTGTTCACCGTGCTGCAGGGCATCGCGATGTACAACCCGGACGATCCTGGTTACACCCCTCCAGGGGTGTTCGCCTGGGCCCAGTACCAAGACCTGCTGCCGCAGGCCAAGAACGCGGAGCTCTTCGGCGTACCTCTATACGGCACGTTCATGAACGCCGACGAGACACCCATGCCGACTGCGACCCGCGTGTTGGCTTTCATTCTCATCATTTTGATGACCGTCACCACGTTCCTCACCCAACGCCAACTCATCGTGAAGAACAGCGCACCGGACAACCCGATGGTGCGGCAGCAAAAAATCCTGCTCTACGTGTTTCCCTTGGTCTTCGCCGTCGGTGGCATCAATTTCCCCGTCGGCGTGCTGATCTACTGGTTCACCACGAACCTGTGGTCCATGGCTCAGCAGTTCTGGGTCATCCGGAATAACCCACAGCCAGGCACCCCAGCCTTCGCCGCGAAAGAAGCACGCAGGGCCAAGAAGGCACCGCCACCGCCTGAGCCCCCCCAAGTCGAACAACCACCGCCACCCAGGAACCAACCAAAGAAGAGCACACGCAGCCGGCGCAAGCCCGGCAAGTCCTCCTGATCCCGCAGTAGCGGATCAGGATCCAAGGAGAACCATGACTGACCACGAATCCTCAGCAGCGACGTCTTCAACGGAGGCGGCCTCCACGTCAGATCACGTGGAGGATGCCAGCCTGCTCGTCCAGGAGGGCGATGCTGCAGCGGATTACCTCGAGGGGTTTTTAGACATCCTCGACCTTGACGGCGACATCGACATTGATGTGGAAGGTAATCGCGCCATGGTGTCGATATTGGAGGCGAAGCCAGGAGATCTGCAATCCCTGGTTGGTGCCGACGGTGCCGTACTCAACGCGCTCCAGGAACTGACCCGCCTAGCGGCGACGCAAGCCACAGGTGAACGTTCTCGATTGATGCTGGATATTGCCGGATACCGGGCGGCTCGACGCACGGCGCTGCAGGAACTCGCCACTGAGGCGGTGAACCGCGTTCGTACCTCCGGAGAACCCGTGGCCCTAGAGCCGATGACTGCGTTCGAGCGCAAGGTGGTGCACGACGCTGTCGCTGCCGCAGGAATGTCCAGTGCCTCAGAGGGTGAGGAGCCCAGGCGCTACATCGTGATCAGCGCGACGGTGGTCACGACCTAGTCCCCAAAATGCTTCAAGCCGGGGATGTTTCACGTGGAACAGTGGCGCCATGATTGAACCCACCCCAGTACTGCCCGGGTGGCTTACCCCGTACAGCGGCGTGCTGACCACGTACGCAGAACTCCTTGGGACAGTCGGCGTGCAAATGGGCCTCCTCGGCCCACGTGAGGTCAGCCGAATCTGGTCACGGCACATTCTGAACTGCGCCGTGGTGGCCGATCCCGCAGTGGATCTCATCCGAAGTGGCGATCGAATCGCCGACGTTGGTTCTGGAGCAGGCCTTCCGGGACTTGTCTGGGCCATGACACGTCCGGATGTTCACGTGACCTTGATTGAACCGCTGCTGCGACGTGCCGACTACCTCACGCTGACCCTGCAACAACTCATGGTCGCCGACCGCAGCATCGGTGAGCGCGTGCAGGTGCAGCGGGTGCGAGCAGAGGACCTGGCACGAGATCCACAATGGCAACCGGTGGATGTTGTGACGGCGCGCGCTGTTGCTCCACTGGATCGACTCCTCGGATGGACTACGCCACTTCTGCGCGTAGGTGGTCGACTCGTCGCCCTTAAGGGTCAATCAGCCGGTGCCGAAGTCGAACAGGCGCGACAGCAGGCTGCTGCAGTGGGTATGGCTGAACTCCACGTAATGACCGTGGGGGGCGGTGTGGTCGATCCCGAGACCACGGTGATCTGGGGCGTGCGCATCAACCCTGCCTAGCAGGCAGAATGGCGCCATGGGTAGCCAGCCAAAGGAAACCAAGGAGCGGACCACCGCTGGTCTTGGCTGGCCAGAGGATGCCCGGGAAGTTCCACGTGAAACCAAACCAGGCTCCCCGTGCGGATTGGGGTGGCCCACATGACCCGCATCTTCGCGGTTGCCAACCAGAAGGGTGGGGTTGGCAAGACCACCACATCAGTGAACGTTGCCGTAGCCCTGGCTCAGGAAGGGCTGCGCGTCCTAGTCGTCGACCTGGATCCACAAGGCAATGCTTCGACTGCACTCGGCATTGAGCACGACGAATCGAGCCAGGGTGTGTACGAGGTACTGGTCGGTGAGGTGGAACTCGCTGAAGTGCTCCAACCATGCCCGGAGGTGCAGG
>CAZKFI010000061.1:11175-14985 GCA_964551975.1 uncultured Bifidobacteriaceae bacterium | reverse complement strand
ACTGCCGTCCCTTCGGTTGGGGACGCCAGGTGCTGGCCTGAATCTCGCGAGTTCGCTGAAATGTCCATCACATTCGGTTCTGGGGGTGTATCCCTGAAGGACTCGGATGCCGACGGTGGGTCCGGCGGGCGCGGGGGGCTCGCCGGCCCCGCCGTCGGAGGGTGGGTCGTTAGGGTTCGGGCGTGAGCGAGGATGCGACCACCATCATTTTTCGCAGTGACATGACCGTCGAGCTGGTTCGTGCCAGCGCCCAGGATGCCGATGTCATCTTCGCAGCGAGGGTCTCGACTGCAGGGGAACAATCCCTCGCCGACGTAAATGCCGATGCCAGCGCCTCGGCGGGATTGATCAACTTTCTCATGCGCGAACGTCACGGCTCGCCCTTCGAGCACACGTCAATGACCTTCTTCGTCCACGCGCCGTTGTTCGTCTGGCGTGAACACATGCGGCACCGCATTGCCAGCTACAACGAGGAGTCTGGCAGGTACCGCGAACTGCAGCCGATCTTCTACGTCCCAGGCCCTGATCGAAATGTGATCCAAGTAGGTAAAGCCGGGGCCTATGAATTCCTCCCCGGCACCCCTGAGCAGTACGCACTGATCACCAGCACGATGCGTGAGTCCTGCACTGATGCCTACCAGCGCTACCAGGAGATGCTGCAGGCTGGCATCGCGCGCGAAGTGGCCCGCATGGTGTTGCCGGTCTCGATTTACTCTGGCGCCTACGTCACGCTCAATGCACGTTCGATGATGAATTTCCTGTCACTACGCCGACGAGTCCCCGATTCGCACTTCCCTTCGTACCCGCAGCGCGAAATCGAGATGGTTGCCGAGCGCTACGAGGAGGAGTGGGCTCGACTGATGCCGATTACGCACGCCGCGTTCGTCGCCAATGGTCGTGTTGCGCCGTGACGGTAGCCTTGCCGCATGCCGGGTCCGAGCACTGAGCAGGCGCCGCTCGGAGTGATGCTCACCGCGATGGTCACTCCGTTCCATGCGGATGGGAGTTTGGACCTCGCCGGTGCGGAACGACTGGCGGTGCACCTCGTCGACGATCTTGGCCACGACGGGCTCGTGGTTAACGGCACCACTGGGGAGTCGGCGACAACCACCGATCAGGAGAACGACGACGTCGTTCGGGTGGTGGTCGCTGCGGTTGGCGACCGGGCCACTGTGGTCGCCGGAGTCGGCACGAACGACACGGCGCACTCGATTCAGGCGGCGCGCTCGGCAGAACGGCTCGGCGCCCACGCGATCATGGCCGTCAGTCCCTATTACAACCGGCCGCCGCAAGCCGGACTCATTCGGCATTTCCATGCTATTGCTGACGCCACCGGGCTACCGATGCTCACCTACGACATCCCCAAACGCACCGGGGTGGCAATCGAAACCGAAACCCTCGTGCGCATCGCCGAGCATCCGCGCATCATCGCCAATAAGGATGCCAAGGGAGATCTCGATGCGGCGCAGTGGGCGATGGCACGCAGTGGCTTGGCCTGGTACTCCGGCGATGACATCTTGAATCTGCCGTTGCTTGCCCTGGGTGCGGCCGGCATGATCTCGGTGGTGGGGCATGTGGTCGGTGATCGACTCAAAGCCATGGCCTCCGCGTTAACCAGCGGCCGTTTGGAGGAGGCCCAGCGGATCAACCGCTCCCTTCTGCCGGTCTATACCGGCATGTTTCGCACGCAGGGCGTGATCCTGGCCAAGGCGGCCCTTGCCGAACTCGGGCTTCCAGCCGGTCCCGTGCGACTTCCGCTCGTCGACGCCACCCCGGAGCAGCGTGTCCAGTTGCGCGCCGACCTGGCTGCCGGTGGTGTCCCCGGATTCACCGCCTGATGGTGATCCATCCGGAGCTGGGACCGCCCCCCGCGCTGCCGTCTGGCGCGCTGCGCGTCGTAGCCCTCGGGGGTTTGGGGGAGATCGGCCGCAACATGGCGGTCTTGGAGTTTGACGGACGACTGCTCATCATCGACTGTGGTGTGCTGTTCCCGGAGGAATCACAACTCGGGATCGACGTGATCCTGCCGGACTTTGCGCCCATTGCCGACCGGCTTCAGGACGTCGAGGCCTTGGTCCTCACCCACGGGCACGAGGATCACATCGGCGCGGTGCCCTACCTCCTGCGACAGCGGCCTGACCTCCCGGTACTCGGTTCGCGCCTGACATTGGCGCTCCTGCAGGCCAAGGTGCGTGAGCATCGACTCACCTTGCAGTCGCAGACCGTCACCGAGGGTGAACAGGTGAACCTCGGCCCGTTCCGCGTGGAGTTCTTCGCGGTGAACCATTCAATCCCCGACGCCATGGCCGTGGCGGTCCATACGCCGGCCGGCGTGGTGCTGCATACCGGTGACTTCAAGATGGACCAGGTGCCGTTGGACGGCCGGATCACCGATCTCAACGGGTTTGCCCGACTGGGCGACGCAGGGGTCGACCTGCTCATGGTCGACAGCACGAACGCCGAGGTACCGGGATTCGTCCCTAGTGAGCGCGAGATCGTGCCCGTTCTCGACTCGGTCTTCCACCGAGCCCAGGGACGAATCATCGTTGCATCGTTCGCTTCCCATGTGCATCGCGTGCAGCAGGTGGTCGATCTGGCTGCCCAACATGGGCGTCAGGTCGCCTGGGTTGGTCGCTCGATGATTCGCAACATGGCGGTCGCGCGCGATCTCGGCTACCTCCAACTCCCAGAGGGCACTCTGGTTACCAGTGAGCAGCTGGCTGAACTCCCTGACGAGCGCAGTGTGCTGGTCTGCACCGGTTCACAGGGAGAACCGATGGCCGTGCTTGCCCGGATCGCCAACCGCGACCACCAGATCAGTGTGGGCCCGGGAGACACCGTGATCCTGGCCTCATCGCTCATCCCAGGCAATGAGCAGGCGGTGAATCGCGTCATCAACGAACTCACCAAACTCGGCGCCACCGTCGTGCATCGAGGTAATGCCCTCGTCCATGTCTCGGGCCACGCGGCTGCCGGTGAACTGCGTTATCTCTACAACGTCGTCAAGCCACGGCATGTGCTCCCGGTGCATGGCGAGTGGCGGCATCTGCGGGCCAATGCAGCGCTGGCCCAACAGGTCGGGATCCCTGCGGATCGCGTGCTCCTAGCTGATGACGGGGTCACTATCGACCTAGTGGACGGCAAGGCGGAAATCAGTGGCTTCCTTCCCGTGCGCCACATCTACGTGGATGGCTCCAGCGTTGGGGATGTCACTGACACTCTGCTCAAGGACCGCCGCGTCCTGGGTGAAGAGGGGTTCATCTCGATCTTCTGTGCCGTAGACCTCATCGAATCCGCCGTGGTGGTGGGCCCCGAGATTCACGCTCGCGGACTGGGTCTGGACGAGGCGGCCTTCGAACCGGTGGTCCAATCCGTGCGACGGGCTCTGGAGGAGGCCTTGCGGGACGGCGCCAGTGATACCCACGCCCTGCAGCAGGTTGTCCGCCGTCAGGTGGGCCGCTGGGTGAGCAACACCCATCGGCGGCGCCCCATGATCGTGCCGGTGGTGGTGGAAACCTAGGCCGGAGTCGCGACACGAAAAATGTTACGTGTGTGACTAACGGGACTTGAGTGACCTGAGGGATACGCTCCCAACCATGCCTGCCCGGACAGCGTCCCCCCGTGCCTCCCGCACGGCACCCCCGCGTGCCGCGAGTGGGGGTCGCTCCGGTCGGGCGAATGCCTCCTCATCGAGCGCACAGCGCCGCAGCGTGAGCCCATCTGGACAGGGCGGAGGCAAGCCCCGCGCTGCCAGCTCCCGTTCCGGCCAGTCCCGTTCCGGCCAGTCCCGTTCCGGCCAGTCCCGTTCCG
>CAZKFI010000061.1:7407-11075 GCA_964551975.1 uncultured Bifidobacteriaceae bacterium | reverse complement strand
TCCCGTTCCGGCCAGTCCCGTTCCGGCCAGTCCCGTTCCGGCCAGTCCCGTTCCGGCCAGTCTCGTTCGCCCCAGTCTCGATCGAGCAAGCGGCCTTCGGCCCCCCGTCGCTCCCCAAGTCCTAGCTCCACAAGAAGCAGTTCCAGCCGTGGTCGCTCCACGGCTCGGCAGCGTCGCTCGGCACGCCCGAGCCTGCTCGGTCGCCTGGTGACGGGCATCGGCCGCGGGCTGCGCGCCGCATGGATGCTTATCGCCCACGGCCTGGGCGCCGCCGCGCGCGCCATGGGGAATCGCGCCGCAGATCTCGATCCGGCACACCGTCGCGATGGCCTCGCCCTGGGCATCCTCGCCCTGGCCTGCGCCCTGGCCGCCGGTGTGTGGTTCGGGGTCGAGGCACTCGTGCTTGGCTGGTCGACCTTTGCTGCGCAGGGTCTGTTCGGCTTCTGGGACTGGGCTTTGCCGTTGGTGCTCTTGGCCCTGGCCTGGCAGGTCCTACGCAACCCGGAGGATCGTCGAGCAACCTCTCGCGTCATCCTCGGCGGGGTGGCCACTGTCGTCGGGGTGCTAGGCCTGTGGCATCTCGGCCGCGGTCGTCCCGGGCCGGGAGACGGCGGTCAGGTCATGGATGCAGCCGGAGGCCTCATTGGCTGGGCTTCGACAGCACCGCTGGTCTACGCACTCGGTCCTGCGATCACCGCGGTCATCCTCGCTTTGCTGCTGGCGTTCGGACTGTTGCTGCTCACGTCGATGACCCTCGCGCGCCTGCGTCGCATCGGCTGGCTTCGCTCACGTCAACTCGTTGCGACTCGCTCGCACCGTCGGGCACACCCGGAGCGCGATGATCCGCAGTTCACCGGCCAGTTGGCCCGTGATGAGGCTTTCGCCTCACCGCTGATCACTCAAGAAGGCCTGGCCAGCGAGGTACAGCACCCGGTCAACGGTGAGGCACGCCCGGCCGCAGTCCTGCTTGCAGGGGTTGCACCCAGCGGGTCGGTCCCCAAGCTTCGGCGCGAGGATGTCCTGTCCCAGCCACTGGACGTTCCGTCCCACGGCCCCGATGCGCCAATGTCACGGACTCCGCACCGGGCGCGAGCCATCACCGAAGTCCTCGCCCCCGTGAGCGTGCCCGTGAGCGAGGCGGCGCCAGACGCGCAAACCATCACACTGGAGCGCCCGCAGGTAGCACCGGCAGCAGGTGCCGCACCCAAGACCGGCCGTCAGCTGTCGCTCGACGCCGGCTCCAAATACCGCCTGCCAGCCCTACGCATGCTTGGTCGCGGTCCGGAGCACAAGACGGCAACTCGAGCCAATGACCAGGTCGTTCAGGCATTGACCGAGGTTCTGGAGCAGTTCGGCATTGATGCTCAGGTCACCGGATTCCTGCGCGGACCGACAGTCACCCGCTACGAGATCGAACTTGGCCCCAGTGTGAAGGTCGAACGGGTCACGGCGTTGAGCAAGAACATCTCCTACGCGGTGGCCAGTGCCGAGGTGCGCATTCTCAGCCCGATCCCGGGCAAGAAAGCCATCGGTATTGAGATCCCCAACACCGATCGCGAGCTCGTCGCCCTTGGTGATGTGCTGCGAAGTCAAACTGCGGCGGCAGAGCCGCATCCGATGGTGGTGGCGTTGGGCAAGGACGTGGAGGGCGAGTTCGTCGTCGCGAACCTGGCGAAGATGCCCCATCTGTTGGTAGCCGGTGCCACCGGAGCAGGGAAGTCGAGCTGCATCAACTCCCTCATCACGTCGGTCTTGATGCGTGCCACGCCGGCTGAAGTCCGGATGATCCTCGTTGATCCGAAGCGGGTGGAACTGAGCATCTATGAGGGCATCCCGCACCTGATCACACCCATCATCACGAATCCGAAAAAGGCAGCCGACGCACTGCAGTGGGTTGTATCGGAGATGGACCGCCGCTACGACGATCTTGCGAACTTTGGGTTCCGGCACATTGACGACTTCAACCGGGCGGTGCGCTCCGGCAAGGTCTCCCCACTGCCCGGTAGTGAGCGAACGCTTCGTCCGTACCCCTATCTGCTGGTGATCGTTGATGAGCTCGCCGATCTGATGATGGTGGCGCCGCGCGATGTCGAGGATTCAGTTGTCCGCATCACCCAATTGGCGCGTGCTGCCGGCATTCACCTGGTACTCGCCACCCAGCGACCCAGCGTGGACGTGGTCACGGGCTTGATCAAGGCCAATGTGCCGAGTCGTCTGGCATTTGCGACTTCGAGCCTGGCTGATAGTCGCGTGATCCTGGATCAACCCGGTGCCGAGAAATTGGTGGGTCAAGGTGACGCGCTCTTCTTGCCCATGGGCGCCAGTCGACCGGTGCGCATCCAAGGCGCATTCGTCGCAGAGAAGGAGATCCGGGCAGTGGTGGAGCACTGCAAGGACCAGGGGCAGGCCCAGTACATCGAGGGTGTTGCTGCGCCAGCAAAGAGCGCTGCTGCAGTCGACGCAGAGATCGGTGATGACCTGGATCTGTTGCTTCAGGCGGTGGAACTCGTCGTATCAACGCAGTTCGGATCTACCTCGATGCTGCAACGCAAGTTGCGCGTCGGGTTTGCGAAAGCGGGTCGACTCATGGACCTCATGGAATCCCGCAGCATCGTCGGCCCCAGTGAGGGATCGAAGGCACGTGAAGTACTTGTCAAACCTGAGGACCTTGCAGAGGTTCTCACCATGTTGAGAGGTGGATGATGTCACTCCTACACGCACTGGCTCCGGTGGTTCGGGGCATCACCGCCCCTGGTGAACACCGTCAACGCGATGGCCGGCCGCGCACCGGTCGATTCCGGCGCGACCCGTGGGCGGCGATGGACTGCACCTTCGACAGTGCCTACCCCGGTATTGAGTCGTTGGTCTCGATGTCCGTTGGCGCCACGCTCTCGGCAGCTCGCATCGACGCTGGCCTCGACATCGATGACGTCGCACAGCGCACCCGTCTGCGTCCTACTGTGCTGCGCTCGATGGAGGAAGACGACTTCAGTGTCTGTGGTGGTCGCGCCTACGTTCGTGGACACCTGCGCACCCTCGCGAAGGTCCTTGGGCTGGAGCCGGAGGCGCTGGTTCGCCAATATGAGGAGCAGGGAAGTCCAGCGGAACGACGCTGACGTAGAACTCTCTAGGCTGGGGTGGTGTCGCGTTCGGTTGCTCTGGTCACCCTCGGTTGCGCACGTAATGACGTCGACTCAGAGGAGTTGGCGGGTCGCCTCATTGCCGATGGCTGGCAGTTGGTTGATGACCCGACGGGTGCCGATGCGGTACTGATCAACACCTGCGGGTTCATCGACGCGGCCAAGCAGGAATCCATCGATGCCGTGATCGCGGCAGCAGAACAGGGCAGCCGCGTTGTTGCGGTGGGCTGCCTCGCCGAGCGCTATGGCCGGGATCTAGCCGAAGTGCTGACCGAGGCTGATGCAGTCCTGGGCTTCGACGACTACCCCCAGATCAGTCAGCGACTCAATGCAGTCCTTGCCGGGGAGCGACTGCTCGCGCACGAACCCAAGGATCGCCGCACGCTGTTGCCAATCACACCGGTGGAGCGTCGAGTTGTCAGTCACCATGTGCCCGGTCATCAGTCTCCGGCGGCGAGCAACCCCGCAACCATGCAGGGGGGTTGGCGCCCCCCGGTCCTTCGTCACCGTTTGGATGATGCTCCGATT
>CAZKFI010000061.1:0-7348 GCA_964551975.1 uncultured Bifidobacteriaceae bacterium | reverse complement strand
CTGGCTTGCCGATCACGGCGTGCAGGAGGTCGTTCTCGTCAGTGAAAACTCCACCTCATACGGCAAGGATCTCGGCAACCCACGCCTACTCGAGGCGCTGCTTGCCGAACTCGGCCGCATGCAGGTTGTGCCCAGGGTTCGGATCGCCTACCTGCAACCGGCCGAAATGCGACCGACATTGGTTGCAGCAATTGCCGAGACACCCACCGTCTTGCCCTACTTCGACCTCTCCTTTCAACATGCCAGTAGTTCGCTCCTGCGTCGAATGCGACGATTCGGCGGCAGTACTGACTTCCTGGAGCTACTGAAGGCCATTCGGACGCTGCGACCAGATGCTGGCGTGCGCAGCAACGTCATCGTCGGTTTCCCGGGCGAGACCGAAGCCGATGTCGACGAACTCTGTGCGTTCCTCGACGCTGCTGCGCTCGACGCCATCGGCGTCTTCGCCTACAGCGATGAGGAGGGCACCGAAGCCGCCGGATTCTCAGACAAGGTTGATCCCGAGCTGGTGGCCGAGCGGGCCCATCGCGTCCAGGCTCTGGCCGATGCGCTGATGACCGAGCGGGCCGGTCAACGCATAGGTGAACACATCGAGGTGCTGATCACCGAGCAGGAAGACTCCGACGACGGCCCGGTGCTTGTTGGACGAGCTTGCCACCAAGGTCCGCAGGATTCCGCGACCCTGCTGAACCTGCCCACCGGTGCCGAGCTGCCGGTACGAGGCGCCCTCATCGATGCGGTGGTCGTGGATGTGGCTGGCCTGGACCTCGTAGCTGAGATCGTTGCTCCGCAGCGGGATTCATGACAACAGGTTCCATGGCGCCAGCACCTGAGCAGCAACGGCACGTGCCCCTGCTCAACATCGCCAATCTGCTGACGATCTCACGCATGCTCTGCGTGCCCGTCTTGATCTGGCTGATGGTGATCCCGGGAACGGCGTGGACCAGGCTGCTCGCTGCTGCCGTCTTCCTCGCTGCGTCACTGACCGACTTGGTTGACGGAAAACTTGCCCGCAGTCGTGGCCTGGTCACCGATTTCGGTCGACTGGCAGATCCGATTGCGGACAAGGCCCTAGTACTGAGTGCCCTCGTGCTACTGAGCTGGTCCGGGCAGGTGCCCTGGTGGGTGACGATCGTCATTGCTGTCCGGGAACTGGCCGTAACCGTGCTGCGGCTGGCTGCCCGACGACGCGCTGTACTCGCTGCTGATCGTTGGGGCAAGACCAAGACCGTGACCCAGATCGTGGCGATCACGATGCTGTTGGTCAGCCAGGGTCAATTTCCCTGGTGGAACCTACTGTGCTGGATCGCGCTGGGCCTGGCGCTCGTCCTCACCGTGGTTACCGGTGTGGTGATCTGCTGGCGTGCTGGCGCGATCCTGATCGATCCCGGTCCCGCACAAGCGGCCGGTCTTGTCGCGGCACTCCAGTCGCGCGGACTGACCGTGGCCACTGCCGAATCACTGACGGCCGGACAGGTCGCAGCGACCCTGGCCACGGTGCCAGGCTGCTCCACAGTGCTGCGCGGTGGGGTGGTGGCCTACGCCACCGACATCAAACGCACTCTGCTGGGGCTGAGTGAAAAGCAGTGCGCCCACGTGGTCAGTCAGGACGTCGCGGAATCCATGGCGCAGGGGGTCTGCCGGGTCCTCGTGGCCGACCTAGGACTGGCCACCACGGGCGTCGCAGGGCCCGATCCGCTGGATGGCCAACGGCCCGGAACGGTCTGGATCGCCGTGCACCATGGCGGCAGTGGTCGCACCACCAGTCAGCTGCTGCAGATCAGTGGATCACGGGCACGGGTTCGCCGCTTGGCCACGCAGGCTCTCCTCAGCCTGGCGGCTGGGGTGGTGGCCGACGGAAAGGGGGAATACCCTGGGGTCACAGGTCGTTGACGTAGGTGGAGTCGTAGGAAGGGAGGTCTTGCATGATCGTGCTCAGGCATGTGATTGGCGATGAATTACGTCGCCGCCGCCAGGACCAGGGACGGACCCTCCGCGAGGTATCTGTGGCCGCGTCTGTCTCCCTTGGGTATCTCTCGGAAGTTGAGCGTGGCCAAAAGGAAGCTTCGAGCGAGTTGCTTGCGGCGATCTGCGGCGCACTGGACGTGCCGCTGAGCGACGTGCTCTCATCGGTGAGTTCGCACCTGGCCCAGGCCGAGGGCGATACCCAGCCGCTGCTGGTGTAGCGCATCCTGGGCTGGTCAGACTCTTCAGCCCGGCTGGCAGGAGGGACACCAGAAGCGCACTCGCTCCTGCTGGATCGTGCCTTCGATCGTCGTGCCGCATCGCCGGCAGGCGCGCCCTGCGCGCCCGTACACGTACAGTGACTGATCCGGTTGCTCCCAACCGGTGGTGGTTCGTCGTCTGGTGTGACAGTTTCGGCGCAGATGACGCTGCGCGAGCCGCAGAAGTTCAGGCAGATCCGTCACCTGGTCAATGGGGGTTGCCGGGTGCACGCCCACGAGGAATGGAAGTTCGCTGGCGTAGACATTGCCCAGCCCCGCGAGGTTGCGCTGATCAAGCAGGGCCTGTGACACGGGCACTTGACCATCCCGCAAGAGGTTGGCCATCGCCAACTCTGCGTCCCAATCTTCGCCTAGTAAGTCCGGTCCTAGATGCCCAACCACCGTGGACTCTTGCGCTGTCGGGAGCAAATCGACCGTGGGGAGTAGACGCCCGATCGCCCGCCATTGCTGGCTTGCGAACATCAGGCGCACGCTGTGATGGACCCACCTGCTCTCGGGGCGCTCGATGCGCCACGAGCCATCCATGCCCAGGTGGGTATGCAGCGTTCGCTCGTCATCTAGGCGCATCAACAGGTGCTTGCCGCGGGCCTGCACCTGCAGCATCGTCGCGCCGGCAATGCTGGCGGTCGCAAGCCGCGGGACCCGGAAGTCACACTCGGTGATCAGATGACCGGCAAAGGCGGTGTTCAGTCGATTGGCTGCCCGCCAGATGGTGTCACCCTCCGGCACGGCTTACCTGCCAGCCGTTGGGAGTGCAGATGTACCCGGCTTCGCGCAGGGGACTGGGGTCGTGCTCACTGGAACCATCGATGCTGGTCAGAGCTATCCGCGGCACGAGCCGAGCGCGATGCGCGTCGGCAAGTAATCGAAGAACGTCCACGATGGTGTGGTCAGGCCGTGACCAGGTAAGCAAGGTTGCGCCACCGCGTTCCAGGTAGCCGACGAGTGCGCCTTCGATGAGCACCACATAGGCGCCGACGCGTCGACCCGGCCGATGGCGGGTTGACGAATCCTGCGCGGCTGCTGGCCAGGGCAGAGCCGCTCCGTACGCGTTCGCTGGGTCGAGTGCGGCCAGAACATGGCCGCGGCGCCCAGCCTGCGGGGCGCGCAGTCGGTCGATGGCGATGGCAGTGCCGAACTGGGCGGCGCCGAGGCCAGCAACCGCGTAGGTCCGCTGGGCCCGACCAGCCTCCTCGAAGGCATGCAGCATGCGGTAAGCCGCTTGGAATCCGCCACTAAGACCTTCTGCGGCGACCGCACCTCGGGTCACGACGCCATACCGTTCTAACAGCACCGCTGCCCAGGTCGCGTTGCGTTCTGTCTCGGTGATCTCGCTACCCCGGCCGAGCAGTGACCACCTGCCGGCCATCCCCGGTGGTCCCTGCCGTGTTGGCAAGCGCAATCCAGAACGACTGATGCGTGCGGGGCGACCGCTACCGAAACTGCTGGACGAGCGAGCCAGGCGCGTTGGTGACGTTGTCTTCGCGGTACTGGTGCGTGCGCTACTGCGCAGGCGAAGTGGTGCAAGCGTGTCGTTGGTAATGCGCCCGCGCCACAGCAACTGCCAGATCGCAGCCTCGACTGCAGCATCGCTTACCGCTGCAGCATCGAAGTCAGTGTTCGCTGTGACAAGTTCCACGATGTCGCGAAAGAACATGGCCGCGCCCGCGGGCAGCACGGTCTCGATAACCGTGGGCAAATCAATAGGCGGTGAGGCTTCTCCGGATGCACCACCTCCGGGCGAGGCGGAGTCTTGAACCTGTTGTCCGCCCCACAACATCGGTGCCAAATCGGCCGGTGCCATCACGATTGTGGCCTCTTGCGGACTGGCACCGCCGGCACCCCACCAGATGACCTCACCGCTGCTCATCAGGCCATCCAGCACCGACGGGGTGAAGTCACGCACCCGCTGCGCAAGCACGTTGCCTTCCCAGACTGACCACGGCAGTGCCAGACCGGCCAACTGCTCGATGACGGCGAAAGCCCCGTCGGCACCCTGCAGGGTCGGGACGGGACCAGTTGGTGACGCGGATTGATTGCCGCGAGCACCGGTGGTCGAGCGCTGCAGATCGAAGGCCGCGACCTGCTGCCACCCAGGCAGGAAGTCCGCGTACTGCTCGGGTGGTACGGGCTCGGCCATCTGGCGAAGGTGCGCGATGCTGCGCCTACGGATACGTCGCAGTACCTCGACGTCACACCATCGCGAGGCTCCGGGGTGCCCGGCATCGAAGCGACTCAGTCGCCTTTGAGTCAACAGCGGTTCCAAGGCAGCCTGCGCCGCCGCGAGCGGCAGGCCTGTGGCGGAGGCGAACTCGGCAGTGCTGAACGGACCGTGGGAACGTGCGAACCGGGCGGCGAGATCGCCAATCGGATCGACAACGCCGCTGAGGTAGGCGTCGGGGATTCCCGGAGGGAGTGCAACGCCAAGGCCATCGCGCAGCCGGCCGGCGTCTTCGATCGCGGCGACGTGTTCGACGCCACCGATCCGCACCAGTATCGCTCGCCGCTGCTCGACGAGTTCGTTCGCCCAATCGGGCAGGATCCCTCGTTCCAGCAGTGCCGCCAGAGGTAGTGGTCCGATCAATCGGATCAGATCGGCGGCATCCTCGCGGTCGCGCGCCTGAAAGCCGGGCGCGAGGTGCTGCAGCTCGGCCTCGACCTGCGTGATGGCCTCCGGTTCCAGCAGTTCACTCAGTTCCACGCTGCCGAGGAGTTCGGACAGCAGGCTTGGGTCCAACGCCAGGGCTGCTGCTTTGCGTTCGGCGAGTGGCGCGTCCCCGTCATAGAGAAATGTGGCGACGTAGCCGAGTAGCAGTGAGCGCGCGAATGGCGAGGGCTGCACGGTGGCCACGTCGACGATCCGTACCTCGCCGCCACGAATGCGGCCGAGCAGATCACGCAGGGCCGGGAGGTCGTAGGCATCCTGAAGGCACTCGCGCACAGCCTCCAACACGATAGGGAACTCCGGGTAACGGCTGGCAACCGTGAGCAGATGCGCGGATCGTTGACGTTGCTGCCAAAGCGGCGAGCGGCGTCCGGGTCGACGGCGGGGGAGAAGCAGAGCTCGCGCGGCGGCTTCTCGAAACCGTGAGGCAAACAGTGCGGTTCCAGCAACCTCGTGTGCTACCAGCGCTTCGACCTCTTCTGGCTCCACGACAAGGCACTCGGCTATCGCGCGCACAACGGATTCATCCTCAGCATCGGGTAGGCGCAGCACGATTCCGTCATCAGCGTGCATGACCTGCGCATCAACATCGGTGATCTGCCGTAAGCGTGCAAGTAGAGCCAAGGCCCACGGACCGTGCACCGCCGCACCGAATGGGCTGTGCACCACCACGCGCCAGTCCCCGAGTTCGTCGCGGAATCGTTCCACGACGATGGTGCGGTCGTCGGGCAGTACCTCAGTGCTGCTTCGCTGCTCGGCCAAATAGGCCAGCAGGTTGTTGGTGGCACGTTCATCTAGCCCACTGGCCGTCAGTCGCTGTCGTGCCGAGCTTGCGGCGCTGGAGGCGATCTCGCGAGTGAATGCACCGATAGCGGCACCAAGTTCTGCGTGCCGACTCGCCGAATCGCCGTGCCAGAACGGTACGCGTCCGGGCACCCCGGGGGCCGGGCTGACCAGTACCCGATCGTGGGTGATCTGCTCAATGCGCCAACTCGAGGCTCCGAGCGCAATCACCTCGCCCACCCGAGACTCGTAGACCATTTCCTCGTCGAGTTCACCGACCCGTGCACCGGGCGTACCCGGTGCGGTACCGGCGAGGAAGACCCCGAAAAGACCGCGATCAGGGATCGTGCCGCCGCTGGTAACGGCCAACCGCTGGGCGCCGGGTCGACCGGTGAGGGTGTTGGTCTGCCGGTCCCACACCAATCGGGGACGCAGTTCGGCGAAATCCTCAGACGGATAGCGACCGCTGAGCATGTCCAGGACCGCGTGATAGACCGATTCACTCAACTTGGTGAAGGGTGCACTGCGCCGAAGCAGAGCCAGCAGGTCATCGACCGTCCAGTCGTCCATCGCCACCGCGGCAACGATCTGCTGGGCGAGCACGTCAAGTGGATTCACCGGAATGCGCAGGGGTTCGATATCGGCGGTACGCATGCGCTCG
The DNA here is from genome assembly GCA_964551975.1 of uncultured Bifidobacteriaceae bacterium. Classification (GTDB taxonomy): domain Bacteria; phylum Actinomycetota; class Actinomycetes; order S36-B12; family S36-B12; genus REEB426. The sequence goes on along the minus strand of CAZKFI010000061.1, from coordinate 993 downwards.
GTTACTACGGCGGTGGCCTGCAGGTCGGCGCGATGAGTGGGCAAAAAGATGCCGCGACTGGTGGCACCCACCTGGTGGCCAGCCCGACCTACGCGCTGCAACCCTGCCGCGACACTGGGCGGTGCCTGCACCTGCACCACGCAGTCGATGGCACCCATGTCAATGCCCAACTCCAGTGAGCTGGTGGCCACGACCGCAGGCAGGTGGCCCGACTTCAGCGCCTCCTCGATGGCCGTGCGCTGTTCGCGGCTCACTGACCCGTGGTGGGCTCGGGCCAACGGCGGAAGGTCCTGTTCGGCAGCGATGTCGTTAATGCGCGCGGTTATCCGCTCGGCCAGGCGGCGCGAGTTAGCAAACACCAGGGTGGAGTGATGCTGCTGAATCTGATCGGCGAGAATCTCGTCGACCGCCGGCCAGATGGAACTGCGACGTTCGGCTGCCGTCACCCGCGGCGCGGAGGATGCATCTCCTGTCAGATCAACTTCGCCATCACCCGTCGAGGTCGACAGATCAGACATGTCATCGACAGCCACCTGCACGCGCAAGTCCCACTGCTTCTGCGTTGGTGGTGCCACGACTGTGGCCGGACGTTGCGGACGAAGGAACCGTGCCACGGCGTCCAGTGGTCGCACGGTTGCCGACAGACCGATGCGTTGGGCGGGGGAAGCGAGCAGGGCATCGAGCCGCTCCAGGGACACTGCCAGGTGTGCACCTCGCTTGGTACCGGCGACGGCATGGACCTCGTCCACGATGACCGTGTGCACGCCGGCAAGCATTGATCGGGCTTGCGAGGTCAATAAGAGGAAAAGGGATTCCGGGGTGGTGATACAGATCTGCGGAGGATGCTGGGCCATCTGTCGGCGATCCTGCGGTGAGGTGTCACCGGTGCGGACCCCGATACGCACCTGCCGCGTCGGCAGGCCAAGTCGGGCCGCTTCATGCTGAATACCCACCAAGGGAGCTCGCAGGTTGCGCTCAACGTGAACTGCGCGG
>CAZKFI010000060.1:0-15072 GCA_964551975.1 uncultured Bifidobacteriaceae bacterium | reverse complement strand
GCGAGAAGCTCTGGTCACGGCTTGATGTGAGATTACGCAACCACCATGCCAGTGCCGATCAGCACCACGACCAGAGCAGCTACCTCGGGTTTTCGCATGCGCTCTTTGAGCAAGGCCCAGGCCAAGAGTGCGGTGACGATGGGACTGAGGCCTGCGAGAACCGAGACGACTCCGATATCCCCCTCGTTAGCAGCGGTATAGAAGGCGATCGAGCCCAGCGCAAGAGCCGCTCCGGATGCCAGCAGGGGTGTAACGGCGCGAGGCTGTAGCTCCATGGGGGTGCGCGTGAGTGCCGCGATGATCAGGAGCACGACGATCTGCACGCCTTGGGCCATGCTCAAGGTGCCGTAGAGATTCGCACGGGAACCCACATCAAGCACGATCACGGCGAGACCCCACAGCAGGGCAGCCCCGAGCGCCATCAGGATGACACTGCGCTTGGTGCCAGTGCCTTTAGAGGGTTCGGCGCGGGAAACCGCGAAGACCACGAGGCCGGTGAGCATGATCGCGATACCGATGAGGGAGCTGAGAGCCAGCGCTTCACCGAGGAAGAACGAGAACATGACCGGGATGAGCACGTAGAGCGTGCTGATACCGGAGACTGTCCCCATCTTTCCTGACGTGACCGCGCGCAGGACCAGCAGCGTGCCACCGAGGTTGAGTAAGCCGCCCATGAGGCCCGGCAGGACGTCGCGCAAGTCATAGACAAGGTCACCCCGCAACAGTCCGAATGCGATATAGATCGTTGTTGCGGCAGCGTTGCTGACCAGAACGACGGTACGTGAGGGCATACGCCGGCTATACAGATTGATACCGAATCGCCAGCAGCCCCAGAGCAGGGCAGTGGATAGAGCAAGCAGGGCGACCATCAGGAAGGACCCTACGGCTACGTCGGACCAGGGGGGTGACTACTTCTCGTGTTCGGGTTTTGTCAAGACATTGGCGACGGGCATGTATTCAGGAACCTGTCCGGTGGGGTCTTCGTCTCATCGAGGTCATTTCCGAGACTGAAAGGTTCCCCATGAAGTCCACAATGGGCGCCCGCATGGTCGCCCTGCTCACGCCCGTCGCTCTGCTGGGAGCAACCCTCGCACTGGCCAGTCCAGCCCAGGCACACGGCTATGTCAGCGGTCCCTATAGCCGTGCGGCTGCCTGCAAGCTGGGATTGAACACCAATTGCGGCAACGTCGTCTACGAGCCGCAGAGTTTGGAAGCGCCGAAAGGTTTTCCGGCCAGCGGGCCAGCTGATGGGCGCATTGCCTCGGCAGGCGGGGTCTTCCCGGCGCTGGATCAGCAGACCTATGGCCGGTGGTACAAGAACGCCATCAGCACCGGGCCGCTGACAATCGATTGGACCTACACCGCTCCACATCGAACCAGCCAATGGTCGTACTACATGACGAAGCAGAGCTGGGATCCCAATGCGCCATTGAAGCGAGCAGACCTAGAGTTGATCGCCACCGTCGCGCATGATGGTTCAGCGGCAAATAGTCGCCCGGCTCACAAGATCGTCGTGCCGGCAAACCGCAGTGGCTACCACGTGATCCTGGCAATCTGGGATGTAGCCGATACGGTCAACGCGTTCTACAACGTAATCGACGTGAACGTGAACCCCGGTGCAGCAGACTTCACCGCCCCGACGGTACCGACTCAGTTGCGTACTACCGCGATCAGTTCGAGCACGGTGGACCTCACGTGGGCAGCCTCGTCAGATAACGTGGCCGTCACCTCGTACAGCGTGCTGCGCGACGGCGTCGTGGTCGGTACTTCCAATTCGACACGCTTCGCGGATACCGGCTTGATCGCTGGTCGCACCTACAGCTACACAGTGCGAGCCAATGACCTGGCCGGCAACACCTCGGCAACGTCAGCGCCGGTGATAGCGCAAACCACGCCTGCGGCTCCTGCGCCAGATGTGCAAGCACCCACTGCGCCCGGTGGCCTGCATTCCATGGGTGTGACCGAAGGGACGGTGGACCTGATGTGGTCAGCATCCACTGACAACGTGGCAGTCACCTCGTACACCGTGCTCCGCGACGGTGTTCCAGTAGCGCAAACAACCTCCACGAGCTACCTCGATACCGGTCTGCGGGCCGGAACGGGTTACACCTACCAGGTGGTGGCCAATGACGCGGCTGGGAATAGCTCGGCAGGGTCGGCGGCGTTCACGGTCACGACTTCGTCAGTGACGAGTAATCCGAGTCCAGGCGCTGCCCCTGCTTGGAGCGCAACGGGTCGGTACGCGGTGGGTGACGTGGTGGCCTACGGCGGAGCAACCTACCGCTGCATCCAGGCCTATCAGGGCTACGGAGACCCCAACTGGATCCTCGCACCATCACTTTGGACCAGACTGTAGAAACCGTGACGATCGAGCGATCGCCTGGCATCCTTGACCGGTGCACAGGCGATCGCTCGTCACGTGGGTAGGCATTGTCACGACCGGGGTGCTGGCGGCGGTCCTGACGGTCGCCCCGCCTGCGTCGGCGCAAGACAGTATCGACACGCAGGACCGACTCGCGGTGACATCGGCGTATCAGACTCAGTTGGCGCCGGCACTACTCATTCCCACCGGATGGAACGGTGACCTGGCGACCTGTAGGGCCGGTGAAACCACAGCGCAGAGTCAGCAATCAGTACTCGATGCGGTCAACTACATGCGCGCCATGGTGGGTCTTGGACCCGTGGAGTTGAGTGCCCGGTTATCAGAACGCTCGCAGGATGCGGCGTTGATCATGGCAGCAAACGACATCATCACGCACGACCTACCACGCAGCGCGCGTTGCTGGACGGAAGACGGCTACTTGGGTGCCAAGAACGGCAACCTCGCATTGGGGTATGGCTGGGCACCCGGCGAACTCGCCACTGTGACCGGTGCCCGAGCCGTGGTGAGCTACATGAACGATCCGGGTCCTGAGAATGGGCCGGTCGGGCACCGCCGGTGGCTGCTCTATCAGCAGCTGAGCAAGATCGGTAACGGTGATACCGACATATCGAATTCGATCTACCTCATCGGCACCGGACGACGTGCTGTCACACCGACCTGGGTGTCCTGGCCAACGGCTGGATACTTCCCCCGTGAACTTGAGCCGAATGGTCGCTGGTCGCTGACGTACCCCAAGGCTGATTTCAGTCGTGCCAAGGTCACAGTGCAGACGCCCCAGGGCGAGATCCCGGTACAGGTACACAAGATCCGCAACGGCTACGGTGACAACAGCATCTCGTGGGATATGCAGCTACCCGATGAGTACCGCGCGGACCCGGTTTCGGACTACTCGGTGACAGTCAAGGTCACCGGTATTCGCCATGCCGGAAAGAAGATCAGCAGGGAGTGGACTACTACCTTGATCAAGGCGTCGTCCTAGTTAGGCATTGAGGCCCGCGACGAGATTGATCGTCACCGCAAGAATCGTCGTCACGAATATGAAAGACAACAGGCCGTGCACGAGCACGGCAATGCGGAATCGGCGATCGGTGAGGTTGGTGTCCGAGACTTGAAATGTCATGCCGATACTGAAGGCGACGTAGGCAAAGTCGGCGTAGGTGGGTGGGTTGGGACCGTTGAACTCGATTCCGCCGTAGGGCGGTGAGTAGTAGAGCCTGGCGTAGCGCAGGGTATAGACCGTATGTAGGACTACCCAGGCCAGCACGATGGAGATGATGCCGAGAAATGTCTTCATCAAGCGCTCGGCAACCGTAAGGTCACCCTGCTGAGCAAGGACGAGCGCCACGGTGACCAGGCTGACCAAGGCCGCCAGGATGATGATGATGTCGTCAATGAGGATCCCGGAATCCTCGTCAGCCGCAACGTCTTTGGTCTGCTGGGCATCCAGCGGCCAGATATCCCGCCACCGCAACACTAGGAAGACCAATGCGGCCACATCCCAGCCCAGCGATGGGGCGTAGTTACGATGCATGAACAGCGGAACGAGGAACCCGACGATCAGGCCCGCCAAGCCAGCTGTCAGTAACTGCAGTCGACTACGCCTTCGCATAGACGCAGCGTAGGCGTTCTAGCTTGTGCGCCAGGGATCCTCGGTCTTCCAAGCGGCATCAAGTACGTCGATCTGGTGCTGCACGCTACGTGTGAAGATCATCCGCGCATGGCTGATGCGTTCCGGAGTTGCTTCCTGCAAACCTGCCTCGAAGGTGCCCACCAGCTGGCTGGAGAAGGCGAACTGTTCGGGGCGCTCGTAGTACTCCAACCAGCGAACGTAGAGCGGATCCAGGCCCGACTTGGGAGCCGGTTCGGCCATGGCTCCGGTGAAACCGGCAGCACAGGGCAGGAGTGCGGCACAGATTGTTGAGACGTCTTCTTCATGCGCAACGCGAATGAGGTGGTTCATGTAGCCCTCGCGTGCTGGCCCGGCAGCCCAACGGTCATAGGTCCAGGGCACGTGAAGTTCCTCGAGTAGCTGCTCTTCGAACGCAGCCTCATCGGCAATAAAGCCACGCATGGTGAGTAGTAGATCGGGGTCAGCAGCCTTGCCTGCACCCAGTACCAATGCGTTCAAGAAGTCACGTTGATAGGGCATGTCCTGGGCGAGGAAAAAGCCGAACTGCTCGCGGGTCAAAGAGCCATCGTGAATGGCGTCCATCCAGGGGTGATGCAGGTAGGCCTGCCAGAGAGGTCCTGCACCGGAGACGAAGTCATCAAACAGTCGGGTCATCTGCACATCCTGATGTGTAGCGCGTGATTCGTCCTTGTTTTGAACGATTCACTGGCCGGTGCGCCTATGCGCTGAGTTGCCGGTGTGGGCAGCTTCGGTACGGTGAACAAATGCCACGTTTTCCGACGTGGGCGGCCTGCGCGCTCACCCTGGCGATTACCGCCTCGGCGACTCCAGCGCTGGCGGCCGTGCCTGCAGACGATGCACAAACCGGCGGTGGCATGCCGATGATCGCCGGGTCGGCAGACCCGCTGATGGCTCCCAGAGCAGTGGCCGGCAGGGTCTGTCCGACGAAAGACTTCACGGTCGGTGACGGCTGGGGTGCGGATCGCGGCAGGCGGAAGCATCGCGGGATTGATCTAGCCGCACCGCGGGGTACTGGGATTTTCGCCGTGGAATCCGGTCGCATCAACCGCACCAAGAAGCAGCGCAATGGCGCGCTGCAGATCGTGCTCAGCGGCAAGAGTGGCAGCAAGTACTACTACGGACACATGGATCACGTGTTCATCAAGGGCGGCCAGCGCGTCAAGGCCGGTGAGGTGATCGGCACCATGGGAGATACCGGTTCACCAGGTGCGGTGCATCTGCATTTTGAGTACTGGAAGAGCGGTGGCGAGTCGGCCGCGATCAACCCTGCACGCTTCATCAAGCGACACTGCAAAGGTGCGTACGCCTCGTAACCTGAAGCCAAACCCTCACAAGGTGCAGTAGCGTGGCGGGGGGAGGTCGTGATGTCGGAGCCAGCGTTCGAAGACCGTGCGGAGTTTCGAGTACCGGCTTCCCAGGACCCAGCAGCGCATCAGCCACGGCCGGCCACGGTCGCGCCGATGAGTCCAATGAATGCCGGGACGCGCCCCAACACGGGATCCTCTTATGCCCACCTGCTTGCCCCACCGAGTAGCGGCGCAGGACCTGCGGCGATCCCCGATAGTGCTTTCGAGACTGAAAACACGGCGGACAATCCTTGGGCCCGACCCATGACCAAGGAAGTGGACGAACAGTACGAACAGGCCAAGGCCGTGCTGGGTCAGATGGGCATCCCGGAGCAGTATCACGAGAACACCATTCGCACCGGAATGCCGGGGACCTTCGAGGTCGGGGAGCGCAAGGCTGGCGACGTCACGCATTCACGCAAGAGTGTGGAGGCTGCACATGGTCGCTACACCAGCCCGGTACCCGTTGGGCGCGAGGAGTCCGTGCAAGGACATGCCCTGGCGTGGATGGGGCAGGGGGCATCTCGTGAGGATCAACATGGTCAGGCGTCGAGTTGGATTCACGGCTCGGATACCCCAACCAAGATCCTGAAGTCGATTGCGGCCCCACAGGTGCACCGAGCTACCGGTGAGGTGTTGCCCGGGGGGCTGCCGCAGGAGTTTCAGCCCCAGGGATTCCTGAAAAGTGGCGTCGTAAAGAAATCCATTCTTGACAAGATGATGGCGCACACCAGAGCAAGGCGCGCAGCCAATGGCTCAGCGCCTGGCCACTGAGGTTGGAGTAGGGATGCTCAAGGGAATTGATCCACTGCTGAACGGCGACCTGCTGAAAATCCTCGATGACATGGGCCACGGGGATCAACTTCTACTCGTTGACCGAAATTATCCGGCGGCCGCCTCCGGAAAGCCGGTGATTCGCCTCGGTGAGGTTGGCATCCTGCGGGCAGCGCGAGCGATCCTGAGCGTCATGCCGTTGGACTCGTTCATCGAACATCCTCTGGAGCGGATGGAGGTGCGCGATGACCCAGCCATCACGACGGCGACCCAGGATGCGCTACTGGCTCTCGCTCAGCAGGCTGAGGGCCGGGATCTTGTTTACGGAATCGTGCCGAGATTCGAGTTCTACCAGCGTGCCAAGGGTGTGTACGCCGTGGTGCACACCTTGGAGTCCGAGCCCTACGGCTGCTTCTTCCTGCACAAGGGCGTGATCTTCGACTGAACGGGCGGGAGCCAAGTGGCGGCCAGTCCGCGCACTTGATCGGATGATCCGTGCCTGCAGTGTTTGGGGGTGAGTTCCATCTACGCGTTTGCCAAAAGCGGCGTTGTGTTGCTGCTCGTCATCGCGGTGTTCGCCACGTTGGCCGCCCCAGCCAGTGCAGATTCTTCGTCTGCTCTGGTCCTGCTTCGCGCACTGCCGAGTGCACCGGAGCATCGAGGTGAGTACGACCGCGAGCTCTTTGCTGACTGGCAGGACCGTGATGGTGACGGTTGTGACACGCGTGATGAGGTGCTCATCGCTGAAGCGGTCGCGGGGGTGGTGCAGGGCTGTGAGGTCATCGGAGGGCGCTGGGTTTCGCTCTATGACGGATCGGTCGTCAGTGATGCGTCGGCGCTCGACATTGATCACGTTGTTGCGCTGAGCGAGGCGTGGGATTCCGGTGCATGGCGATGGAATGCCGGTCGCCGGGCGCGGTTCGCGAATGACCTGGGCTATCCCCTTGCCTTGTTCGCGGTGTCGGCCGGTTCGAATCGATCCAAGGGCGATCAGGATCCCGCCGAGTGGGTACCCGAAGCCGGTCGATGCCGCTTCGCCAAGGCCTGGATCGGAGTGAAGTTTCGTTGGCGGTTAGCGGTCGATACTCGCGAGAGGACCGCACTGCAGCAGCTGCTGCGCGGCTGTGCCCTAGGAATGCGGGTACCCGAACTCGCCCCTTGAGGTGCCTATGCCACGCTTGCGGGCATGACAGCGAACGGGCCTCTGGTAGCAGGAATCGACTCGTCCACGCAGTCGGTCAAGGTGGTGATTCGCGATGCCCAGACGGGTGAACTGGTTCGTGAGGCACGCGCAACGCACCCGGACGGCACCGAGGTAGCACCCGAGATTTGGTGGCAGGCGCTGCGTGGCGTGCTGGACGGAGCCCTCGACGGTGTGACCGCCATGGCGGTCGCAGCGCAGCAGCACGGCATGGTGGTGCTCGATGAGGCAGGCGACGTGGTGCGTCCGGCGCTGCTCTGGAACGACACGCGCTCGGCACCTGATGCGGCCGACCTCGTTGCCGAACTGGGCAGTCCGCAGGCCTGGGCGGATGCGGTCGGCAGTGTTCCGGTTGCGGCATTCACCGTCTCGAAGATTCGCTGGCTGGCACGCAAGGAGCCAGAGCAGGCGCGCCGAGTCGCCTCGGTCATGTTGCCGCATGACTACCTCACCTGGTTGTTGGCGGATCGCCCAGATGAGGCCACCACTGACCGAGGTGATGCCTCCGGTACCGGCTACTGGTCACCCGCGCAGGGCAGATACCGAGAGGACCTCGTCCGCCTCGCCCTCGGTCACCTGCCAGCACTGCCCCGAGTTGCTGGGCCCAGCGAGGTAGTTGGTGAGACACCAACGGGGATCCGTCTGGCTCCGGGCACCGGAGACAACATGGGTGCTGCACTCGCCCTCGATGCCGGGCCGGGTGACGTGGTCGTATCCCTGGGAACCTCGGGAACCGCATTCGCCTGCTCAACCGTGCCCTCCGCGGATCCGACCGGTACCGTCGCCGGATTCGCTGACGCAACGGGTCGATTCCTGCCGCTGGTCTGCACGCTGAACGCCGCGCGCATCCTGACGGCTACCGCAGACCTGCTGGGTGTGAGCCCGGACGAGTTGGGCAAGCTCGCGCTCACGGCCGACGCGGGAGCCGGCGGGCTGACCCTGCTGCCCTACTTTGACGGCGAACGCACCCCGAACCTGCCGCAGGCCCGCGGCTCCCTACAGGGCATCACCCGCGAGAACCTGACCCCGGCAAATATCGCCCGCGCCGCGATCGAGGGCATGCTCGGTGGCCTAGCCGATGCGGTCGATGCTTTGGTCGAGGTCGGGGTGACGCCGGGACGCGTACTGCTGGTGGGGGGCGCGGCGGCTAATCGCGCGGTAGCCGAGGTGGCCGCCACCATGTTCGCTGTGCCGGTGGAAGTGCCGCCCCCCGGTGAGTACGTCGCTGATGGCGCTGCCCGGCAGGCGGCCTGGGCCCTGCTCGGGGGCACCGAACCGCCGGTGTGGGATCGACTTCGTCAGGGAACGACCCTTCGACTTGAGCCCACCCCGGTGACGCGGGTGCGCGAACAGTACGCGGCGGCGCGCGTGGCCCTCTACGGCGACTAGGTCGGCCCCTTCTCGGCTGGCCTCGTTGCCGTTTCTAGGCCACCTCCACGTTTTGGGACCATTTCCACATAGGGGCGTATCCCATATATACGTGGGCTGTCCTCTCAGTGGAGGGTGCGGCTTCGGGCTCCGTGGAGTGCCAGCCGCACGTGACCAAATCGTTACTCATCAGTAACCGATTCGGTGCCCCTTCACCTTGCAGCGCGCGGTATGCGGCCATATGTTGTGGCACACAACATTTCCGGTATGACCTGGAACACAGGGAGAGCATGACGTGTCGGATGCCCTGACGCCGCGCCCAGAGCACAAGTTCTCCTTTGGCCTGTGGACTATCGGCCACGTGGGTGGCGACCCGTTCGGTGAGCCCACGCGTCCCCCCGTTGACCCGGTGGACTTCGTGCGGGGCCTGGCCCGGATCGGCGCCTGGGGCGTGAGCTTCCATGACGACGACCTGATGACCTTCGGCGCTCCGGAGAGCCAACGTCGAGCGGAACTTGATCGATTCAAGGCTGCCCTGGCCGAGACCGGGATCGTCTGCTCGATGGCGACGACGAACCTGTTCCGGCATCCGATGTTCAAGGATGGCGCCTTCACTTCCAACGACCCCAACGTGCGACGCCTGGCCATCCAAAAGGTCATGCGAAACCTTGACGTCGCGGCCGAACTCGGTGCTCCGACCTATGTGCTGTGGGGTGGACGCGAAGGTGTGGAGAGCGCGGCGAGCAAAGAGCCACGCGACGCCATGGATCGCTATAAGGAGGCGCTGGACTTCCTCTGTGGCTACGTCCGGGACCAGGGTTACGGGATTCGGTTCGCCTTGGAGCCAAAGCCCAACGAGCCACGTGGTGACACCTTCCTGCCCACGATCGGACACGCGCTGGGCTTCATTCAGATGCTCGAATACCCGGAGATGGTCGGGCTGAACCCTGAGGTTGCGCACGAGACCATGGCAGGGTTGAGCTTCTACCAAGGCGTTGCTCAGGCACTCTGGCAGGGCAAGTTGTTCCACATTGACTTGAACGACCAGAAGATCGGCCGCTACGACCAGGACCTCCGGTTTGGGTCCGAGGGCATTAAGGACGACTTCTTCCTTGTGCGATTGCTGGAGTCCAGTGGCTACGACGGGCCGCGGCACTTCGACGCACGCCCCTACCGCAACGACGGTGGGGAAGGTATCTGGGATTTCGCCCGCGGGTGCATGCGCACCTACCTCGCACTCGCGCAGAAGGCGCGCGAGTTCGACCAAGATCCCCGAGTTCGGGAAGCCATGGCCAAGGCCGGGGTTCCGGAGCTCGCGGAGCCGACTGTCGGCCGCTACACGGCGGAGACGGCAGCCCGGCTGAAGGCCGAGTCATTCGACCCAGATCGGCTTGCCGATCGCACGTATGGGAATGAAGCACTCGATCAACTTGTCATCGACCGGATTCTCGGCATTTAGCCGAGGGGGAGACGGCAGGCAGCACCAAGGCAAGGAACGTGAAAAGCAGCATTACCCATTAGGCACCATCGACAATCCGCAGGCCTAGCCTGCAAGGAAGGGACAGCACCGTATGTCCAAGAAAATCATTGCGACTGTGGCGGGCCTCGCGGCCGCGTCACTGCTCGTGGCTGCATGCAGCAGCTCCTCAACGAGCACCGAGTCCTCGGCCGCACCGGCTGAGGCTTCGGCGGCTGCCTCGGCTGCTCCCGCAGCTGCTGGCAAGGCCTGCGTCATCCTGCCCGATAGCCAGTCTTCGGATCGCTGGGAGAACCAGGACCGTCCGGCAATCGAGAGCGCTCTGGCAGGGGCCGGCTTCGAGTCGGATATCCAGAACGCACAGGGCGACACCAACCAGTACCTCACCATCGGCGATCAGATGCTCGCCGGCGGCTGCGGTGTGATGATCCTGGTCGACCTTAACGGCTCCGGTGCAACGGTTGCCGAGAAGGCCAAGGCCCAGGGCATCCCGGTCATCGCCTACGACCGTCCGTTCGCGCCTGCTGACTACTACGTGTCATTCGACAACGTCAAGGTCGGCCAGCTGCAGGGTGAGGGCCTGATCAAGTGCCTCACCGACAACGGTGTCGACCTGGCCGCCGCTCAGGTGGTCTTCCTCAACGGCTCCCCGACTGACGGCAACGCCGCCATGTTCAAGGAGGGCTACGAGACGACCCTCGCGGCCGCTGGCATCACGCCGGTCAAGGACGAGTCCGTTCCGGACTGGGACAACCAGCAGGGTGGTGTCATCTTCGAGCAGATGTTCACCGACCTCGGTGGCAAGATCGACGGCGTTCTCGCGGCCAATGACGGCCTCGGTGGCGCAGCCATCGCCGTGGCCGACAAGAACGGCCTGACCATTCCGGTCACCGGCCAGGACGCAACCCTCTCGGGTCTGCAGAACGTCCTGCTCGGCAAGCAGTGCATGTCGGTGTTCAAGAACACCGCCCTTGAGGCCGCTGACGCCTCGGCACTGGCCATTGCCCTGCTGAACGGCGAGCAGCCGGCAGCACCGGCAACGGTTGATGTGGGTGGCGTCACGGTTCCTGCCGTGTACTCGACCCCGGTCATCATCTACGCAGAGAACGTCCAGGAGGTTCTGGACGCTGGTACCGCAGGCTTCACCGCCGCGGAGCTGTGCGTGGATGACGTGGCAGCGGTGTGCGAGGAACTCGGCATCGGCTGATCCATCGCTGCTGGGCCCGTGCATTGCACGGGCCCAGCAGCACATCCCGAGCGGAACGGCGTATGTGGTGCGGCTCGGGAAGCCCTCTTCGATTTCACTAGTTTCACCATCATCACCATCTTCACTATCTCGACCACCGGTGATCCGGTAATTCCCGGACAACCAGCCCTGCGCGTCACTAGGTTGGAGCGCGGTAACCACGAGTGACCGCCGCCAATCTCGGCGGACCTTTGGAGGAGTACATGGCGCCCGCAGCAATCGTGGAAGTCGCCGGAGCCAAGAAGAGCTTTGGTGCGGTTGATGTCCTCAAAGGTGTGGACTTCTCCGTCGCCCCAGGCACAGTGACCGCGCTCGTAGGAGATAACGGAGCTGGCAAGTCCACCTTGATCAAAGGCCTGGCGGGCATTCAGCCGTTCGACGCCGGTGTGATCACTTTCGAAGGCAACCAGGTAACCATCTCGGACCCGCGCTCGGCTGCCTCACTTGGTATTGAGGTCGTGTATCAGGACCTTGCCCTGTGCGACAACCTGGACATCGTCCAGAACATGTTCCTGGGTAGGGAACTGCACCGTGGCGTTGCCATGGACGAAGCCGATATGGAGTCCAAGGCAGGGCAGACGCTGCAGAGCCTGTCGGTGCGCACCGTGAAGTCGCTTCGTCAAAAAGTTTCGAGTCTGTCCGGTGGCCAGCGGCAAACGGTGGCCATTGCCCGCGCCGTGCTGTGGAACAACAAAGTCGTCATCCTCGATGAACCAACCGCCGCCCTCGGCGTGGCGCAGACCGAGCAGGTATTGAACCTGGTCCGCGAACTCGCCGCCAAGGGGCTCGGCGTCGTGATCATCTCGCACAACCTGCAGGACGTCTTCACCGTGGCTGACGTCATCTACGTGCTCTACCTCGGGCGGATGGTCGTTCGACTCGATGCCAAGAGCACGACACCCGCTGAGGTCGTGGAATACATCACCGGCGGCAAGTCCGCCAGCAGCATTGATGAGGAAGCATGAGCACATCGACGCAGACCCCCGATTACCTGCAGACGCAGGGTCAAGGAATTCGCCAGTCGCTCTCCGGTTGGCTGTCCAAGGTTCGTGGTGGCGACATGGGATCGCTGCCGGCGATCCTTGGCCTGATCGTCCTCGTCCTGCTCTTTGCCGCACTACGCCCGACCTTCTCCACGCCGCTGAATTTCGCCAACTTCCTCACCCAGGCAGCCGTCGTGGTGATTCTGGCGATGGGTCTGATCTTTGTTCTCCTTCTCGGTGAGATCGACCTTTCTGCTGGCGTGACCTCAGGTGTTGCTGGAGCAATCCTGGCTGTGCTCATGTCGAAGAACGGCGCGCCCTGGTACGTGGCTGCTGCCGCTGCGCTCGTGGCGGGCCTGATCATCGGATACTGCATCGGCCTGCTGGTCGCGAAAGTCGGCATTCCGTCCTTCGTGGTCACGTTGGCACTGTTCCTGGCATTCCAGGGACTGGTCCTGGTGATCATCGGTGAGGGTGGCAACGTTCGTATCACCGATCCGGTGATCAAGGCCATTGAGAACGACAACCTGCCGATCTGGCTCGGGTGGACCCTGTATGTCGTTGTGGTCGTCGGTTACCTTGCGTTTGCGCTGATCGGTCGGCAGCGGCGTCAGGCACGTGGCTTCACGGGCGCATCCCTTGGCGTGATCCTGGTAAAGACGGCCGTACTCGCGGTCATCGGGTTTGCAGTCGTCTGGGTCTTGAGCTTGGAGCGCAGCACGAACCCGGAGTTGAACCCACTGAGCGGTGTGCCAATCATCGTGCCGATTCTGGTGATCCTGACGCTGGCTTTTGGGTTCGTGCTGAACCGGACGCGATTCGGGCGGCATATCTACGCAGTCGGTGGCAATGCTGAGGCGGCACGACGTGCCGGTATTCGGATCAGTCAGGTGCGCATCGCCTGCTTCACGATCTGCTCCACGACCGCAGCGTTTGCTGGCATCGTCGCGGCGAGCCGCGCCGCATCAGTCGATCCGAACGCGGGACGCTTCATCGTGCTGCAGGCAGTGGCCGCGGCGGTGATCGGCGGAACCAGTCTTTTCGGTGGACGTGGTCGCATCCACGATGCGCTCATCGGCGGTGCTGTGGTGGCAGTCATCGACAACGGCATGGGTCTGCTGGGGTATCCGGCGGGCATCAAACTCATGATCACCGGCGCAGTACTGATGCTCGCTGCCGGCGCCGATGCGCTCTCTCGGAAGCGAAGTTTGACGACGGGGACTTAGCGCAGGTGTCTGTTACTACCGCGACGACGCAGGATGACCTGCGCCGCCTAAACCTGGCACGGGTTCTGCGATTCGTGCATGTGGCCGGACCGGTCAGCAGATCGGATCTGGTTGGTGCAACCGGCCTCAATCGCAGTACGGTCGGCGTGCTGGTCAATGAACTCGCCGAAGCCGGACTTGTCGCCGAAGTCGCTGGTGCGGCCGGTGGAGTTGGTCGGCCGTCACTGGTGGTCGAGCCGGTGCCGTCGGGAGCATTGGTGCTGGCCTGCGAGGTCAAGGTCGAAGCAACTGAAACGGCTCTGGTGGGCCTGGGTGGGACGGTGTTCACCAGAAGGATTGACCCCCATGCTGGTGATGGCATCGCACCCGATGAGGCGGTGGGTGTGATCGCTTCTGCGGCACAGGCGCTGCTGAGTGAATCAACCGGCACCCTGGTTGGCCTTGCCGTATCGATTCCGGGTGTTATCGATCCAGATGGTGGACAGGTTCTGGTGGCGCCGAACCTCGGTTGGCGTGACGTACCACTGGGTCCCCTGCTCGTTGAGCGCCTGGCTGCTGCTGGCAATCAGGGACCGCAGATTGCGGTGGGTAACGACGCCGACCTCGGTGCCCTTGCTGAACATGTGCGCGGGGCCGGTCGGGGCGTGCGTTCGCTGATCTATCTCTCCGGTGAAGTAGGCATCGGTGGTGGCATCGTTCTGGATGGCAGTTTGATGACCGGGGTGGGCGGGTTTGGTGGCGAGGTTGGCCACATGGTGGTGAACCCGCGCGGGATGCGCTGTCGCTGCGGTGCTCGCGGCTGCTGGGAGACCGAGATCGGTCGCGATGCGATTATTCGAGCCGCTGGGTTGAGTGATGACATCGGTGATGTGCTGCAGGTGGTGCGCGAAGCCGAGGGCGGCAGCACGCAGGCCCGTGAAGGGCTTCGACAGGTAGGTGAATGGCTCGGACTGGGTCTTGGCAATCTGATCAACATCTTCAACCCAGAGGTGATCGTGCTCGGCGGGCACCTGCGCTACCTGTTGCCGCAGGTTAGCGAGGCGGTCCTCGGCAGGGTGGATCAGACCCTTGCGGCGATGCGCGACAACGTGCGGTTGGTGACGCCAGCATTGGCCGGTGACAGCACGTTGGTAGGAGCCGCTGAGCGAGCCTTTGCGCCGTTGCTCACCGATCCACTGCGAGTGCTCCAGACAACCTCTGCGCGCCGCGCCTCCTAGGTGATGCTGCAACTGATCAGCGCGCCCGGATCGTCGGAGCACCCCGATCAGGAGCTGCTGCTGGATCCATCCTGCGGGGGCCGTGCGGTGTCCTGGCAGGTAGATGGGCTGGAGTTACTCGGTCGACGGGATGATCACCCGGTCGAGTTCGGGATGTATCCGATGGTGCCGTGGGCCGGTCGACTGCGAGGTAATCGGAT
>CAZKFI010000059.1:0-15802 GCA_964551975.1 uncultured Bifidobacteriaceae bacterium | reverse complement strand
AGGGAGTCTGTCGTGGGTGCGCACCGGAGACACGCGGTTCGGCCGTTGGTCGCGGAGGCCTGCGTTGCGCAGCAGCATCTCAGCGATCGTTTTGGGTGAACCTTCGATGATGCCGCGCCAGGAATGCGTGCGACCCTGCGCATCAAGCCAGGTGCCGTCCTGCTCAAACTGCACAATCAACTGGCCGTTGATCTCCACACGTACCGGCCACATTGGCTGCAGTGGCACGAAGTCAAGGTTGGATCCCACCTGCAGCGTGGTGTTGGGGTGTTGCGACTGCAGGTGCGTCACCGCATGCACGGTGTATCGGTAGGCAGTTTCCTCACTGATCGGGCCGAAATCTAGGTCGTCCTCGACATCGCCTTCGTCCATCACTACCTCCCCCGCATCGCGCCTAGGTTTTTAGTGATTGCTGGTTCGCTGCGAACTTTTCCCAGATTTGGTGGGCGAAGGCGCGGATCTCGTCTTCGGTCATGGATGCGAAATCCGGTAGTTGGGCGGCTTGGATGGGTTGTGGGGGTTCTTGCTCGTGGGTCATGTATGCCTCCCCGTTCGTGTTTGGCCCAGTTATCTCTGAGGTGCCGTCATCACTTTGCAGTGTGCCAGGGGCCTGTGACACTCGCCTCGGGAATTACACCGGCGACCACTCGGTAGCAAGGCAGGAGTGCGACCCACGGCTGCCTAGTGGCACGTTACAAAGAGTTACTGCACGAAGCGGTACACCACCTTGCGCTCGTCATTGGCCGATCGCGGGCTGATCATCACCCGCCGCGGCTAGGTGGTCAACGCACGCTCTGCGGCGTTACGTCGTCCTGCGCACCCGCGTTGTCCAACTGCTGATAGTCCGCCGGCCACAGTCGAATGGCATTGAACGTGTCCTCTTCGAGTTCGCCTTTGTGGTTATAGGCGCTAAAGGTGAGGAGCCCGATCGTCGAGCCGTTCGCGTCCTGCAGGGGATACGAGCCGAGTTGGTTCGTACCCGGCTTGATTGGCGCATAGCCGTAGAACCCGCCCGCGCCCCACTCCGTCCGGGCGACCGGTGTCCACGGCAGGTCGCTGCCCGGGTTGTTCTTCAGCACCGTCACCGGCAGGTTCGGAGCTAGCCAGCGAGCGCGAACCGTCACGATAAGCGGTGACCGCGGGTTCGGAGCGATCTGGAGCCCGTTGAGCTTGGACGGGTTGTCCGCCCCACTGAAGTTGTCGCAACTCCATTGATCCGCCGGGACGGACAGGCGGAACGTCGCATTGGTCTCATTGACGATCTTCACCTTACGCAGCATGAAGTCATCACCGCTCTCCGATCGCTCAGGGCAGGTGACCGGGGCGGCGGCAACGGCGTCATCCGAGGCAGCGCTCGCAACCGGGGCACTGGTCCCCTCCGCCTGGCGGTTTGAGGTGTCGCCCGCGCATGCGCCCAGGACGAACAGGGCCGCGATCGGCACAGCCACGCGGATGATGGAACGACGCATGAGCATCTCCTCGGCTTTAGACGACCTCGTCACTTTACCGCCGGCTCACATCTTCATGAGGGTCTGGCGCAGAGCCTTGGCGCCTCTCCAACTGTCCACGTAGGTGCTGTAGAGCGGGGTGGGCGCCACTCGAACCACGGATTCTCCCCGTGCTCCCCCATAACTCCGAAGCCCATGCGCATACCTGACACGAGTTCGTCGGCGATCGGGGTGGCGAGTGCTGACTGCGTCATCGGCGTGGATTCATCGGCTCCGATGACCTTGGTGAGCGTACGCCGGAGCGTTGCTTGTACGTTGTTGTCGTGAGAGGCAGAGCCACACGTGTACTGGTCATTGCCTGCGTCGTCCCTGTGTTCCTGTCATCGTGCGGTACCAACTCGGCACAGCAAGTCATCGACGAAGTGAACGCATATCCATTGGTCTCGACGATCAATGGCACGGTTCCGCCAGGGGAGCCCACGTTGGTGCATACCTCGCAAGAGATTCTGAATGTGATGCGCGACGGACAGCAGGTCCGTGTCTACCGGGACGTGCGAGAAGCAGGGACACGGGCTCCAATCCACATCCACCCCTTTGGGGGCTGGACCTGCGTGGTGAGCGGGCAGGCAGTCCTCTACCTGGATGGTTCCGAACCCCAGAAGACGGGTCCGGGTGAGTGTGTTGACATGCCGGCGATGACGCCCATGAGCAACGTGAACCCAGGTCCCGGTCCTGCTGTTCTCCTGGACAGTTTCGTCACACCGCCGGATGCACCCGTGTGGCGCATCATCGAATTGGGACTCGGGTCGCTCGGGAATGAGTTCGCCACCGGCCATAACGTGAAGGTGAACCCTAAATAGATAGCCGTTCGCCCGCAGCTTTGACCGTTTCTGGATCGTCCGGGCGGAAAGGTCCGTCGTGATTCAGGCTGACCGACGCCGACGGAGGCCACGGCACAGATTCGACCCCTCATCAGTGATCGACCAGCACTGCGAAATCCGCATCCGTCCGCTCGGCGGTCTTGCTGCTACGAAGCGGAGAGAGGATGCCAGTGCTGCGTCCCCTGTATTCCGCTAGTGGCCTAGGCTGCGGGCAGTTCAGACGTGCGACCAGGCGGTGGGCCCATGAATGCACCTCATCCCGACCGTTGGGCAGTGATCGGCGCTGGGCCGCATGGGCTGGCAGCGACCAAGGCTTTGGGGCAACTGGGCATCGAGGTCGAAGGCTTCGAGCGCTCCGATGACGTCGGCGGCAACTGGAACTTCCATGGGGAGACCTCCCGGGTCTACCAGTCCACGCACCTGATCTCGACCAAGCCGTTCACCCAGTTTCCGGACTTCCCGATGCCGGATGCGTACCCCGACTACCCATCGCACTGGCAGGTCCATGCGTACCTGCGTTCCTACGCCGATCACTTCGGCCTGCGTGAACGCATTCACTTTCGCAGCGAGGTCACCGCGGTGGAATCCGAGCCTTCCGGTGGTTGGCAGGTCACCTGGCAGAACCGGGCGAACGGAGAACACACCCAGCAGCGCTTCGCCGGCGTGGTGATCGCCAACGGCCACAACTGGGTGCCGAAGATGCCTCAATACCCGGGCCTGGAGTCCTTCACCGGGGAGCTGCGGCACTCGGCTGACTACAAGTCCGCCGATATGTTGCGCGGCCGGCGGGTGCTGGTGATCGGGGCAGGCAACACCGGATGCGATATCGCGGTGGAGGCTGCCCAGCACGCAGGCAGCGTGCTGCACTCCACTCGCCGTGGTTACTACTACAACCCGAAGTACGCCCTGGGTCGACCGTCCGACCAGACCGCGGACCTGCTGCTGGCCCTGCGGGTGCCGCTGTCGGTGCGCCGCGCCATGTATAAGGCGGTGCTGCGTCTGACGGTCGGCGACGTGGCGAAGTTCGGATTGCCGACCCCAGATCACGCCTTCTACGAGACCCATCCGATCGTCAATCAGCAACTCGTCTACTACGTCGGGCACGGCGACATCACGCCCAAGCCGGATGTCGATCGCTTCGATGGACCACGCGTGCACTTCGTGGACGGCAGCAGTGCGGAGGTCGACCTGGTCATCTGCTGCACCGGCTACCTGGCGCACTTTTCGTTCATTGACCCCTCATGGCTCAACGTGATCGGCGACCACCCTGTCCTGGCACGTCAGATCTT
This sequence comes from uncultured Bifidobacteriaceae bacterium, assembly GCA_964551975.1. GTDB lineage: Bacteria > Actinomycetota > Actinomycetes > S36-B12 > S36-B12 > REEB426. The sequence continues at coordinate 12,184 of CAZKFI010000059.1, read as the reverse complement.
CACCCCGTCCACTCCCACGCTGGCAGTCGCTGGCCTGATCCAACCGGACAGTGGGCAGTGGACCATCGCGCACTGGCAGGGGATGCTGATCGCTACCTACGCCGCGCTGCTGCGATCCGATCCTGCTGCCGCGCAGGCGTATCACCGCGAGGTGATTCGCCGAGTCGGGGAGCGAACGGACGGTGGTGCCAAGTACAAGGAGTCGACTCGTCACTACTACGAGATCGCGCACCAGGACTATTTGCGGGTGCTTGCCGCAGACCTGCACCAACTGGAGGGCCGGCTAGGGAACCGGAACGGTGCATTCACCGGTTCAAACCCACTGGCCCGGTCAGCGGCACGATGACTCTCAGGCGCTCCGGCTCTCAGGTGATGCGCCCCTGGGACTGGGCACTGCCCCCGGTCGGGGTGCATCGCGAGGTGCTCGCAGCGGTACCGGATGGTTGGGATGAGCGTGCGCGGTCGGAGCGCAAACCACCGGTGCTGTTCGTGCACGGCCTTGCGCACGGTGCGTGGTGCTTCGCCGAACATTGGTTGCCGGCGGCGGCTGCTCGAGGCTTTCCGGCGTACGCGGTCTCATTGCGCGGTCACGGTGGATCAGGTGGCAGCAGACGCCTGACGCGGACCCTGATGCGTGACTACGTGCACGACGTCCTGCAGGTCATCACCGGACTTCCCCAGCCGCCGATCCTGGTGGGTCACTCAATGGGGGCACTCATCGCCCAGCTCGTCGTTGATCGCTACCAGCCGCGCGGCCTCGTGCTGATGACTCCGGCGCCCCTCGGCGGATCGGCCGCGATCCTGGCATCGCTGGCTCGCGACCGACCATTGGATGCGCTGCAAGTACTCGCCGGCGGCACCCTTCCCTTTCGGGCCCGCGATCTGTTCGTCGGCCTGGATCGGGTGACCGCAGCGCAGTACATCGATCGACTCGGTCGCGAGGCACCGCTAGCCCAGTACCAATTGCTCGTGCCACGCCGCATCGGACCGGTGCGTGCCCCAGTGCTGGTGATGGGCGTTCGAGGAGATCGGGTCGTGCCGGCCTGGGCTGTGCAGCAGACCGCGAACGCCTACCGAGTCAAGCCACTCTGGTTCGACGGGATCGGCCACGACTTGATGCTCGATGCTGGCTGGGAACGGCCGCTGGATGCCCTGCTGACCTGGATCGAGGGCTCGGCCGGATCGACCAACTGACGAGGGTAATTCTGCTCGCTACTGAGTTTTCACTGGACTGCATGCCAATGCGCCCCCAGTTGGTCTTTGTCTCAATGTTCGTCAGTGGTGCTCGCTCGCTGCACTGATAAATGTCAGAGGTGTGTTGCACACTGACGGTGTTCATGATGCGCGGGTCGTAGCTCTCAGGCTGACAGCGGCTCGACCTGCGTACGCGGCGCTGGTGAGATCTTTGGGAAAGGGTGAATGCCTATGGGTGGACCAATCATCATTCACAGTAACGAGTATGCGAACTGGATCTTCGACGACCACCACCCGACCCAGGGTCGGCGCTTCGTCAATGGTTTCAACGCCGTAATGATGAACCTGCATCACACAGATCGGTCGAATGTTTCACCGCCACGAGTTGTGACACCGCGCATGGCTACCGTGAGTGAACTGCAGCGCGTGCATACCGCTGAATACATCCATCAGGTCACGGTCGAGCACACCTGTGATGAATGGCGTGGCGGGCGGCCCGACTTGGCAGAGCTGGCGCAACTATTCGTGGGTGGGACGTTGACCGGGTTGGAGGCGCTGCTGGAGGGGCAGACCACGTTGGCCGTCAACTTGCCCGGTGCCAAGCACCATGCGCAGGTCGATCGCTCGAGTGGGTTTTGTGTGTTCGCGGACTTTGCGATCGCAGCCAAGATTGCGCAGGAGGCGGGTCGGCGGGTGGCCATTCTCGATGTCGATGCGCACCACGGCGATGGCACAGAGAACCTACTGTTCGATGACGCGGGAATCTTGACGTTCAGCGTGCACCAGGGCGGGATTTTTCCCGGCACCGGGCTTGGTGATGTGCCGGAGTGCAGGGTTTATAACCAGCCGCTTCGGGCGGGCGATGGTGATGGGGAGTTGCGCCAAGCGGTTGAGAGGTTCCTGTCGTTGTGTGAGGAGTTCGAGCCGACGATGCTGTTCGTGGCAGCAGGTGCCGACGGGCTGGCAAATGATCCACTCACCGGGTTGCAGTACACAATCCGTGGACTAGAAGACGCTGTGGGGCTGGTGCGTGCTCGCTACCCGAACATGCCGATCCTCATGGGAGGTGCGGGGGGTTACCAGCCGGATGGTGGGACACCGTTGGCGTGGGGCGCTATAGCTGGGGCGTTGAATGCGGTCTGATCTCATGTCTGGGCATGCGCGATAGATGCGCTCACGGCATCGATCCGAGCGAAGAGTCGCATGCTGCCCGCGATGGGCGTGAACCCGTAGTGCGCATAGAAGCCGTGGGCTCTCTCGTCTATCGCGTCAACGACGACCAGACGCCCACCGGCCACGTTGGCTGCTGCCGTCACGGTCTCCAATGCGTCAAGCAGCAGTTGACCGCCCAATCCGGTGCCCATCAACTGTTGGCCCAGCGCAAGCTTCGCGATGAGGTACCCGGGGATCGGGCCCGACTTTCCGGCGCGGGCGTTCCTGCTTAGTCCGTCAGGAGCAACGTTGGTTGGCGCGATGGCGTAGTAGCCCACGACAACCCCCGTTACTTCGTCAGTCCAGACCGTGACGCGAGCCCTACCAGCGTGATGAACCCTGCGCGCCTCTTGTTTAAGCCACTGATTCAGTTTCGCCCGATCAGACTCGAACGGGTCAAGGTCGTGATGGTCAGACAGAGCCTCGGAGAGGAGCGCAACTAGCGACGAGAGAACGCGCGGTCGCGGGCTGCGAGTTGCACGACCTCAGCAATCGGTTCGGTCGGACAGTCAAGTGCGGCCATGAGACCTTCGAACTGATCGACAGGCATCCTGGTCACGTCGACCTCGCGTCCAAGGACTTCGTCGGCCTCCTTGAGGGCTGCGCGCTGGACAAAACTCGCGACGGACTCGTGACGGGCAACCGCGGCCGCACCAATCCGAGCCCGGTCGGCAGGACTGACGCGGGTCTCGATGCGCTCGAGTGCCTCTTTCTGATCCCGACGCGTCATACCGGCAAAATACCGGTACTTTCGCCGCAACTGCAATGGCGGAGCCAGTTTGGGGCAGATCACCGTCAGGTTAGCCCGATGCGCAGCGTTCATAACCAGCCGCTTCGGTCGGGGACGGTGAAGAGGAGATGTGCACTGGCTATCCGAACATGCCGATCCTCATGAGAGGTGCGGGGGGTGACCCGCCGGACGGTGGGAATTCGTAGTCATTCTCCCTTCGGATCAACGGACCTGTGTGGATCGCATGATCGGCTGGCAGCCCGCGAGCCCGCAAGGCGTCATGAATCTTGTCCAGATGACCAGAGATGTTGTCGCTCTGATCGTGCAGAACGAGGCTCAGAACGTAGAAGGGTGAGTGCTGTTGGAATGGACCGAAGTCGCCTGACTCATCAATGAAAAAGCTGAGCTCGCGCAACAGCACCCCCGAAATGCAATTAGGCGGGGGATGTCCCCGCCTAAAGGGTGGACCAAGGCCTTTCGGCCAGCCCAGCGGGGTCAGAGTAGCACCACATCGCGCCGAGTCCATCCCTTCCGCTGTCAGGCACTGAGGCATAACGGATCTCATGCAACGCGGTCAGGCAGCTCAAGTCGGTGCGTGCGCCTTGGCGAAGATGTCTGAGTCGTGGCCGTGGAGAGCGGCTGTGGTGCTGAGGATTAATGCTGCGGTGTAATTTCAGCGCGTGACGCGACAGGTTCGTAGCGCACCGTGACGCATGTCGAGGTCGCGCATGTTGACTACGGCCTCCCCGATGGCCGGATGCTGCTGCACGACGTCTCGTTTCGGGTGCCGAGCGGTGCGGTTGCCGCGATCGTGGGCCCCAACGGATCGGGTAAGACCACGTTGCTGCGGATGATGGCCGGCGAAGTGACCCCGGATGAGGGTTCGATCGTTCTTGGTGGCTCGTTCGCGTATATGCGACAGTTCGTCGCCCAAACCGACGATGCCACCGTGCGCAACCTGCTGGTCGAAGTCAGCGACCCGAGGATCCGTGCCGCAGTGCAGGCCGTGGATGCGTGTGAGTTAGCGCTGATGGACGATGACATCGAGAGCAATCAACTTGCGTATGCGCACGCCCTGGTGAATTTCGGAGATGTCGGCGGTTACGAGGCCGAGGCGCGCTGGGACGAGATCACCATGTCGGCCCTGGGTGAGCCGTTCGCGAATATCCGCTGGCGCCTGGCCTCGTCACTGTCCGGCGGAGAGCGAAAGCGTTTGGTGCTGGAGTCGTACCTGCGCGGCCCGGAGGCCATCCTGCTGCTGGACGAACCCGACAACTCCCTCGACGTTCCGACGAAGCAGTGGCTCGAGCGCCGACTTCGCCAGACCGATAAGACCGTCGTTCTCATCTCGCATGATCGTGAACTCCTCAGCGAGGTCGCCACCCATGTGGTGAGCGTGGAACTCGGCGCTGCGGGCAACAGTGCATGGGTGCACGGGGGTGGCTTTGCGACCTTCGCCCAGGCGCGTGCGGACAGGTTCGCCCGACTTGAGGAGTTGCGCAGACGCTGGGATGAACAACACGAGCAGCTGAAGACACTCGTCCTCACCCTGCGCACGAAGGCTGCGTACAACGACGGTTTGGCCTCTCGCTATCAGGCGGCGCAGACCCGCTTGGCCAAGTTCGAGGCCGCAGGGCCACCGACCGCGGTACCGCGAACCCAGCAGGTGCGCATGCGCTTGGGTGGAAGTCGCACGGCCAAACGCGCGGTTACCTGCACGGCGCTGGCCCTGGACGGCCTGACTTCACCATTCGACGCGGAGGCGTGGTTTGGTGAGCGGATTGCAATTCTCGGCCCGAACGGGTCGGGCAAGTCGCATCTGCTTCGCCTGCTCGCGGCCGGAGGTACCGACCCTGAGCCTGAGCATCGTCCGTTCGGCGACACTGTCATCCAACCCGTCCGCCACGATGGCGTCGCCCGACTCGGCTCGCGGGTGCGGCCAGGGTGGTTTGCCCAGAACTTGTCGCGTGCGGATCTGCATGGCCGAACCCTGTTGGAGATCCTGCACCGCGGTGACGGACTCGCCGCCGGGCACGGGCGGGCGGGTATGGGGCGACCGGAGGCAGCCCGAGCCCTCGACCGCTACGAACTCGCGGCCGCCGGGGAGCAGCAGTACCAAACCCTTTCGGGTGGGCAGCAGGCCCGCTTCCAAATCTTGATTCTCGAACTCTCAGGCGTGAACCTGCTCCTGCTCGATGAGCCGACGGACAATCTCGACCTCGCCAGTGCCCAGGCGCTCGAGGACGGCCTCGCCGCATTCGAAGGAACCGTCCTCGCGGTTACCCATGACCGCTGGTTCGCCCGCGGCTTTGATCGATTCTGGATTTTCCGGGCGGACGGATCCGTCGTCGAATCAGTTGAGGCCGACTGGTCGCTGAACTGACGGGGGCACCGCATCGACATCAAGGGGGTTGACCCGGCTCGAGGGGCGCGGTGCGTCATATGGCCTGCGCGGCAACGGAGGCAAGGTGCGCTCGGCCCTGGAGAGGCCGTTGTTTGCCACAAAGATTCGCAGCCAGGCCGCGCCATCACTTTCATTCATCAACTTTCGCTTGCGGAATTCAGCGAGGTCGATCACGTTGTTCATGGGATTCATGAGCTGCTCCTTGAGTCGCGTTGTCGTTGCGGATTTTGCGGTCAGTGGCGTCACGTGCAATCTGAGCTTTCGGATTGTGCTCGTGGGGTCTGACATCTATGCGACGTCGTTAGGTCAAGGAGCCCAGCAAAGCCAGGGCCTTTTCAAGCCACGCGGAGGATGGAACGACGCTGGACTTGACTACCGAAGGCCTCGGGCATTGAGGTCCGCGGTGACGAGGTCGAGGACATCCTCGCGGATCATTCCCTCGCCCCATACGTAGTCGCAGATCGCCCAGACCTCGTCCACCGCACGCAAGCCCAGGATCTGACACAGCACCCAGATGTCGTCGAGATCACGCTCATCTCTAGCCGCCCGAGCCTTCATGGCAAGGAGCCATTTCGGTGAAGCGACATTCACGGTGAGCCCAGGACCGCCGAGAACTTGCAGACGCTCCGCATCCACTCGTCTCGGCAGCAGGGGCAGCACCTTCGCGTTGAGCCAATCAGGGCCGAGGTCCTTGTGCTGTGCAGCCATGGCACGAACTTCGGTGTCGATATCCCCTTGCGGAACGGCTACTGCGTCGATGTCCTTCGTGATCCGATCACGGTTATAGGCAAGCATCATCGCAGCTCCCCCAACCACGTATATCTCACCTTCGACACCGCGCCCGGCAAGTCGTTCACCCAATTCGCTCAACAGGGCCGAGACCCTGCGGATGTCCAACTCATTCATACAGATTCAAGATTCCTGCGACCGAAGAAGACGCCTCGCGAACGCATGCTCGGGATGGCCTCACGCATCGCTCGGGCACGCAGGTCAACGACCTCACCGGACCGTCCGAACCACCAGATCTCATCAAGGGTTAGCGTCGGATTCGTCGTCCACATTGGCGCTCGATCCATTTTTGCTTCCCGGCACAGGTGCACGGCCAGACCCGCGATCAGTGCATCCCACTGCCGCGATGCGGTAGGCGACGGCTCGGCAAGGAAGAAGTTGCGATCCGTCGGGCTTGTGAGCAGGCGGAAGTCGTCGCTCGCTTGGATCACGACTCGCATCATGTCAGTCTCAGACCTATTAGTGGCCAGGTCATTTCGGATCTGCGCGGCAGCACTGGGAATAGTGCTGGCGGTGTACGTGGCGTAGACGGAGTCCGTGTGCAGAGCGGTGAACGCTTCAATCCGCTCGGAAACAAGACGACCGGGTTGCAGGCGACCACGCTCATAGGCACTGACGTTGGCCTGGCTGGTGGCCAGGAGGTCGGCGGCTTGGGCCTGGGTGAGGTTCAAACGGGCGCGAGTCTGGGTCAGTTTCCTCGCTGTATCCCTCATGCGGAAATCATATATTGCTTATCTTCTGATATATACCTTCCTCGCGAGTCGATTGGCCGCTAAGAAGCTGACCTCAAGCCAAGTGCTGACGACAGCGGGGTTACGACGCAGGACTGAGGCCACGACCATGCTGGTGTCGCTCACGAACATGCACTACGCATCAAGCAGATCTACGCAGCACACCTCGACAAGGTGGGCCGCAGGAAGATTTCTGAACGTCTCCAGCCAGGGTCGCATTGTCATAGGTGTGGTGCACACTGCAGGTGTTCGACTGAGACCGAGTTTCGGGGGTGATGGTGTGGCTAATGAGTCGTTGCCGGAGGATCGGCAACTCAGTGACCAGTACTTGGCGGCATTGAATTTCGCCGGGGTCAAGCATCGCGGCCAGTCCCGTAAGGGTACGGATATCCCCTACCTGGGTCACCTGCTGATCGTTTCGGGCATCGTGATCGAGGCTGGTGGTAGCGAGGTGCAGGCAACGGCCGCGCTCTTGCATGATGTGGTCGAAGACCAGTACGTCCAGGAGCAAGAGATTTCGGACAAGTTTGGTGACGAGGTTGCGGCAATCGTGATGGCCTGCAGTGATGCCGCGCCAGCACCCGGTGAGAGCAAGGCGCCTTGGCGGCAGCGCAAGGAGCATCACCTGGCACGCCTGCAGTCCTGTGGGCCCGAGGTGTTATTGGTCGCGGCTGCGGACAAGATTCACAACTGCGAGGCGATCCTGAACGATCTGGACCTGCACCAGGACGATCCCGTGCAGGTGTGGAATCGATTCAACGCCGCACCGGCGGATATCGCCTGGTACTACGCCAGCTTCTTGCGCATCGCCACCGCCAAAGGTGTGCACCCGTCGGTGGTTGCCCGCCTGCGCAGAGGCGTGACAGCTCTGGCTGGGCAGGCAGCATCAGCACCGGTGACAACGATCGAGGCCAATTCCGTCGTGCAGTGAGTAGCAGAGTGCGCTTCCGCATCGCTTGTGGCATCGCTAGGTGACGGCTGCTGCGGATTGTGTACCGCACGCGATGGCGTCTCACGCGCTCGAGGTCACAGCGAGTCCTCGCCGGGCAAGATCGGCGCCGGTGAGCCCGGGCCAGCCATGCACGATGCGCTGCCAGTGTTCAGGAACTGCTGAGGCACCCCAGCGGGCACCGACGAGGGCTCCGGCTATTGCGGCAACTGTGTCGGTGTCGCGGGCGAGTCGCGCGGCACCTTCGAGGACGAGTTGCAGGTGTTGGGTTGGATCGCTGTTGGCGGCCGGGTCGCGCGCAGGGATAGTCGTGCGGGTGATGAGGGACCAAGCGGCTTGCAGTGCGTGGACGACCCAACCGTTGTTGACGAAGGTTGTGGCGTCGTTGGCTTCGGCTTCGGTGATGCGCTCAAACCAGAAATCCCTGCGGTCAGCAGGTAGTAGATCAAGGCCATCGGTAAGGGCGAACTCGCCGTGGGTGATGGCGTGCTGGATCGCAGCGCACCACAGCACACAGGCGTCACCGGCTTGCGTGTCGTGATGGGTCAGATTGCTGATGGTCCGTGCTGCGTCGGCGGTTGCCTGGCGGTCGGCGTACAGCGCAAGCGCAACTGGGGCGGTGCGCATCAGTGAGCCGTTGCCGCCGGAGCGGCCGCGTTGCTGGTGGTGCGCGGCTGCCGCAGCGGTGAGGTCGCTGGCTGTGGTAGCGCCAGAAGCGAGTACATCACGAGTCTGGTTTCCGACATCGCGGGCCTGCCTGGACCAGGCGATCCAGCCGGTGACGATCTCGTCGAGGTGGTCAAGAAGCTGGCCTTGATTGCTTCGAGCGGTTTCGGCGGCCTGCAGAATCACGATGGCCATCTGGGTGTCGTCGGTCCATTCACCCGGAGCCCACCCGAATGCGCCACCGCCGGTCATCCCTACGGGCACGCTAGCTGGCAGCGGTGCGCTCTGGAACTCTGTGGGCGCACCGAGAGCGTCACCGCACGCCTGTGCGAGCAGGACACCAGATGCACGATCGGCCTGTTCGGCGGTCAAGAGTTGTCGTGTCGTCATCGTCACGCCCCTGCCCAGAGTTGGTGCTGAGTATTCACGGCGAGGGCATGGAGGAGATCACCCTCGCGGGAGGTAATGCCACGGACACTGACCGGCCCGCTGGGCCCGGCGATTCGGGTTCCGGCGCCGGCAGGTTGGTCTTCGTGCAGGCGCAGTTGCCCGCAGTGGATGGCAAAGTCGCGCGCGGCCTGGGCTGGGCACGCTGTGTTGATCGCAAAATGCGCATCAAGGAGTGCCGCGTCCACCAGCGATGGCCAAAAGTCAGCGAGCGCGTCGGGACTGGGGAAGATCTCGAGCCACGCCGGTCGACCACTCAAGGCAGCGATGACCCCGACCTGCCCCGGCAGTGGTGCTGGCGGAATTTGTGAACGACGACCTCGACCGACGGGGCGGCCAGCACTGTCACGGCCATCCGAGACTTTGTCGAGCTGCTCGCTCAGTGAGGTGGTCCTCGACTGGCCAAGACTTGGCTCGTATCGAGAAACCCGACGCCACACCTCACGCTGCCGGGTGTCGTCCGAACGGCGTAGTCCGGCGCGAATCGAGCCCGGTGCCAGTCGCACTCGCCGAGTCTGCTGGGAGACGCCGGACCAGCGGCCCTGCTCCACGCAGGTCACTGGGGCAACATGTGACGCGTGGGCGTCGAGGAGTAGATCAGTGTTGAGGGCGCGGTTCTGCCAGCCGCCTTCCAGCAGTTCGCCTTCGAGCAGGAGCGCTGGTCGGTCACTGCTATTGGTAAGGACAAGTTCACCGACGGTAGGGATACCGGCACGTTCCGTGACTTGGACGTCACCCGCCTTCACCAAGACAAGGTCCTGCACAGGCATTTCCGCCCAAACCGGAAAGAGGGTCAGCCCGTCGGCTCGCCAACCCACGCCCACATGCAGGCGGGGCAGAGTCCTCGTTGTCGATGTTGTCGTCATCGCATACCTCCTTTTAGCGCGTTTTTGCTCTATTAAGACATTAGCGCATCTGTGCGATAATTCGCAACGTGACGCGGGATGATGCGGGCAAGACCCTTGAGGACTACCCCCGACCATCCGTGGCTGTGGACACCGCGGTCCTCACTGTGCCCGAGAGCGGCAGGCCGCAACTGTCCGTACTGCTGGTCCGCCGCGACGGCACTCACCGACGTGGGCAATGGGTGCTCCCAGGCACCTTTATTCACGTCAACGAAACGCTGACCGACGCGGTGCTGCGCGCCCTACGCGACAAGGCGCATCTGGAGGGGCTGCGACCACGCCAGTTGCACGTGTTCGACGACCCAAGCCGCGACGACCGAGGTTGGGTCCTGTCAGTGGCGCACGTGGATGTGGTCCCACACGATCGACTTACCACGGCTCTGCAGGCCGGTTGCATTCTTGAGCCAGTCGACACGGTGGCGGGACTGGCCTTTGACCACGACGCGATCGTTCACATGGCAACGCAGGATGTGCGTAGCAGGTATCGAGAACATCCCGACCCCGATCGGCTGCTACCTGAACCATTCACCCTCCTGCAATTACAACGGCTGCATGAGGCGGTGGGCGGTGGAGAACTCGTTAAGGACACGTTCCGGCGCAGTATGCAGCCACACCTTGTGGCTACAGGGGAATTGGCGGAGGGCACTCGCGGCAAGCCGGCAAGGCTCTGGCGGCACCTCGCCACAGCAGGCCGGAGATGAAAGCTCCGAACGATTGGTGAAACCTGCTGGAGAAGGTGGCTGCTTTGTGACAATTTGTCAGAGCAGCACGAAGTCGACCCCGACAGCGGCGTAGTTTTTCGCTGCTCGCTTGTCGAGTGAAACCAACGTTGCCTTCCTTTCCCGTGCAGTCTCTGCAATGAGGCAGTCGTAAATCGCACCTCCGACAATCGCAAGATCAGAAGCGAGTTTGATCACCCTCAGGTAGCCCTCGCTGCTAAGTGTCATCGGCGCCTCGGGGAACATTTCGGCGAGAATCTGCCACGTCACGGATGGCTCCAGGCGATGGTTGCCAGGCATCGAAGTGATCCGGGCGTACGACTCCGCCAGCACATGTGCAATTGGTACTGGCGAATCCTCGATTCGAGAGCGACACTCGCTGAGGATGTTGTGGTCGTTATGCAGGATCGAGGCTAGGACAACGCTGGTGTCTGTCACCGTGCCTGCGCTACGCCTCGAGGCGCTCATCGCGGCCTGCCTCGATGAGGAGTCCGATTTCGTGTGAGGTCAGCCCAGGCTGATCGAGGATGGGGTAACGCACACGCCCGACCTGCTCCCACTGCGTGTGATGCGGGATGGGCGAAATCTCGATGGCGCCGTCGTGGAATCTGAAGTCGACCTTTGTGCCTGCCACGAGACCAGCGCGCTCGCGTAGGGCCTTGGGAATGACCACACGGCCTGCCGCGTCAATGGTAGCTGACATGGCAATATATTACCATTTATAGAGCGTCCGCCGGGTGTTAACCCGGCAACGCTCAGCCGATACCCAGCCACAGCAGGCCGGAGATGAAGGCTCCGGCCCCTTGAGGCATTCGGATGCGCGAGGATGACGTGCGCGGGTTAGGGGGAGGTGAGCATGGCGCCAACCTGCTGGCCCGAGAAGCCAGACTTCGTGAACGATGCCGAGCGCGATGCATGGCGGGCTCTGAAGCGGCAGCTACGCGACGGTGACGTGCTGCTGCATGGACTGCGGTTTACTGATCCGATCGATGGTGAGGTCGAGCTCGACCTGCTCGTGCTGATGCCGGATCTGGGTGCAGCGGTGATCGAGGTCAAGGGTGGCCAGGTCACCTATTCCGATGGCCAGGTCTGGCAGATCCGCGGCGATGGTCGGCACGCGATCGACCCAGCCGAGCAGGCGGCCAAGGAGGTCCGCGCACTGCAACGATTCTTGGAACGTCAGCCCGATTGGTCCCGTGGCCATCTACGAGCAACCTGGCTGGTCGCCTTCCCGAACACGAAGGTCGCCGGTGACCTTGGGCCGAGGTTGCGTCGCGACATCGTCATCGGTGAAGACGACCTTGAGGACGCAGCCGGCAGGGTCTTCGACCGCCTGCGGGATCCATCCCTTGAGCGTTGGACAGCGCGAGTCGGGTGGGTGCAGACCGCGCAGAACCACCTGCTCGGGACCTACGACACGAGCGTGGAAATCCAAGGC
>CAZKFI010000058.1:0-16246 GCA_964551975.1 uncultured Bifidobacteriaceae bacterium | reverse complement strand
CCGGTGCGACGGGTGCGACGGGTCCTGCCGGTGCGACGGGTGCGACGGGTCCTGCGGGTGCCACTGGTCCTGCAGGTGCAACAGGCCCCGCATCTCCCAGTTACTACGGCTCCTTCTACGACACCACGACGCAGACCAACCCTGTGGCCAATACGGCGATGTCGATGACTTTCAATGAAGTCACCAATGGAGTCAACGGTGTCGTGGCCAATGGCGTCTCGATCGTCAGTTCGTCACGCATCACGTTGGCCAATGCAGGCGTGTATAACATCCAGTTTGCGGCACAGATTGATAAGACCGACGCCGGAGATGACGAGATCGACATCTGGTTGGCCAAGAATGGTACGAACGTCTCGTGGACGAACTCACGGCAAACGCTGAGCGGTACCACAACTCAGAAGTTCATTGCGGCCTGGAACTACATGGTCGTTGCCTCAGCCGGTGACTACTTCGAGATCAAATGGTCCTCGGCAGACACCGGGATGCAGCTGCTGGCGGCAGTTGCATCCAGTGGCCCCGCCCGCCCCGGAATCGCATCTGTGATCCTGACGGTGACCTACGCCGGTGCCTAGTTGACTTCAGGTGTAGGTGAGTGGTGTACCTCAACCGACAGTGCGCAGGACGAGGTATCGAGAGGGTCTATCCCGGATGGTGACGCGTAGCGTCCAGGTGACAGGTCGTTCGCTGAGTAGTGCCCGAAGGACTCCGATTCATGATTTGCGGACTGAGACCTTAGATCAGCGCCACACCCTTGAGAACGGTGGTGCAGACCCCACCGACCCAGATATCTGTGTCGTCGCGGGTGATGTGAACGCGACCCGCTCTGCCCAGGACAGTGCCCTGCGCGGCGAGGTATGAATCCGGTGCACGGCCGCTGCCGATGAGCCACTGGGCGAGCGCGGCATTGAGGGATCCGGTGACGGGATCCTCGGTCAGGCCGCTGTTGCCGGGGAAAAATGCACGGACCTCGAAGTCGACGTCTCCGATGACATGGGGGCCGATAACCCCGACATCAAGGTCGGCCAGGATCTGCGGATCGGGCTTGAGTGCAAGCACCTGTTCGGCAGACTCGAGGAGGACGGCCTGGCAGCCCGGACCGTTGTCGCACCATTGGTGATCCACGATGTCTTGGCGTTGTAAGCCCAGTCCGGCGGCAATGCGGTCTACCTCATCTGAGGAGAGGGGTCCGCTGCGTTGCAGTGGTGGTGCAGCAAAGGCGAGTACCTCGGCAGAGCGGCGGATGCGCACCAGACCGGCACCACACTCTTGCAGGATGACATCAGATGAAGGTTCGCCGCCCGCCTCCAGCCAGGCGTGGCAGGTTCCCAGTGTCGGGTGTCCGGCGAAGGGGAGTTCTCGCCCTGGGCAGAAGATTCGCACTCGGTAGTCAGCGCGTGGATCGGTGGGTGCAAGCACGAAGGTCGCCTCGGAGAGGTTGGTCCAACTCGTGAACGCGTGCATGTCCTGGGTGCTCAATCCTTCAGCCTCCTGCACAACCGCCACGGGATTGCCCATGAGCGGTTGATCCGTGAAGACATCAACCTGCTGGAACGGGTGATGGGGCATCGCTGGGTTCCTCTCCTTGCCCTAGCACGGTCCGGGGACGCATTCGCAGTGAACCTACCGCGCGTGATGCCCCTGTTCTCTGGAAATCTAGGACGGTGACCGCACACGCCCAGGGGCGAACTGGCACACGTCTTCGCTGGCTACCGATTGGGCTGCTTGAGATCACGAACCTGGTTTCGGGTATCGCCAACGGCGTGGTGACGATCGCCATTCCCTGGCTGGTCCTTGAGCGAACTGGGTCAGTGGCGGCGGCAGGTGTGGTGGCTGCGGTATCTGCACTCCCAGGACTTCTCGCAGCACCACTGGCCGGGTGGGCGGTGGATCACTTCGGGCGACGCATCGTCAGCATCATTTCGGATGTTCTGTCCGGGATCTCGGTTGCAGCGATTCCGATTGTTGCGGTGTTCACCGAGCTGACATTGCCCTGGATCATCGGACTTGCAGTCCTCGGTGCGGTCTTTGACCCGGCGGGATATACCGCGCGCAAGGCGTTGATCCCCGATGTCGCCGAGGCCAGCGGGATGTCGGTCACTCGTCTGAACGGCATCCATGAAGGTGTGTTCAGCGTGGGATGGGTCATTGGCCCACTCGTCGGCGCCCTGCTCATTGCATCGCTTGGTGCGACGGCGGCGTTCTGGGTGCCGTGCGCTGCATTCGTCGTCGCTGCCACGTTGATCGGCTTCCTGCGAGTGCAAGATGCTGGGCAACTCGCCAAGGCGGCGCGTGACGAAGCAGGTGAGGCACATCCTTCTCTGTGGCAGAACGCGATTCTGGGCATTCGCATCATCTGGCATGACCATGCACTGCGAGCGCTACTGCTGTCGGTGACCGTACTTGCAGGCATCTACCTGCCAACGGAGACGGTATTGCTCCCAGCGCACTTCCAGGCCATCAGTCGACCGGAATCACTTGGCGTAGTGCTGGCAGCACTGTCCGGAGGGACCATCTTGGGCGCCTTCGGCTATAGCTGGCTCGCGCAGCGGATGACCCGGCTGACCATTGGTCGCTCGGTGCTCGTGGGAACGGTCATTGGCTACCTGGGCTTGGCCCTGCTACCGCCGCTGCCCTTCATGGTGGCTGCCGGTTTTGCCCTGGGATTGGTGTGGGGGCCGATGCAGCCGCTGATGAATACCGTCGTGCAACGCCGGGTCGACCCCGATGCGCAGGGGCGCGTCTATGGCATTCAAACAGCGATGTTTTATGCACTGCCACCGGTATCGATGCTGATCACCGGAGTCGCTGCCGAGCAAACGGGTGTTCGGCCGGTGCTGCTGGTGATGTGGCTGCTGCTGACGCTGGTAGTTATCGGAGTGCTGGCCCTGAAGAGCCTGCGTGATATCAATCAATGAGAAAGGTGTAGTGATGTCGCGTCTTGAGACCAAGGTGCCTCCGCCGGTATTCGCAGTCCTTGCCGTTCTCGTCGCCCTCGGTGTGAACTGGTGGCTCCCGCAGTTTCGAATCGTCACTGGACCCATCTTCTGGGTCGGTGTTGGGCTCCTCATCGCAGGTATCGCACTCGTAGTTGCCGCAGTGCTGCAATTCATGAAGGTCAAAACCACGATTGATCCGCTTGATCCGTCTCGCACATCAGCATTGGTGACCGGGGGAGTGTTTCGCCTAACCCGAAATCCCATGTACCTGGCGATGCTGCTTGAGGTCCTGGGCCTGGTTCTGATCCTTGGCAATCCGGTATCGCTGATCGGTCCGGTGCTCTTTGTCTTCGCGGTCACGGTGCTGCAGATCCGTCCGGAGGAACGTGCGTTGCGGGCCAAGTTTGGACCCACCTACGTGGATTACTGCGCCCAGGTGCGCAGATGGATCTAGGACAAGCAGTACCGCTGCAGAATCTCGTAGCTCGGGTCAGGGCCGGTAATGGAGTGCACGAGTACGAGTTCCTGAATCGACCAGAGTGGACTCTGGTCGTCAGTCAGCTCAGGTATCGCGGGTAGCGCCGGTAGTTGCAGGCCATCGCGCAGTCGAGCCACCGTCAGATGCGCCCGCCATGGCCGGCGCTCAATGGGAAGTCCGCCAGAACGCAGGGAACGTTGGACGGCTCTCGCTAACCGATCAGCGGTCGAGAAGCGCGCCGGAGGCCGCACCCCCACCCACAACACCGAAGCGAAGCACCCCAGCCCGGCGAGTTGCAGCCCTTCGATTACTGGTTGAGCCGCGGCGGCCAACTGCAGGCCATCGTGGATTC
Organism: uncultured Bifidobacteriaceae bacterium; assembly: GCA_964551975.1. Lineage (GTDB taxonomy): Bacteria > Actinomycetota > Actinomycetes > S36-B12 > S36-B12 > REEB426. Next base: position 12,480 of record CAZKFI010000058.1, on the reverse strand, counting down.
GCGGTAGGCGTTCGGGTTGAACCTCCCCGAGAAAAGCCAGCGTGATGTGCCAACGCTCATTGGGAATCCAGCGAATCCTTGAGTCGAGGAAGGACTCCTGGGTTGATTTCAGGGCTGCAAGCTGTTCGGTGAGATGCGCCATGGCCTCCGTGCTTGGTATCACGGCGACGAACATGCGCATGCCGTCAGGCTAGATCGCGTAAGTCCAGTGAGCCAACCGTGAGTACCAGCATTGGCCTCCCGCGCTGCTGCGAACGACAGTGTAGGAATGCCCTCAGCGTGGACTGTGATCACCGACCGATTCGCTGGGCAAACTGCCATCGTTACCGGTGCTGGTTCTGGCATTGGCCTGGCGACCAGCCGCAGACTCCTAGAGGAAGGCGCGACCGTCGTTGCCATTGATCTGCGTCAGGATCGCTTAGACGCCCTAGCCCAGGAGTATGCGGGCATGCCCTGCATTCCGATCGGCGGCGATCTCGTAGACACCGACACCATCGACCGTGCCCTTGGTGCAACCAAGGGTTCGGTTCACATGCTGGCAAATGTGGCCGGCATCATGGACGGATTCCTTGCACCTGCAGAAGTGGACGATCTCACGTGGGAGCGGGTGCTCGCGGTGAATCTGACAGCGCCGATGCGACTGACCAGGGCTGTCCTGCCGATCATGCTCGCCAACGGTGCGGGTGCGATCGTCAACGTCTCAAGTGAGGCGGGATTTCGAGCCTCTGCCGCGGGTGCTGCCTATACGACGTCCAAGCATGCATTGAATGGATTCACCAAGAGCATTGCCGCATTCCATCAGGGTCAGGGAATACGAGCCAATGCGGTGGCACCTGGTGCCGTGCACACCAACATTGAGGCGCCCTTCAAATCTGAGTTTGCCGCCGGTGTGCTGGGGCCTTGGCTCAAAGTGGGCGTGTTCAAGCAGGCCACTGCCGAAGAGATTGCATCCACCATCACCTATCTCTTAAGTGCTGAGGCCTCCAACGTCAACGGCGCCATTCTGCCCTGCGACGCCGGATGGTCGGCTTTGTAGAACGTGGGGATCACACGATCAGAGCTGGATTCGGTGGGCATGCGGCTCATGGCGAACGCTGTTAGCGTGCTGACGTGTCACCGGAGTTGACTGCACCTGCCCCCCGGACCGCCCCCCAGTTTGTCGCTTTCGCCCTGGCTGGCGTGGTCGCTGCCTTCCTTGGCTTGGCTGCTGGCCAACTCCTCGCGGCTGTCTGGGAGCCCGCTGCCGCACCGGTCGCCGTGGTCAGTGCAACTGCTATCGATCTTCCGCCCGCTCCAGTCAAGGAGTGGGCAGTGCAAACCCTCGCTACCGCCAGCAAAACAGTCGTTAGTGCCGTCGTAATCGCGGTAGTGATCCTGCTCGCTGCAGTGGCTGGCCTGACTGCTCGTCGCCGTCCCATGCTCGGGGCGCTCATTGCCCTCATCGTCGGTGCAATTGGAGTGATCGCCGGTATCGCCCGACCCGGTGAGGAATTGACTGCCCTGCTGCCATCAGCCTTGGCGGGACTCGTGGCGGCAGGTGCCCTGCTGTTGCAGGTGCGCTGGTTACAGCGCTCGGAGTTCGTCATGGACCCGACAGCGGCCAAGTTGAGCCGGCGGACCGTGCTCCTTGGTGGAGCAGGGATGGTTGGCGTCGGAGTGCTTGCTTGGACCGGAGCCTCGTTGCTGGTCAGTCGAACCGCAGCAGTGGCCTCTCGACTCGCCTCCGTTCTGCCGCGTCCAACGGTGGCTGGTCCGGAGATCACTGCGGCCATGCAGGCACCGGTCCCTGGCATGCCGACGTTCGTCACGGCAAATGACGTCTTCTATCGGATTGACACGGCCGTTGTCGTCCCGCAGGTCGAGGCAGGTACTTGGACCCTGAGCGTCGGTGGAATGGTCGATCGGCCCTTCCAGATGACCTATGACGAATTGCTGGCAATGCCGATGGTGGAAGCTGACGTCACCCTCACCTGCATTAGCAATGAGATCGGCGGCCCATACATCGGTAACGCCCGGTGGCTAGGTGTTCCGCTGTGGCCACTGCTGGAGAAAGCCGGTGTAAGCCCTGCATCTGATCAACTCATCAGTACCAGTGTTGATGGTTTCACCGCCGGGACGCCGGTCGCTGCTCTGCGTGACGGGCGAGTGAGCTTGCTTGCCGTCGGCATGAACGGCGAACCACTGCCCATTGACCATGGGTTTCCGGTACGCATGGTGGTAGCCGGGCTGTACGGATTCGTTTCCGCGACGAAATGGTTGAAGTCCCTCGAGTTCACTACATATGGTCAACAGCAGGCCTACTGGACCTCACGTGGCTGGGCGACCGATGCTCCGGTGCTCACTGGTAGCAAAGTGCAGGTACCCGCTCCCTACTCGACCATTAAGCCCGGCCGCACCGCGATCGGTGGAACTGCCTGGGCCCAGGACCGCGGAATCTCACGAGTTGAGGTGCAGGTCGACAACGGGCCCTGGCAGGAGTGCAACCTTGCTGAGGTACCCAATGACGACACCTGGCGGCAGTGGTGGGCTGAATGGGAAGCCACGCCTGGTTGGCACACACTGCGCACCCGAGCAACCGATGGCCAGGGAATCACTCAGACAGCGGCGATCGCTCCGCCATTCCCAAGCGGCGCAACCGGGTGGCATGAAATTCGGGTATTAGTGGAGTAGCGGCGGGCCTTCAGCCCACTACTGCGGGTCATTCGGTAGTTTGACCGCGTGAGCCCACTGCAAATCGCACTGATCATTGCTGCCGTTGCCTGCCTTTTTGTCTGGGTCGCTTCGGTCGTCACCCGAGACTCCTCCTGGGTTGATCGCACCTGGTCGATCCTTCCCCCCATCTACGTCTGGGTGTTCGCCCTCAGTGCCGGACTCAGTGACCTGCGGCTCAATGTCATGGCGGTGATTACCACGCTCTGGGGTGCCCGGCTGACCTACAACTTTGCACGCAAAGGTGGATACAGCGGGATGGAGGATTACCGCTGGCCAATAGTTCGAGCGCGAATGAAGCCGTGGCAGTACCAGATCTTTAATGTGGTGTTCATCGTGATCGCGCAGAACATTCTTCTGCTGCTGATCGCACTGCCGGCAATGTTGGCCTACGAAAACACCACCAGACCTTTCGGCGCGCTGGACATCCTCCTCACCGTGCTATTCCTCGCATGCTTGGCCGGCGAAACGATTGCCGATCAGCAGCAATGGAACTTTCACAAGTGGAAGCAATCCGAGGCCGCCGCTGGGCGCGTTCCGCAACCAGGCTTCCTGCGCACTGGACTGTTCCGCTACTCCCGCCATCCGAATTTCTTCTTTGAGCAGGCTCAGTGGTGGATCTTCTTCTTCATCGGAGCCACTGCTGCCGGTTCGGTAGTGCAGTGGACAATTATCGGACCACTCTTCCTTACCTTGTTGTTCTGGGGTTCCACGCGCTTGACGGAGCAGATCACCAGATCCAAGTACCCGGACTACGCGGACTACTGCACTCATACCTCGATGTGGATTCCGCTCCCGCCTAAGCGTTCCCGATTAGAGGTTGCGCGGTAGTGATCCTCAGCCGTAGTCCACATTCCAGGTCGACTTCACCATCTGATGATCTGAAGCTTGGTAGTCCGCATTGAACGTGAGGTCACTGTTAATGAACATGACGACCTCGTAGTCCAGTGGCTTGAGGTTTTGCCCGTAGCCCATGATGTAGTCGATGCGGGTAGCTTCCCGCTTCTTTGTCACTTTGAATCGATAGGCCCGCGCCGGAAAGCCCTTGCCATCAACCTGTGCCGGGTTGTAGTTGATTGTGGAGAACTCAATGTTCGTACGCTTCGGCGCAGTGAATGCGTCAATCCAGCCATTGGCGACTAATTGCTTTTGTACTCCGTTTGGCTGTCGCTTCGCATAGGAGTTGAGATCCGTCAGGAGCATGGCCGGCGTGCCAGTCATCCCGTGGCTGGCATTCATGGAATCAACCCATGGTCCGAGCGCACTAGCCAGTGCGACGCGGGATGCTTCCGATGTCGGGTTCTTGCCGTTGTCGGTGTGCAGTGCGATTGCCAGGAATGGCTGACCGCCCGCGATTGGCTTCAGATAGGCCCAGGCAACCGAGCGCGCTGAAGATGTGGGGTCGGCGCCTGGCACGATCATTCCGTATTGGGTGATTCCCGCGGAGGAGATGCCTGCGGGCACGCTCACCTGTTGGATCGTGGACGCCCGATAGATCAGTGCCGAGGTGTTCTCGCACGGTGAAGGGCCGGTCAGCTGACCTGCGGCATCACGGGGACGCCGACAGTCATTGGCCTCGATTGGGAAGGTCGGTGCAACGTAGCCCAGTGGCCCAGCCAGGTTGACCTGGATGTCTTCCACCTGGGTCTTGGCCGTGCTGGTCGGATTGTTGGTTGCTTCCTGAAGCCCGATGACGTCGGCACCAGAGGCTCCGATGACTCGAGCGACGCGCTCGCGACGCACATCCCAACTGGGTGCGGGCGGTGCGCAGTCGGTCTTGCAGACGTTGAAGGTCGCAAACACGACGGTGGCGGGCGCGGCCTCGGCCGCTGGCGCGGTGATAAGACCCACGACAAGCCCGACCGCTGCTACGGACACCACGCCGACGCGCTTCACCGTGCTCATCATGTTCACTGTGCCTCCCAATTTGCAGTACGTGATGCAGGAGTATATGCGACATTAGGGTAAGGGCGAAAACCGGTCCGGAGGTAGCGACCTCAATGCGAGGTGGGGGTCGGTGATCGAAAGGCTGCAATCAGGGTGGGCAGCAGCAGCCGGTAGTGCCGGATGCCCAACGCGATCGCGATAACCGCATAGAGAGCGGCTAGGACCAGCCGCTGGGAGGTGCTGGTCAGCGGGAACTGGACCAGGAAGAGGGCAATGAGTGCCCATGCTCCCCAGCGGGGGAAGCGCAGGGTGAGCAGGATCGCCACGCCCATGAGGGTTTGCGTTGCCGTGAGCAGCATCTCCTCCACTTGGCGTGGGTCCAGTGGTAGTCCACCAGGGCCACCACCACCGATCCAGTAGGCGATCGGCAGGGTGCCCACCAGCAGCGTCCACTGATTGACCTTGCTGGAGATGAGGGTGGCGATGCCGTCCTGGGCGTTACCGCGCAGGGCGAAGAGGATCGCGATGATGAACTCAGGAGCCTCGGAGGCAAGTGGTGCCAGCCATTGCACGAGTAAGAACTCGTCGATCCCCGCAACCTCCCCGGTACTCACCAGGCTTTCCGCGAACGGTTCGGCGCAGAGCAGGATCAACCCAGCGGCGATAAGGAAAAGCAGGGGCACCAGCATGCGGCGGCGTCGATCGGGCAGTGCGCCAATGACCGCTGCTGTGCCGATGAGGTTGGGTTCATGGACTTCCTGCCTCGACACGCGAACGAGGTAGAAGCAGAACCAGGCTATGAGCGCGATGGCAAGTGGAAGTGAGATGACCCCGGTGACCGGTGCGATGAATGCCACGACACCGGCAACCAGCAGGAATCCCAACTCCATCCGAGTGCCTGGTTCCAGGGTGATGGCGCGTAGCGGGTTCCCGGTCCGCTTGGCCACCATCAAGCCGAGCAGGACGACCACCGGCCAACCCAGGCCTAGCAACAGTCGGTTCGAGCCGGTCATGTTTGCGGCCGCATAGGCCGCGTAGGTCGGATCGCTTCCAGCACGGAATGCGAAATACAGGTCGACCGCGTACTCGGGTAGGACGGCGATGAATGCCAGGAGTGCAATAGCCAGGCCACCGGATATGTCGCGTTGCGCAGCCTCCGCGGTCCACGCGAGGAGGAAGGAGGCCGCCACGACTGCAGCACCGAAGACTGCCAGCTGCATGACAGCCGGCAATTCCATCTGTGTGATGCGTACCGAAACTGCTGGCAGGGCAGCGATCGTTACGAGGAGGAACCCACGATAACGCTGCAACATTGAATCAGGACCTCAGCGGAAATGAATTGGGAGCAGCGCAGCTATCAGTTGAAGAACTGCTTGGCGCGCCTGGAATGCAGCATGATCAGGATCACAACAGAAACGCCGGCCTGGATTGCTCCCGTGACCCGGTTGTTCGGAAGTTCAGCGAAGATGAGCGCAAGAAAGCCACCGACGAATCCAATAACCGTCACCAGGCTCACGATGAACCGGCTGAACTTGTTGCCGTTGAATATGCCCTTCGCGACGAGCAAGTAGATGATTCCGACGGCAAGTGAAACCAGCAGTGCCCCCAGGCCGATGGGCACCTCGGATCCCCGTGCGATCAATCCCAGAACCGAGAGCACCACGTAGGCCAGACCGACTATCACGATCAACAGCCCAACGAGGGTGACTCCTGCTGGGCGACTGTTCGTTGGGGTCATCGTTCCTCCGCGGCTCGGCGTCATGCGTCGAGCCAAGCATGTCAGATGAACTAGGCCGCTTGGAAGGAACGACGTGACAGGCCCATGAACCAACCGTCGATTACCGGAGTCGGTGCCTGGTCGGCTTTCTGGGCAGCGCCCAGGGTGACGAACATGGGGATGAAGTGTTCAACGGTCGGGTGGGCATACGGCATGCCGGGGGCCTGGCTGCGGAAGTTGCTCAGGGCATCAACATTGCCTGCGGCCAGCGCCTCGTCAGCCCAGGCGTCAAACTCGCGAGACCAGCTTGGGACCTCGCCGGCAAGAGCCCGGGGGGTCAGGAACGGCAGACCGTGGGTCATGAAGCCGGAGCCAATGATGAGTACTCCCGATTCCCGCAGCGGCCTCAGGCGTTCGCCCAGGTGCAGCAGCGCCGCCGGGTCGGAAGTGGGCAGGCTTAACTGCAGTACGGGCACATCCGCAAGTGGATACATCACCATCAGTGGGACCCAGGCACCATGGTCTAGTCCCCGGCTGCGATGTTGATACAGGTCGGTGCCATCGGGCATGCATGAGGCAACGAGCCCGGCTAAGACCTGGGCATCCGGCGTTGGGTACTGCAGCGTGTAGTAGCGGGGTGCGAATCCCCCGAAGTCGTAGACCAATGGTGTTGCGGCATCGGTCGCAGACAGCATCAGCGGAGCCTGCTCCCAGTGTGCTGACACGATGAGAATTGCCTTTGGTTTGGGGAGCTTCAGGGCCCAATCGGACAGGGCCTGCATCCAGGCTGTGTCGTCCAGGAGCGGCGGTGCGCCGTGGCTAATGAACAACGGTGGCAGGGGTCCGGAATCAGCAGCCCATTGCGCCTGTGACCGGCTGCGCTCCTGCAGGGTCGGGAGCAGTGCGTCATACGCACCGGCGGGGACTGCTGGGGGCGTGAACACCTGCGCTCCAAGATGGTAGTTGAGAGTTCAACTATATCACGGGAGGAATGATCAGCCCATGTTCACCGGCCTGGGCACCCTGCTCAATGTTGTCGCGATCCTCATCGGATCTGCACTCGGCGTGCTCATCGGCCATCGCCTTCCTGAGCGAACACGGGGGACCGTGACCGATGCCCTGGGCCTAGTCACCCTGGTCATCGGTGCCCTCAATGTCGTGGCGCTGCTCGACGATCCGTTCCAAGAGGCCGCCGGGGCGCCGCTTCTGGTGGTCCTCGGTGCCCTGCTCATCGGCGGCATCGTGGGCTCCCTACTCAACATCGAGCACCGGCTGGAGCAGTTCGGAGGATGGCTACAGCGCACACTCGTGCGACGGTCTGCCGGTTCAGCTGAAACTGCTGCACCGGACGACTCCGGGCGGGGTCGATTCGTTGAGGGCTTCGTCGATGCGTCCCTCGTTTTTTGTATCGGACCGCTGGCAATCTTGGGTTCGCTCTCCGACGGGCTGGGGCGGGGCATTGAGCAGCTGGCCTTGAAGTCAACGCTGGACGGCTTCGCCTCGCTGGCGTTCGCAGCCTCACTGGGCTGGGGGGTGGCCGCCTCGGCATTGTCTGTCGGTGTTGTCCAGGGGTTGTTCACCATCCTGGGCGCCCTGTTGGGTTCCTTCCTCGCCGTGGCTCTGATCTCGTCGATCACGGCAACCGGGGGAGTGCTGCTGATAGGCGTGGGACTGCGGCTGTTGCGCATCAAGGCCGTGCCCGTTGGGGACATGCTGCCCGCGCTAGTGGTCGCGCCAATCCTCACCGCGCTCGTCCAGCTATTGCGTTAGTGCGCCGGACCCTCAGGCCGAACCCACCACGAGGAAATTGCGTAGAAGGCTGACGTTTCAATAGGACACAATAAGTAACGTGACGATGAGTGAGTCGGGGGATGACCCGATCTTCGACAAAGAATTCATCAACGCCGGTCGCCGTGAGCCCAGTGCGGATGAGCGACTGGCCAAGGCGCGGCGTATTGCTCAGGCGAATGACCGACTCGAGCGGGCCGGTGAGATCGCCTCCGGAACCGGCAAGCCGGTATATCGAGCACGCCGCCGCCGGAGCATCTTCCTTGCGGCCGCGGCCGGACTATCGATCCTCATCGTGGTCGTTGCACTGCTCGCATCCAGATAACGGCAGATCCTGTCACCGGATCGGGCCACATTCCGAGGTTATTTGGGGCTACCCTGCCGGCATGAGACGACCACATGCCCGTACCTGGTTTATCGCGCAGTCGGCCGGCCTAGCCCTGATTCTGGGTGCTGTCGCTGCCTGCTCCTCCGGTGGCGGTGACGCGACTGCGTCCTCAGCGCAACCATCCGACGGTGCCATCGGATCGCACCTCGACGCCCAGCCAGCGGTCATTCAGATCGTCGCCGACGGCTCGTACGCCTCCCCGGACACCGGCGAGATGGTTCAAGAAGCCGGTAGTGGCAGCGGATTCATCATCGACCCCTCAGGCCTGGCTGTAACCAACGCCCACGTTGTCGAGGGTGCTGGATCAATCGACGTGTACGTGGGGGGTGCAACAGACCCCATCAATGCCAAGATCCTTGGTGTCTCGGAGTGCAACGACCTTGCGGTGATCGACCTCAACGGTGATTCATTTCCGTTCCTCGGTTGGGCTGCAGATGCCGTCAAGGCGGCCACCAACGTCTGGGCGGCGGGCTTCCCATTGGGAGATCCGCAGTACACGATCGTGGACGGATCTATCGCCAAGGAAAAGGCCGACGGGGATACTTCGTGGGCGAGCCTTGATTTCACTCTTCAGCACACAGCGCAAATCCAGCCCGGAAACTCCGGTGGTCCTTTGATCACCGAAGACGGGCGGGTTGTCGGAGTGAACTATGCCGGCTTCGACCCTGGTACCGGCACCGAGCAGTTCTTTGCCATCCCCGGGACGCTGGCGAAGACCATCGTCGATGTTCTGGCCAAGGGTCAGGATCAGGACTCAATCGGCATCAATGGTGAGTCGTTCTACAACCCGGATACCGGGGTAGCAGGTGTGTGGGTCTATGGGGTGCGTTCCGGGAGTCCGGCAAGCAATGCAGGTGTGGAGCCGGGAGACATCGTCCTGCAATTGGAGGGCCGCGATGTCGTCAAAGCCAAGGATGTGGAGTCCGTTGGTGCGACCAAGGCTGGTTACTGCGATGTACTTCGTACGAAGGGCACCGACAAGCCGATCAAGATCCAGGTGCTGCGGCCGGGAACCGGCGAGGTACTGGAGGGCGAACTCAACAACCCGGAGAAGAAGCTGGTTGCGATCTCTGCCCTGAGCAACGAGAACACCACAGGTGGTGGGTCCGCCGAGGGTAGTTCGGAATTCGTCACGGTCACCGACAACGCCGGCTCCCTCAGCGCTGATATCCCTGCTTCGTGGGGTGATCTCAACGTCGAGGCTACCGGTGACAGTGTCGGTCTACTTATCGCGTCAACAGACCTAGATGAGTATTTCGACGGAACGATTTCCGGCGTGGAGTACTACCTCTACGAGGGAACCCTCGATCAGCAGGAGATGGAAGGCTACCTGCAGGACATTGAGGCTGGTGACGGCCTGGGTGCGGTAACGAGTACCTGCCAGGAATCGACGGACTATGAGTGGACTGATGCAGGGGACTTCAGCTATCTCGGCAGGGATTACCAGGGATGCAAGGGTTCCGATATGAACCTCTACATCGAGATCCGCAGCTATCCGGCCCAGGGCAAATACGTGCTCTTGGCCTGTCAGTACAACACCGATCTCGACGTTGAATGGCTCAACCGCAGTATTTCGTCACTGCAGGTTGCCTAGATCACAGATGCGTGTGGGGCCGGCCGATGGCCGGCCCCACACGCATCTGTGGGCAAGATGAGGCTACGGCTGAACCGTCACTCGAACACTGTCGAACTCATTGGTGAAGATGTTGGTAGCAATGACCGAACTACCGCCCGTCACCGTGCCACTGAAGGCGGTCACGACGTTGGTGCCGAGGACGAATTCCACCCTTGCTGACTTGCAGTCGGCGGCGATATCGGAGACGGTTGCGCTGACGACCTTGATGCCCTTGTTGCTGGAGTTGCCGTACGCAAATGCCGTAGCGACTCCGTCGGAATCACAGGCACGAGCTGAAGCTTCGCCCACTGCCGGCAGAATTGGTATATCGACGTTCAAGGCCTCCAACGCAAAGGCCGTTCCTGCTCCGGCCAACAAACCGGTGGCAACCACCAGTCCGATGGTGCCGCGCTTCATCATTCGCATGTTTCCTCCGGGTGCCTGTGGCGCGATCTCATTGCGCGCCGGTGGCACCACCGTCAAGGAAATCTGTGCTTGATTCGTCGGCGAACCCTGTCAACGGGGTCACGAACCGGCCATGACCGGTCAAGGCTCCGGTTGACCGGTACCGAGTACTCACGCGGTGGAGCTTCGCCGGCTACCCGCGCGGTCGGTGTGGCTGTATGGCGTTGCTCGGAATCTGTCCAAACCGGCCGGCCTGGAAGTCCTCAAATGCCTCAATGACCTCGGCTTTCGTCGACATGACGAAGGGCCCGTACTGAAATACCGGTTCACGTAGCGGGATGCCGCCGATGATGAAGAGTTCCATGTTTGGTGACCGAGATTCCTGACTCGGTGAGGCCTGAATACGCAGCGTGTCACCTTCGACGAGCACGGCAGTTTGCCCAGTTCGGAATGGATGCTGCTCCGCGCCCAAAGTTCCGAATCCGCTGAGTGCGTAGACCAAGGCGTTGAAGTCCTGACGCCAGGGAATATCGATACGAGCCCCGGGGGCCAGTGTCACATGCGCGATAGCCAGCGGCGTGTGGGAAATGCCTGGACCGCGGTGACCCCCGATCTCGCCGGCGAGCACGCGCACAATCGCACCTCCGTCCGCACTGGTGACGAGCGCACTGTCCTGCCCCTGCAAGTCCTGGTACTGCGGATCAATCCGCTTCTTGGCACGCGGCAGGTTGATCCACAGTTGAATGCCGTGGAATAACCCCCCGGATTCCACGAGGTGTTCCGGCGGTGTCTCAATGTGCAAGATGCCGTCCCCGGCGGTCATGTACTGGGTACCGCCATCCAGGATGGTCCCGCCACCCCCGTGCGAATCCTGATGCAGGAACTGCCCATCGATGAGGTACGTGAAGGTTTCGAAGCCGCGGTGGGGATGCCAGGGAGTGCCCTTGGGTTCACCCGGCGCGTACTCCACCTCACCCATCTGGTCCATGTGAATGAACGGATCCAGGTCGGCCGGGTCGATGCCGGCGAATGCTCGGCGCACCGGGAAACCTTCACCCTCAAGTCCCTGCGGTGCCGAGGTAACGACCTTGACTCGGCGTGGAGCGGCCGCCGTGGCCAAATCCAGGCGTGGCAGGGTCAACGGGTCAGCGGTGATTGCTGGCATGTCGGTAGTTTAACCTTCAACTAGCATGCTGGCAACTGCGCATGCCGGGCAACACCACTCATGGGAGCATCACCGTATGAGCCCCAAACCAGAGAGCAGCTTCACAGACCTCGCCTTTACCGATAACCACGGCAAGACCGTGTCGCTGCAAGAGTTTGCCGGTCGTCCCGTTCTCATCGTCAACACTGCAAGCAAGTGTGGTTTTACACCGCAGTATGAGGGGCTACAGCGTCTCCACGAGGAGTTCGGGCCGCAGGGTCTAGTTGTTCTGGGTTTTCCGTGTGATCAGTTCGCGCATCAGGAGCCGGGTGATGACGCGCAGATCGAGCAGTTCTGCTCCGTGAACTACGGGGTCACCTTCCCGATTTCAACCAAGATCGACGTGAATGGAAAGAACACCCACCCGGTCTTCGCTTGGTGCAAGGAGCGCGCAGGAGGGTTGCTCGGGTCGACCATCAAGTGGAACTTCACCAAGTTCCTCGTGCACCCTGATGGCAAGACTGTGCAGCGCTTCGCGCCGAAGGCGAGTCCTGACGAATTGGTACCCGATATCAAAGTTGCGCTGGCCGAGTCGGCCGGCTGAGGGGTAAGAACTGAACGAGTGAGCCGAATACTGAAGGGGCCGGCAGTGTCGCCGGCCCCTTCAGTATTCGTTGCGTCGTGCGTTGCCTTGGCCTATTTGATCTTGATCGTGGCCTTGACGTTGGCGCCCACATAGGAGCTGCCCGTAGCGGGGGTGAACAGGGCATTAACCGACGTGGTGCCCTTCGGCCAACTACTCGGCACCTTCCACGAGGTCTTCGCCT
>CAZKFI010000057.1:11555-16315 GCA_964551975.1 uncultured Bifidobacteriaceae bacterium | reverse complement strand
TTCGTCGTGAAGCTGCTGGCGATCGCTGAGCGAACCGATGATGACCGCGGAGTCATCGTGCGGGTGCATCCGGCGATGGTGCCGCGCAGTCACCCGTTGGCAAGTGTGCGGGAGTCGTTCAACGCGGTGTTCGTCGAGGCCGAATCCGCTGGTGAGGTGATGTTTTACGGCCGCGGTGCTGGCGGCGCGCCCACGGCCAGCGCGGTGCTGGGTGACGTGGTCGCGGCAGCCCGCAATCGGGTCAGCGGTGGTCGGGCTCCGGGGGAGAGCACCTACGCGCAACTGCCGATCCTGCCGATCGGGCAGGCCTTGACGCGCTACTACATCAACCTCGATGTCGCCGATCGGCCTGGCGTGCTGGCTTCCATTGCCTCGGTATTCGCCGAGGAGCAGGTGAGCATCCAGGTGGTGCGGCAGGACGGCCACGGGGATGACGCCGGCCTCATCCTGCGGACCCACCTGGCCTCGGATGCGGCGATGGCGCGCACCCTGGAGCGCCTGCGTGGCCTGGATGCCGTGAAGCAGGTCCTCGGTGTGATGCGCGTGGAAGGTGAGGCCTGAGATGGCGCATCAGTGGCGCGGGCTGATTGAGGAGTACCGCGCACGCCTGCCGGTTGACGAGAAGACGCCCGTGGTCACCCTGCGCGAAGGTGGCACGCCACTGGCCTACGCCTGCGTGCTCAGCGAGCAGACCGGGTGCTCGGTGTGGTTGAAGTTCGAAGGCGCGAACCCGACCGGGTCATTCAAGGACCGTGGCATGACCATGGCGATCTCCAAGGCCGCCCAGGCCGGAGCTCGCGCCGTGATCTGCGCCTCCACCGGCAACACCTCGGCCAGTGCCGCGGCCTACGCGGTGAAGGCCGGCATGACCTGCGCGGTGCTGGTGCCGCAGGGCAAGATCGCGATGGGCAAGTTGGCGCAGGCCATCGTGCACGGGGCGCGGTTACTGCAGGTGGATGGCAACTTCGACGACTGCCTGCGCGTAGCACGCGAACTGGGGGATGAGTACCCGGTGGAGTTGGTGAACTCCATCAACCCGTTCCGCATCGAAGGGCAGAAGACAGCGAGCTTTGAGATCGTCGACATGCTCGGTCGCGCACCCGACATCCACTGCCTGCCGGTGGGTAACGCGGGCAACATCACGGCGTACTGGGCCGGCTACCGCGAGTATCACCGGGATGGGCTCTCAGCGCTGCCGCGCATGTGGGGTTTCCAGGCCGCGGGCGCGGCGCCCCTGGTGCAGGGTGCGCCGGTTGCAACACCGGAGACCATCGCGACTGCAATTCGAATCGGTAACCCGGCCTCCTGGGATGCGGCGATCGAGGCAAGGGATGCCTCCGGTGGACTGATTGAAGCGGTCACCGATGAAGAGATCCTGCAGGCGTACCGATTCCTGGCGGCACGTGAAGGACTGTTCTGCGAGCCGGCAAGCGCGGCCAGCGTCGCGGGGCTGTTGAAGGTGCACGCGCAGGGTCGACTTGATCCGGGCCAGACGATCGTCTGCACGTTGACCGGTAATGGCCTGAAGGATCCGCAGTGGGCACTTGAAGGTGCTGGCGATCCGATCGTGGTGCCGGTGGATGTGCATGCGGCGGCACGAGCCCTGGGTCTGGTGGATCAAGGGTGAGCATGCGCCAGCGGGCAACCGTGCGTGTGTCAGCCAGCAGCGCCAATCTCGGTCCGGCATTCGACTGCGCGGGCCTTGCCTACGACCTGCGCGATGAACTCAGCGTCGAGGTCGTTGACGGGCCACCCGGCATCGAGGTGACCGCGATAGGCGAAGGCCAGGGTCGGGTGCCGCGGGATGGGCGTCACCTGGTGGCACGTGCACTGCGGTTGGGCCTGGAAGCGTGGGCCGCGCAGCACAGCGAGGTGAAGTCGTGGGCACTGCGACTGCATTGCCACGGACGGATTCCCCATGGACGCGGGTTGGGCTCCTCTGCGGCGGCCATCATCGGCGGGTTGGCCCTGGCACGCGCACTAGTGGCGGCTGATTCGAATGGTGCTGCGTCGGACGATGCGTATGTGCGTGATGCGTACCCGGATGATGCCGAGGTGTTGCAACTGGCCCTGCAGTTGGAGTCACACCCAGACAACCTCGCCGCGGCCCTGTATGGCGGCTTCACGTTGTCGTGGATCGATGCGCAGGGTTGCGCGCAGGCGAGGTCGATGGCAGTGCACGAGCAGATCAGCGCAGTGGTGGCGGTGCCTACCCATCGCACGCCAACCGGTCAGGCTCGTCAGGCCCTGCCGAGCGAAGTGCCGTTTGTCGACGCAGCATTCAATGCCGGACGATCTGCGCTGCTGGGCGTTGCACTGACAACTGACCCCGCTCTGCTGTTCGCTGCAACCGAAGATCGTCTGCATCAGCCACCGCGCGAATCGTTGTATCCAGAATCCTTCGCATTGGTTACACGACTGCGGGCTGACGGCTGGCCAGCGGTCATTTCCGGGGCGGGTCCCACCGTGCTGGTGCTCAACGATCGCTCGGTTCATGCAGATGACGCCGTGGAGTTGGCGATTCGGCAGGCCTGCGGGGACTCGTCATGGCAGGTCAGCAGCCCCGGTATTGCTGGGGACGGGGTCCTCGCTTCCTAGTCCCTGCGGATGCTAGGGTGCGGGTATCTGGTGCGACCGGGTCGCAGACCCGCTTCGTCGGATTTCCACTGATTCAGGCCGTGTGTTAGGTAGCGATCCCGTCGGGCTCGTGCGGCCGGAATGTCAACAAAGTGCTTTAGAGAGTGCAAAGGACCACATACGTGACACCACCACCCGCGGCTGCCCCATCGGATTTGGGCGGCCTGCTCCTGCCCGAGCTCAAGCAGATCGCTGCAGGAATGGGCATTGCAGGTGCGAGCGCAATGCGCAAGGGCGATTTGGTCGCCGCAATCAGCGCGCAACAGGCCGCAGCTAAGGGCAACGGCAGGGCCGGCAGCAACGGCGCGAGTCGGGGTGGGGGTCGCCGTGGCGGGCAACAGGCCCGGGGAACCTCCGAGGAGAACGCAGTGACGCAACACTCCGAGATGAACGACCGCGGTGGCAGTGAGCAGCAGGACTCCGGCAGTGATGATTCGCGTGAGTCCCGCTCCGGGGATCGCGATGATCGCTTTGACGACGATCGCCGACGTCGCCGTCGGGGACGCGAGCGGGATCGCTTCCGTGATCGCCGTGATCGCCGCGGTGGCTTCAATGAAACAGAACCGGAGATCACCGAGGACGATGTCCTACTGCCGGTAGCCGGCATCCTTGATGTTCTGGAGAACTACGCGTTCGTGCGCACCAGCGGCTACCTGCCTGGTCCCAACGACGTCTATGTGTCACTTTCGCTGGTACGTCGCCATGGCCTGCGTAAGGGCGATGCGATTGTCGGCGCAATTCGCCAGCCCCGGGATGGCGAGCGTCGCGAGAAGTTCAACCCACTGGTTCGTATCGATTCGGTGAACGGCGCTGAGATCGAAGCGGCCCGCAATCGCCCAGAGTTTTCTAAGTTGACCCCGCTGTATCCGCAGGAGCGGCTGCGCTTGGAGACCGAGCCGGGCAACCTCACCACCCGTGTCATCGACCTGGTGGCGCCCATCGGCAAGGGCCAGCGCGGTCTCATCGTCTCCCCGCCCAAGGCGGGCAAGACCATGGTGTTGCAGGCAATCGCCAACGCCATCACCACGAACAACCCCGAGTGCCACCTGATGGTTGTGCTCGTGGACGAGCGTCCAGAAGAAGTGACCGACATGCAGCGCTCGGTCAAGGGTGAGGTCATCGCCTCGACATTTGATCGCCCTGCCGAAGACCACACCATCATCGCGGAGCTGTCCATCGAGCGCGCTAAGCGCCTCGTCGAACTCGGCCACGACGTCGTGGTCCTACTGGACTCGATGACTCGCCTGGGTCGTGCCTACAACCTGGCGGCGCCAGCCTCCGGTCGCATCCTCTCCGGTGGCGTGGACTCCACCGCCCTGTATCCGCCGAAGAAGTTCTTCGGTGCCGCCCGCAACATCGAAGATGGCGGTTCGCTCACCATTCTTGCCACGGCGCTGGTGGAAACCGGATCCCGGATGGACGAGGTCATCTTCGAAGAGTTCAAGGGCACCGGAAACATGGAGCTCAAACTTGATCGGCGCCTCGCGGATAAGCGCGTGTTCCCCGCCGTGGACGTGGACGCCTCCGGCACCCGCAAGGAAGATTTGCTCATGTCGGGTGAGGAGTTGAAGATCGTCTGGAAGCTGCGGCGTGTGCTGCACGCCCTGGATCAGCAGCAGTCGATTGAGCTGCTGCTCACCAAACTGCGGGAAACCAAGACCAATTACGAGTTCCTGCTACAGGTCCAAAAGACCACCCCATCCACCTCGGGATCTGGCGACGACGACTGATCTGTGACAGATGCCCGGATTTTGGTCCGGCCAAGGGCCATGGCATACTCACGTTCTCCGGTGGCAGCACCGGCCTAAAGGAAAGGAAGCGCGGTGAAGGCGGACATCCACCCCGCGTACGTTGAGACGACGGTGACCTGCACCTGCGGGAACACGTTCTCCACGCGGAGCACGGCACGCAACGGCTCAATCCACGCCGATGTGTGCTCGAACTGCCATCCTTTCTACACAGGCAAGCAGAAGATCCTCGACACCGCAGGCCGGGTCGCTAAGTTCGAGACCCGCTACGGCAAAAAGGGCTCCAAGCAGTAGCTTCATCCGGGCGCCGGCCCGGGCTCGGCCGCGTGTCTCCCCCGTCGCGCGGTCGAGCCCCGACCGGCGCCCGTTGCTTGT
>CAZKFI010000057.1:0-11455 GCA_964551975.1 uncultured Bifidobacteriaceae bacterium | reverse complement strand
GGGCTTGAATCAATGGGGGCTTGCTTCATGGGCTGGGAGGCGGGATGGCAGTGGAGCAGGACGAACGCGCCTTCGACTCCTGCCGCACCCTGGCGGAGGAATACACCGACCTTGAGCAGCGCCTTGCTGACCCGGGTGTTCATGCCGATCAGGCATTGGCCCGCCAATTAGGGCGTCGCTACGCCGAGCTGCGTCCACTCATCGGGGCCTACCGGGAGTGGGTGCGCCTGGGGGAGGACATCCGGGCGGCCGAGGAGCTTGCCGAGGACGACGCGGCTTTCGCCGCTGAGCTGGCTGAACTCACGCAGCGGCGTGTTGAGGTGGCTGAGCGGCTGACGGAGTTGCTGCTTCCCCGCGATCCAATGGACGACAAAGACGTCATCCTGGAGGTCAAGGCCGGTGAAGGCGGTGAGGAGTCAGCACTGTTCGCGGCCGACCTGCTGCGCATGTATGAGCGGTACGCGGAACGGCGGGGCTGGCAGACCAGTGTCATCGACGCGGTGGAATCCGACCTGGGTGGCTACAAGGACGTGGCCTTGGCGGTCAAGGCGCGCGGGATCCCCGAACCCGGTGAAGCCCCCTACGCGCGGTTGAAGTATGAGGGTGGGGTCCACCGGGTGCAGCGAGTGCCCGTCACCGAATCACAGGGACGAATTCACACCTCAGCCGCCGGTGTGCTGGTGCTGCCCGAGGCTGAGGAAGTCGACGTGGTGATCGATCCCAATGAACTGCGCATCGACGTCTACCGCTCATCGGGACCCGGTGGCCAGTCGGTGAACACCACGGACTCCGCCGTGCGCATCACGCATCTGCCCACCGGCACAGTGGTGTCCTGCCAGAACGAGAAGAGTCAGCTGCAAAACAAGGAGCAGGCAATGCGCATCCTGCGCGCCCGATTGCTTGCCGTGGCGCAGGAGCAGGCGGCCAAGGACGCCTCAGATGCTCGCCGCTCGCAGGTGCGCACTGTGGATCGCAGTGAACGCATCCGCACCTACAACTTTCCGGAGAATCGACTCAGTGACCATCGAGTCGGGTTCAAGTCCCACAATCTGGATCAGGTGTTGGACGGTGATTTGGATGCCGTCATCGAGGCCTGCCTCAACGCCGATCAGGCAGCCCGACTGAACGAGGCCAAGGACACATGACCCACTGGGATATCGACCGCACCTCCGGTGGTCGAGTCACGGTGCGTGACCTCCTGGTTGATGCCGAACGTCGACTCAGTGGGGTCGGTATCGAATCCGCGAGTGTTGATGCGGCGGAGATCATCGCCTTGGTGATGGGCACGACCCGCTCACGTCTGATCATGCAAGACGTGGTCGACGCGGATCGTCGCGTGCGGATCGAACAGCTCCTCACCAAGCGTCAGTCCCGCATCCCTCTGCAGCACCTCACCGGCTCGGCACCGTTTCGTCGTATCGAGGTGCAGGTGGGTCCGGGAGTGTTCATTCCGCGTCCGGAAACCGAGCTGGTCACCGAGGCTGCCATTCGCGAACTCACCACCAGCCACGACCGGATCGCCGTCGATCTGTGCACTGGCAGTGGTGCCATTGCGCTCTCACTGGCTCTCGAAGTGCCGGGCAGCACTGTGTATGCCGTGGAAGTTGACGATGCCGCGGTGAACTGGACCCGGCAGAACGTCGATGGCCAGATCAAGGCCCTGGCGGCAGCCGGGTCGAGCGTGCAGGTGGTGCACGAGGATGCCACGCGTGTCGCTGATCCGGGGCACGCCTTGGTATCCCTGACGGGCACCGTCGACGTGGTGGTGTCTAATCCGCCCTACATTCCCAACCGAATGCTGCCGCGCGATCCCGAGGTGCGCGATCACGATCCCAAGCGTGCGCTCTATGGCGGTGAGGATGGCCTCGACATCGCGCGAGGTGTCCTGCGCACCGCTGCCATCCTGCTGCGCCCTGGCGGTCTACTCGTCGTCGAGCATGCGGATTCCCAGGGACCTGAAGCCGGTGAGCGCGGCCTACCGGGCTTGGCCGGTGCGATGTGTGCGGATGACGAATTCGCGATGATCGTCAACCTGCCTTCGGGTAGTGCCCTGTGGAATCGCATTACCGATCGAATCGATTTCAACGGACGGCCGCGCTTCACTCTGGCTCGGCGCGCGTAAGGGGGCACTGATGGGTCTGGTCCGTAGCCATTCACAACCACCGGGCCGCTGATGCTCGTCCTGCCCTGCGCACTGGAACCGGGTGATCCGCTCTCGGTTCGTCGTCGCGCCGATGCGGTAGCCCGCGGCATCACCGCCTGCAAGCGCGGCGACGTGGTCTGCCTGCCCACCGAGTCGGTGTACGCACTTGCCACCGATCTCTTCCAGAGCCGAGGCACCCAGGCGATTCGCAGTGCCAAGGGCCAACTGCCGCAGACGCCACTACCGGTCATGGTCCCCAACGCCGGGACGGCCAACGGCATTGCACGGGTCCGCGGGGTCGAGGCATCGCGTCTGATGGAGGCCTTCTGGCCGGGGCTCCTCACCCTGCTACTGCCCGCTCAACCCACGCTGGCCTGGGATAACCCGACTGATGCTCCCGTGGCCATGCGTATGCCGGTGCATCCGTTGACCCTGGAGGTCTTGGCCGGCACCGGGCCGCTTGCCGTAACCGCGGCCAACCGCGTCGGCATGGTGGCACCGACCACGCTGGCAGAAGTGCAAAGCAGCCTGGGTGACGAGGTGTTCCTCGGTCTGGACGCCGGACCGGTACCCGACCCGGAGGGGCTGCCCAGCACCGTGGTGGACTGCACTGGGCCATTACCTGTGCTGGTGCGGGAGGGTGCGATCGAGGTCTCCGCCCTAATGAGCGTCTGCCCGCAGCTGCTGGGCGCCGAGACGACCGCTGGCGGCTCCAGCGCCTAACATGGGGCCATGCCTGCGGAATCGGTGTTCTGGGGTCCGGATTTCACCGCACTACAGCAGGAGGACCCGCAGATTGCGGGCGTCATCCTCGGAGAGTTGGAGCGGCAGCGCACCGGCCTGCAGCTGATTGCCAGCGAGAACTTCACCTCACCGGCCGTGCTGGCCGCTCTGGGCTCCACCTTGAGCAACAAGTACGCGGAGGGATACCCGGGCCGTCGTTACTACGGCGGTTGCTCGGAGGTCGACCAGGCCGAGGAGATCGGCATCGCGCGCGCCAAGGAGTTGTTCGGGGCCGAGCACGCGAACCTGCAGCCGCATAGCGGGGCGAGCGCAAACCTGGCCGCTTACGGCGCGTTCACCAAACCCGGAGATACCGTGCTTGCAATGAGCCTGCCCCACGGCGGGCACCTCACCCACGGCTCCGCGGTCAACTTCTCCGGTAAGTGGTTCAATGTGGTCTCCTACGGCGTTCGGGAAGACACCGAACGCATCGACATGGACCAGGTCCGTGACCTGGCGTTGCAACACCGCCCCCGGATGATCATCTGCGGGGCAACCGCCTACCCGCGTCTGATCGACTTCGCCGCATTTCGAGCGATCGCAGACGAGGTTGGTGCGATCCTCATGGTTGATGCTGCGCACTTCATCGGCCTCGTCGCCGGGCAGGCGATCCCGAGCCCGGTGCCCTACGCCGACGTGGTCACCTTCACCACACACAAGGTCCTGCGCGGGCCGCGCGGCGGCATGATGCTCTGCCGCGCCGAGCATGCTGCCGCGGTCGACAAGGCGGTGTTCCCGATGATGCAGGGTGGTCCGTTGATGCACGCGGTGGCCGCCAAGGCCGTCGCCCTGCGCGAGGCCGCCATGCCCGCGTATCGCGACTACGCCAAGCAGGTGATCGCTAATGCCCAGGCGTTAACCGAGGTGTTGGCCGCCGAGGGAATGCGTGCAGTCAGTGGTGGTACCGACACGCACCTGGCCCTGATCGACCTGCGTGGCATCGACGTCACCGGTGCGCAGGCCGAGCAACGCTGTGACGCGGCCCGCATCACGTTGAACAAGAACGCGATTCCCTACGACCCGCAGCCGCCATCGGTGGGCTCGGGAATTCGAGTTGGAACACCCGCGGTCACCACGCAGGGGATGACTGAGGACGATATGAAGAACGTCGGGTCGCTCATCGCGGCTGCACTTCGGCCGCAGGCCGATGCCAGCGCGATTGCCGCCCAGGTTCTCGATCTCGTTCGACGCCATCCGGCGTACCCGGGCTAAGTCGACTGCATGCGCGAATACCTGCTCTGCCTGGTGGCAGCAGCACTGGTGACCTATCTGGTCGCCGGCCCCGTCCAGGCGCTCGCCCGTCAACTCGGATTCGTGGCACCCGTGCGCGACCGAGATGTGCACGACCGACCCACGCCCACGCTCGGTGGGCTCGCCATGGTTGCCGGGCTACTTGCTGGACTGCTGCTGGCCAGCAAGTTGCGCATGATGAGCGCGGTCTTCGAAACCGGCAACGCGCCCATCGCGCTGCTCTCCGGCGTCGTGGTGATCGTGCTCCTTGGTGTCGTTGACGACAAGTGGGGGCTGGATGCACCCACCAAACTGGCCGGACAGGTGCTTGCCGCTGGGTTGATGGCATTCCAGGGCATCGCCGTGATCTGGCTACCGATCGGCGGCACCTTGGTGTTGGACCCGATCACGAGTGTGCTCGTCACGGTGTTCATCGTCCTGATCAGCATCAACGCCATCAACTTCATCGACGGCCTCGATGGTCTGGCCGCTGGCATCGTCGCCATCGCGGCTGCCGGGTTCTTCGCCTACTCCTATCTGCTGTCCGTTGAGCTCGGCGTGGAGCGCGCAACACTGGCGACCCTGGTCTCGGCGCTGCTTATCGGTATGTGTGTTGGCTTCCTTCCCCACAATGCGTACCGCGCCCGGATCTTCATGGGCGATACCGGGTCGATGTTGCTGGGCCTGCTCCTCGCAGCCGCGACCATCACCCTGGCCGGGCAGGTCGACCCCAGTGCTCTGGCCGGTCGTGCATTGCTGCCAACGCTGTTGCCGCTACTGCTACCGGTCGCCGTGATGGCGATCCCGCTCCTTGATCTGATCGCAGCCGTGGTGCGCCGAACGCGTGCGCGACGCAATCCGTTCGCTCCAGATAAAGAGCATCTGCATCATCGACTCCTGCAGATCGGCCACTCACCCGTCCGGGCCGTGCTGTTGATGTACGCGTGGACTGGTTTGCTCGCAGGTACGGCAGTGGCGATGGCATTCGTGCCGCTGCTGTGGGCATTGGCGGGCTTCGCGATCGGCCTGCTGCTGCTGGTGATCGCCGTGCGCTGGCCAGCACGACCCGGGTGGGCCGGGGGGCAGCGGGAGTCAGATCTGGCCCCAGTACGCAACCTGCGATCGGGTACCCGATAGTTTGCGAAGGTGCCCGAAAACGGATCCGGAACGGCTCGCACCGTCGATGGGCTGATCCTGCGGCGCGCCGGTGGCGCTTGCCTACTGGTCGGGCTCGTGAGCACGGGGTTGGCCTGGGTGCTCACCGGAGTTCCCGGAGCGATCGGCGGGGCCCTCGCCACCGTCATCGTGCTGGCGTTCTTCTCCGTCGGACAGTTGGTTGTTGGATCCGTGCTGCGAACCAACCCGCAGATGGCCATGACCGTGGCCCTGATGACCTATTTGCTGAAGATCGGCGTGCTGTTCGTCCTAATCATCCTGTTGGCCGGAACGACTGCTTTCAACACCAAGGCCTTCGCGGCGGTGATCGTTGCCTGCACCATCGCCTGGACGGTGGTCGAGGTGTGGGTCTTCGCCCGAACCAAGGTGCTCTACGTCGAACCCGGCAGCTTGGGGCCGGGTGCATGACCGCCCCCACGAAAGGCCGCGATGCGCGCGACTGGTACGGTTCGAATACGCCCAGGCGCACGGTCACCCTCGCGGATTCGCGTCGGCTGTCCAACGCAGCCTGGACGGTCTCCAGCCGCCTCATCGCCGGCATGTTGCTGTACGCCGGACTGGGGTGGTTGTTGTCCGTGTGGGTGGGATACCGCAGTCAGCTGATCGCGGTCGGCGCCATCACGGGCATCGCGCTGGCGACATTCCTGGTGGTTCGGGGACTGAACGACGAAGGGGATCACGGGCGTGAGTCGTAGTGTCGTCCCCGCCTCTGGCGGTTTGGACTGCCACCTGTTTTCCGGTTGCGGATTCCCTGCACCGGGTGCGGAAATCTTCCAGTACGACGCGATCTTCTCCTTCACCATCGGGTCATTGCAGTTCGACGTCTCCAAGATCACCGTGCTGCTGATCCTCGGTGCCGCCCTGGTGATCGGCTTCTTCTCGTTCGCCTTCCGTCGTCCGGCTCTGGTGCCGCGCGGGGCGCAAAACGTCGGCGAAGTCGGGTACCTGTTCATTCGCGATGGAATAGCGCGCGATGCGATCGGCAAGGAAGGCGACAAGTTCGTTCCCTTCCTGTTCAGTTTCTTCTTCTTCATCTGGATTCTGAACTTCTTCGGCATTTTGCCTGGCGCGCAGATCCCGGTGACCAGCATTTTCGCCATTCCCGTGGCATTCGCGCTGCTGGTGTACCTGACCTGGGTTCCGCTCGGCATCTATCGCCAGGGCTTCATCGGTTTCTTCAAGAACATGATGTTCCCCCCCGGGGTGCCGAAGGCGATGTATCTGCTGCTGGCTCCCATCGAGTTCATCTCGAACATGCTGGTGCGACCGTTCACCCACTCGGTCCGATTGTTCGCCAACATGTTCGCCGGCCATCTGCTGATCGCCTCGTTCAGCGTGGCCACGTTCTACCTGATCAGCGCCAGCGTGATCGGCATCCTCGGCTCGGCCGCCTCCTTCGTCGTGACGGTGGCGCTGACCGGGTTTGAGATCCTGATCCAGGCGCTACAGGCCTACATCTTCACGTTGCTGGCCGCCGTGTACATCAGCGGTGCCTTGCACGCGGAGCACTAGGAAGCACAAACAAACCGGCACCCGCCGGGACGAGCAAAGGAATGGACATGTCGCTTCTTGCGGAACTGACCGGCTCGATCGGTTCGATCGGGTACGGCCTGGCTGCCATTGGTCCCGGTATCGGGATCGGAATCATCTTCGGCCAAGGCGTGCAGGCCATCGCTCGCCAGCCTGAGGCCTACGGCGTCATCCGGCAGAACATGCTGCTGGGCTTCGCCCTGGCTGAGGCGTTGGCTCTCATCGGCTTCGTCGTCCCCTTCGTCTTCGGTCCCTGATCGTCGGGAGTGAGGAGATGGCGCACATGGTGCACATGGCGCAGGTGGTCGACACCCTGAGTTCGACGGCCGTGCGCGCTGCTGGTGGCGGTGGGGAGGAGATGCCCAACGTCCTTGCAGTGCCGGTTGACGAACTCATCATCGGGCTGATCGCCTTCTTCATCGTGTTCGGTGCCCTGTCAAAGTTCGCGCTGCCGAACATTCGCAAGACACTTGCGGCGCGTACTGAGGCCATCGAGGGTGGACTGGCCAAGGCTGAGCAGGCCCAGGCGCAGGCCAACGCCGCCCTAGAGGAATACAAGGCGCAGTTGGCGCAGGCTCGCGAGGAAGCCGCTGCTATCCGCACCCAGGCGCAGGCCGACCGGGCATCGATGATCGAAGAGGCCAAGTCGGAGGCACGTACGGCCGCGCAGCAGGTCACCGCTGCTGCTGAGGCACAGTTGACCGCCGACCGGGCCCAGGCCACCGCGGCACTGACCCGTCAGGTTGGCGAGTTGGCGGTGCAATTGGCCGGCAAGGTCGTCGGGCAGTCACTCGCCGACGATGCCCGGGTGCGCAAGACTGTCGACGACTTCCTCGACGAACTCGAGCGGCAGGCGGCGCGCTGATGTTGGGAGCCAGCCGCGATGCGCTCGCCCGCCAGGTACAAAACCTGGACGGGTTGCGCGCGGCTGCCGGCTTCGCGGAACTGGCCGACGAATTGTTCGCCGTGGCCGTACTGCTCGATCGGCAACCACTGCTGCGCAGTGCACTGGCCGACTCCGGCCAGCCGGCGGCAGTACGCACCGGGATCGCGCAGCAGGTGCTCGCCGGCAAGGTGAGCCCCCTTACGGCTCAGGTTCTGGATGCCGTGGTTGCCGATCGTTGGTCGAACGACGGTGATCTGCTGCTGGCCATCGAGCAACTTGCCGCTCAGGCGGCCTTTGCCGTTGCCCAGGACGACGCCAGCCTGGACGCCACGGAAGAGGAACTCTTCCGGTTCGGTCGCGCGATCGAGCAGTCCGCTGAACTCCAAATGGCCCTGACGGATCCGGCGCTGACTGCCGAGACGAAGGCCGCCATCGTTGGTGATCTCCTCGGACAGCGCAGCACCCGAGCAACGCGGACGGTGCTGCGGCACGTCGCCGGATACCTGCACGGTCGGCGCATCGACGCAGCCGTTGCGGAGTTGTGTGAACTCGCAGCACAGCAACGCCAGCGTGTGGTGGCGCAGGTGCGCGTGGCAGCACCGCTTGAGGCTGGCCAGGAACAACGTCTGGCAGCCGCACTCTCACGCATCACCGGCCGCACCGTGCGGCTGAACATCGCCGTGGACCCTGCAGTCCTCGGTGGCGTCCATGTACGCGTGGGCGATGAGGTCATCGACGGAACGGTGGCCAGCAGACTCGAACAGGCTCGCCGCGCGATCCTGGGAACCGCATAGCACCATCCAGTGCCTGCCGCCGGCAGGTACGTAAGCATCACCCGCTCGCGGGTGCGAAGGGAATGAGCAGGACATGACGGAGCTGACGATCCGCCCTGAGGAGATTCGGGATGCGATCGAGCGGAACGTCGCCGCGTACTCGCCGACGACCGCCCGTGAGGAAGTCGGTCGCGTGATCCAGACCGGTGACGGCATCGCCCGAGTCGAAGGCCTGCACTCGGCGATGACGAACGAGCTGCTGGAGTTCGAGGGCGGCCTGCTCGGCGTTGCCCTGAACCTGGACGTGCGCGAAATCGGCGTGGTGCTACTCGGTGACGGCTCGGCGATCGAGGAAGGCCAGCCAGTGCGCCGCACCGGCGAGGTGCTCTCGGTGCCGGTCGGTGACGCATTCCTTGGCCGGGTCATCGACCCGCTCGGCAATCCCATTGACGGACTAGGTCCGATCGCGGCCGAGACCCGTCGCGCACTTGAGGTCCAGGCGCCCACCGTTGTGCAGCGCCAGCCGGTGAAGGAGCCGCTACAGACCGGCATCAAGGCCATCGACGCGATGACCGCCATCGGCCGGGGTCAGCGTCAGCTCATCATTGGCGACCGGCAGACCGGCAAGACCGCTGTCTGTTTGGACACCATCCTCAACCAGCGCGAGAACTGGAAGTCCGGCGATCCCACCAAGCAGGTGCGCTGCATCTATGTGGCGATCGGCCAGAAGGGGTCCACCATCGCCTCGGTGAAGGGTGCCCTTGAGGAGTACGGCGCGATGGAGTACACCACCATCGTCGCGGCCCCGGCCTCTGACCCCGCGGGCTTTAAGTACCTGGCCCCCTACACCGGCTCGGCGGTGGGCCAGCACTGGATGTACGGCGGCAAGCACGTGCTCATCGTGTTTGACGACCTCTCCAAGCAGGCGGAGGCCTATCGCGCGGTCTCACTGCTGCTGCGTCGTCCGCCCGGTCGCGAGGCGTACCCGGGCGACGTCTTCTACTTGCACTCCCGCCTGCTGGAGCGTTGCGCGAAGCTCTCCAACGAGATGGGCGCGGGCTCGATGACCGGACTGCCGGTGATTGAGACCAAGGCCAATGACGTATCGGCCTACATCCCGACCAACGTCATCTCCATCACCGATGGTCAGTGCTTCCTAGAGTCCGACCTGTTCAACTCCGGCGTACGCCCGGCCATCAACGTCGGTATCTCCGTCTCCCGCGTCGGCGGTTCCGCGCAGCCCAAGGCGATGAAGAAGGTGGCTGGACGCTTGCGCCTGAACCTGGCGCAGTACCGCGAGCTGGAGGCCTTCGCGGCATTCGGATCCGATCTGGATGCTGCCTCCAAGGCGCAGTTGGAGCGCGGCGCTCGCTTGGTCGAGTTGCTGAAGCAGCCGCAGTATCAGCCGCAGGCCATGGAGCGCGAAGTGGTCTCGGTCTGGGCCGGAACCACCGGACAGTTGGACGATGTGCCGGTGGAGGACATTCGTCGCTTCGATGCGGAGTTCCTGGATTACCTGGATCGCAACAAGGCTGAGGTCTTCGCGACGATCCGCAGCACCACCGACCTGTCGGACGACACCATCAGCGTCCTGGAGCAGGCAATCGGTACGTTCAAGCGCCAGTTCACCACCTCATCGGGTGCTCTGCTGGTCAATGACGAGCCGGTTGAGGCACTCGATGATGCCGACATCGATCCGACGCAGATCAAGCGGGCGGTGCGAGGCTGACCCATGGGCGCCCAACTGCGGGTCTACCGGCGGCGCATCCGCTCCGTCCAAGCGACCAAGAAGATCACCAAGGCCATGGAGCTCATTGCTTCATCGCGCATCATCAAGGCGCAGCAGCGCCTCGATGCGTCGATGCCGTATCTGGAGCAACTGGTGGCAGCGATCTCCGCAGCGGCTTCCCACGCCAGCGACGTTTCCAAGCACCCGCTCACTGCGCGAACCAGTAACCAGGTTCGTGCTGCGATGCTGGTCATCACCGCAGACCGCGGCTTGGCCGGTGCCTACTCGTCGAACTCGCTGAAGGAAGCAGAGTCCCTGACCCGCAATCTCGCGGAGAAGAACATGCAGGTGGTGCCCTACGTGGTGGGGCGCAAGGGAGTCTCCTTCTACCGATTCCGTGGCCGTGCGATGGGTGGGGAGTACACCGGGTTTACTGATCAGCCCACCTACGCCGACGCCAAGCGAATCGGCGCTGACCTGCTGGCCGCTTTCGCTCAAGACAGCGCCGCCGGCGGTGTGGACGAGATCCACATCGTCTATACGCAGTTCATCAATATGGGCACACAAGTTTCGCGTGTGCGGCGTGTGCTGCCGCTCGAGGTCGTCGATGAGGTCGTCGACGTGAAGACCGAAGGGGGCATGCCCTTCCCGCTCTACGAGTTCGAACCTGGGCCGGAGGCGGTGCTGGATGCCCTGCTGCCGCGTTACGTGGAGCAGATGGTCTACCTAGCTCTGCTCAATTCGGCGGCCTCGGAGCACGCCGCTCGCCGACGTGCCATGAAGTCCGCCACCGATAACGCGGAGGAACTCATCCGGTCACTGACCAGGCAGGCAAACCAGGCCCGTCAGGCTGAGATCACCCAGGAAATCAGCGAGATCGTCGGCGGGGCAGATGCCCTGGCGGCGTCCTAGTACTCATCGGCAGTACCGAACACAGCGAAGCATCCGAACCGCAGTCCGCAGAACGAGCAGGGAGAGATAAATGAGCGCAACCGGAACTGGCAGAGTGGCCCGGGTCACCGGCCCGGTCGTCGACGTGGAGTTCCCCGTCGAGGCCATGCCTGAGTTGTTCAACGCGCTGAATGTCGACGTCTCCTTCGACGCTGGCGCGGAAGGCGGTGGTCGCCACACGCTCACTCTCGAGGTTGCCCAGCACATCGGCGACAACATGGTGCGCGCTATCTCCATGCAGCCCACCGATGGCC
>CAZKFI010000056.1:14678-16322 GCA_964551975.1 uncultured Bifidobacteriaceae bacterium | reverse complement strand
TGGCACCAGTCCTGCCTGCATCGCCTGCTGCTGCTTTTGGCGATTGCGCTGCGGCCGGATGATGAGCAGATAGAACACCGCCGCCAGCAGGATGAGGGGCAGAATTCCCATCAGGGTGTCGTTCACGCAGGCTCCTTGAAGTCTCTGCCCCATCGACGCATTGACTGAGTCTGGTTACCCACTCAGGTCAGGGCGCCAATAAGGCCACGCGATCGCGCTTTCTCACAGCCTACTGAGTGCTCAAGACCCCTATGACTCCAGGTCCAGCGGCGCCTGAATCGCAGCGCCGGATGCCTGGCCTGCCTGGGTAGGGCCCGACAGTCCAAGGTGCGCCCAGCCAGCGGGAGTGGCAACCCGACCTCGCGGTGTGCGCATGAGGAAGCCCAGCCTGACCAGGAACGGTTCGGCAACCGTTTCGATGGTCTCCGGCTCTTCTCCGATGGCTACTGCCAGGGAACTGAGGCCGACCGGGCCTCCACCAAATCGAGTGATGAGGACCTGGAGGACAGCTCGATCAATGCGGTCGAGGCCAACCGTATCGACCTCATAGAGATCCAGAGCGGCCTGCGCGGCGGCCAGATCCACAACGCCATTGCCGTGAACCTGCGCGTAGTCGCGAACTCGGCGCAACAGCCGGTTGGCAATGCGCGGCGTGCCACGACAGCGCATAGCGATCTCCGTGGCTCCATCGCGCAGCAGGTTCACCCCGAGGACTCGTGCGGACCGCTGCAGAATCACCTCGAGATCGGCTGGGTCGTAGAAATCAAGATGAGCGGTGAATCCGAACCGATCCCGTAACGGGCTTGGGAGCAATCCAGCCCGGGTGGTGGCTCCGACAAGGGTAAATGGGGCAATCTCCAATGGAATTGCCGCTGCCCCAGCGCCTTTGCCGATGACCACGTCAACGCGGAAGTCCTCCATGGCGAGATACAAGGTTTCCTCGGCGGGGCGCGCTGTGCGATGGATTTCATCGAGGAACAGGACTTCGCCCGGTTGCAGGCTTGACAGCACTGCTGCGAGATCCCCGGCATGCTGCAAAGCAGGTCCGGACGTGACACGCATCGGCACACCGAGTTCAGCGGCGATGATCGCGGCCAGGGTCGTCTTACCCAGTCCTGGCGGTCCGCTCAGGAGGACGTGATCCGCGGGCTTTCCGCGTTGACGTGCAGCCTGAAGCACCAATCCCAGTTGGGCCTTGACGCGATCCTGACCAACGAACTCAGTCAGGGTGGCGGGACGTAGTGCCTGCTCGAATGCCAGATCCTCATCAGTGCGATGGGCGTCGATAACCCCATCATGGTCGCTCATGCGTTGCCCGCGTTCATGAACTGGAGTCTCCGGAGCGTTCGGGCGAGCGATCGAGCGTGCGCAGCGCCGCCTTCAACAGTGCAGCAACATTGGGCTGCCCGTCTGCCGCAATCTGCTGCTCGGCTACCTCACCGACTGCCTGCACAGCCCCCTCGGCTTCTCGCGACGACCACCCGAGTGAGGTGAGACCAGCCAACACCGCATCAGACCAGGCCTCTCCCGCTGGCATGGGTGGGCCGCTGTCTTCCGGCGGGCCCAGACGATCCTTGAGTTCAAGAACCAACCGACTTGCGCCCTTTCGGCCGATACCCGAAACCTTGGTAAGTGTTACGAGGT
>CAZKFI010000056.1:13000-14668 GCA_964551975.1 uncultured Bifidobacteriaceae bacterium | reverse complement strand
GCGCCAGCGTGCCTAAAAGACCAAGTGCGAGCCTTGGTCCAATCCCACTGACCGTTTGCACCTGCTCGAAAATGGTGCGTTCATCCTCTTCGAGAAAACCGTACAAAGTCAGCGCATCTTCACGTACGACCAAGGAGGTGGCCAATTCGATCGTGGAACCAAGCTGGACGGTCAGGGCCGTAGCTCGAGTGCACAGCACGACGAGTCCGACTGCACCCACATCAACGGTAAGCGCGTCGCAGCCCTGCTGTTGGCCGATGCGAATCACTCGGCCGCGCACCATCGCAATCACGCCAGCGCTCCCATC
This sequence comes from uncultured Bifidobacteriaceae bacterium, assembly GCA_964551975.1. Classification (GTDB taxonomy): domain Bacteria; phylum Actinomycetota; class Actinomycetes; order S36-B12; family S36-B12; genus REEB426. The sequence goes on along the minus strand of CAZKFI010000056.1, from coordinate 14,361 downwards.
ACACTCGCTGTTGGGCCAGAGCCTGGTTGATTCGATGTTGCGCTGAGCCACGCAGGATCTGACATATCGCGATGGCAGCAGCATCAGCGGCATCAGCTGGCGTGGGTGCCTGATCCAGGTGCAGGAGCCGCACGACCATGGCAGCTACCTGCTCCTTGCCGGCTCGACCGTGCCCGGTGATTGCGGCCTTCACCTCGGTCGGCGTGTAGAGGGCCACCGGAATCCCTCGCTGACCTGCAATGGCCAAAGCCATCGCCCCGGCCTGTGCTGTCCCCATTGCGGAGCGGACGTTGTGTTGGCTGAAGACCCGCTCGATGGCGATCATGTCGATCGAGAGCTTCCCGACTAGGGCTTCGATCCCCGCGTAGACGGCAGCCAGCCGGTCTTGAATGGGCGATTTGGCGTCTGAGGTGATGACCCCGATGTAGAGCGGGCGAAGGGAGCGCCCGGGGTCGCCTTCAACAACCGCTACCCCGCAACGGGTGAGTCCTGGATCTACCCCGAGGACCCTCATGACAACTCCCTGCCGGCTAGCACGTGTTGAGGCGGCAACATCCGTGTGGATGCGCTCTTTTCACCCGGCGCCTGGGTGAGCACCAACTGATCAGATCCGCTGCTATCGGACCATAACGCGAGACTCTGCCATTCCTGTCTCACCGAAAGTACTGCGTGTCGGCTACGGCACAGCAGGCTTCGGACCCCCAGCAGGGCGAATGGGTTCACCTATCGTCGCGGCAAACCCGTCGCGAAGGTCGTCAATGAGTCGGCTGATATCCGGGACCGCCCGGTCATCAGCACTCACGCCGATGAAAATCGTTCCGTCATAGGTCACCATGGTGACGTTCACAGCCGCGCCTATGGTTGCCACCAGCGGATACGCCGCAATCATCCGCACGCCGGCCAAGTACAGGGGGATCGGTGGACCTGGCACATTACTGGCCGTCACGTCGGATGTCCGTGCCGCCGCGGCCAGCATCGGCACTGGGACAAGCCAACTCACCTCGGCGAGCGGGTCGGCCAAGCGCAATGCTGGCTCCTGCCGCCAACGGTGAACGAGGTCATGCGCGGCGGCAAAGCGCTCCGACAGGGTGAGTCCAGCGATAGGCAGCGGGAAGCGGGCGATAGCGACCGCATTCGAGGCTTCGCCGCTTCGATCACCGGGATCACCGCGCAAACTCACCGGGACATTCACCCGAAGGTGATCTGCGATGACGCCGTGGCGCCGGTGATAGGCATCGAGCCCTGCACCCACCGCCGCAAGGAATGCATCGTTGATGCTGGCATCGTGCCGCTTGGCCGCTGCTCGAAGAGCGGAAAAGGGCAGGTCGAATGCACCGAAACGATAGGTGGTTCCTCGTCCA
>CAZKFI010000056.1:360-12990 GCA_964551975.1 uncultured Bifidobacteriaceae bacterium | reverse complement strand
AGTCATGAGGCCGGAGAGCGGACCGTCCGGCACCTCCGTCACTCGACCAATTGATGTCAACGTCTGCACAGCCTGCGACCAAGTTCCTGGAGCATCAGTCAAGGTCCCGCGAAGCAGCCCAGCAAACATTCGAGCAGCTCCGGCGGCGGCTTCTCCGCCACGCCGTGCACTATCGACCAGATTTGCCATCGTGATTTCACGTAAGGACACATCGACCGCCGTTGGCAACTGTGGCGGCTGGGGCTCATCGCTTGTCGACTCCGCGGTGAGTTCGAACAATGCGAGGGCCATCATCACTGTCGCCTGACCATCTGCGATCGAGTGATGCAACTTCATCAGGAAGGCGGCCTGCCCACCTGGTAGCGCTTCGACGAGCGCGGCCTCCCACAAGGGGCGACTGTGGTCGAAGTCCGTCAGGCTCATCCGCCGTGCGTCATCGAGTAGGTCCTGCCAGGTGCCGTCAGCGGGCAGTCGGTAGCGACGAAGGTGTACATCGAGATCGAAGTCCGGGTCGAGCGCCAACCGCGGTCCACCGAAAGCACCGGGACCTTGCAGTGGACGCATGCGAAGTTCCGGAACGAAATGGGTGAGGCGATCCATCCGGGCGCGAAGTCTCGCCCAATCCGGGGAACCTTCCAATACCGCCAGCGCCACCACCGTGGAACGCATGGTGGCGTCCTGACTGGCGGTGCGAAATGTGGCCGCACCCCAGCCACGCAGGGCTGTTCCAACCGGGTTGACCGCGGCCTCATCGGCCATCAGCCGACAGCCTCCATGACTTCGTCGCTGACATCGAAGTTTGCATACACGTTCTGCACGTCATCGCTGTCTTCAAGCGCTTCGATCAGTCGGAAGACCTTCCGTGCCGAATCCTCGTCAAGCTGGACGGTCACGCTCGGCAGAAATGTCGCCTCGGCAGATTCATAGTCCAGGCCCGCTGATTGCAATGCGGTGCGCACGGCTACGACATCACCTGCCTCGCTCACCACCTCGAAGGCCTCTCCCAGGTCGTTCACCTCTTCGGCACCGGCATCCAGCACGGCTCCAAGGACTGCATCCTCGGTGAGGTCGGATCCCTTAGGCACGATGACGACCCCGCGCCGCGCAAAGAGGTAGGCCACCGAGCCCGGGTCCGCCATGGATCCACCGTTACGGGTCATAGCCACACGCACTTCGGAGGCCGCGCGATTTCGATTGTCGGTCAGGCACTCGATGAGTACTGCAACACCGCTAGGTCCGTAGCCCTCGTACATGATGGTTTGCCAATCGGCTCCACCAGCTTCCGCCCCAGAGCCGCGCTTGACTGCACGTTCGATGTTGTCCAACGGCACCGAGCTCTTGCGTGCCTTCTGGATGGCGTCATAGAGCGTCGGATTGCCAGCTGGATCACCACCACCCTGCCGGGCGGCAACTTCGATGTTTTTGATCAATCGCGCGAACAGCTTCCCGCGCCGGGCGTCAACGACCGCCTTCTTGTGCTTGGTTGTCGCCCATTTGGAGTGGCCGCTCATGTCAATCCCTAGTCATGTCTACAAAGAGGGCATGAATCCGATCGTCCTCGGTCAACTCCGGATGGAACGCCGTGGCCAGGATCCGATCCTGCCGGACGGCCACGATGCTACCTGCTGGTTCGTCGTCCTGGGCATCGGCGGGTAGGCGCGCCAGGACTTCCACTCGCTCGCCAACCTGCTCAACACGTGGAGCACGAATGAACACCGCATGGAACGGGCGATTCCCGATGGCCGGCATCGCGAGGTCGATTTCGAAGGAGTCAACCTGACGCCCAAATGCGTTCCGACGCACGGTCACGTCCAATCCACCAATACTTTGCTGCCCGACCTTGGCATCGAGTATCTCGTTCGCCAACATGATCATGCCCGCACAGGAGCCGTACACCGGCATTCCGCTACGCACCAAGTCTCGAAGTGGCGCAAAGAGCCCCCAACGTTCGGCAAGCAAAGACATGGTGGTGGATTCACCGCCGGGAATGACCAGACCACGAACTCCCTTGAGATCGTCAACAGACTTGACCATCACCGTGCGCGCTCCGGCTCGCTCAAGCATCACGGCGTGCTCGCGTACGTCGCCCTGCAGGGCGAGCACCCCGACGAGCGGGGAAAGGCTCACCAGCCCCGGTCCTCCAGGCGGTGGTGCACCGGGATGTCTGCAACGTTGATGCCGACCATCGCTTCGCCGAGTCCACGAGAGACCTTGGCAACCACGTCGGGGTTGTCGTAATGCAGGGTCGCCTGAACGATCGCCTGGGCGCGGCGAGCCGGGTCACCGGATTTGAAGATGCCCGATCCGACGAAGACCCCATCGGCTCCGAGTTGCATCATCATCGCGGCATCCGCGGGAGTGGCTATGCCCCCTGCGGTGAACAGCACAACAGGAAGTCGACCAGCGCGAGCCACCTCAACGACGAGGTCATACGGCGCCTGCAGTTCCTTGGCGGCTACGTACAACTCATCTTTAGGCAGTGCGGTGAGCCGCATCGCTTCACCCCTGATGCGTCGCATGTGGGTTACCGCGTTGGAGACATCCCCCGTACCAGCTTCACCCTTGGAGCGAATCATCGCGGCGCCCTCGGCAATGCGACGAAGAGCCTCTCCGAGGTTTGTCGCACCGCAAACGAACGGCACGGTGAACTGCCATTTGTCGATGTGGTTGGCATAGTCCGCGGGCGTGAGCACCTCGGATTCGTCGATGTAATCAACACCGAGGGACTGCAGGATTTGAGCCTCCGCGAAGTGACCGATCCGAGCCTTAGCCATCACCGGAATCGAGACGGCCTTGACAATGCCCTCGATCATGTCCGGGTCTGACATGCGCGCGACACCGCCCTGCGCTCGGATATCGGCCGGTACACGCTCAAGCGCCATCACCGCCACGGCGCCGGCGTCTTCGGCGATCTTGGCCTGCTCGGCGTCGACGACGTCCATGATGACGCCGCCTTTGAGCATCTCAGCCATGCCGCGCTTGACGCGATCTGTGCCGACAGCTCGATCGGCATCGACAGGTTGGCCGTGTGTCACGTCTGACTCCTGCTTCACGGGCCTATCGTAGGGTCTCCCCCGGCGAACCGCCCAGTGTGCGGGACTGCAGGCCGCGCGGCGGTTCATCATCCATCTCGAAGGTGCTTGGAAGGGCCGTGTGCCCAGCCAGATGGAACCAACGCACCAAGCGCTGGGCTCGGAGCTGGCGACAGGCTCGCACGGCGTCGTTGAGGAATCGCCGTGAGAGCGCTATCCGCGTCGTGGTTGCGGTGAGTTCGGCAAGCAATTCGGCACCTGCCGGGGTGGCAAGGACGAATTCCACGTCCTCGGGGTCATCAAAAGCGGCATCTAAGGCCGCCGTGAGGTCGCTTTCCGCGCGTGCCCACTCCAGAGACCCGAGATCCTGCGCAGTCCTTGCCGTATGGGCGGCGTCTGCAATGACCACGGAACTGACCGGATCCAACAGGCCCGAGGTCGAGAGCTCAAGTGCCACCGATGAGCGGCGCAGCAGGTGCCCCTCGAGGGTTAATCGTGAAGCATCGATTCGGGTGTGCAGGCGATCCAAGCGACCCGCGGTCATGCTCAGGTACAGAGCACCCAGCCCCACGAGGAGCAGTGCAGCAACGCCCAGCAGGAGCCACGTCATGTTGTGCTCATTCCAGGCTCCGGCACATCAGGTGCCCCAAGCGGCGATCCGACCGACGAGCTGGCCTCGTAGGTCCTCCTCGACGATCTGGCCCGGCACTCGCACACTGTCGTAGACCGCAAGTACGTCAGTGACGACAGTCTCCCAATCAAAGGCGAGTACCCGCTGGGAGCCAAGCTCGCGCAGCGCACTCAGCCGTTCCTGATCGCCTAACAAGGCCACGGCCTGCTCTGCCAGTGCTGTTGCGTCCTGGTTGGGGAACACGGCTCCCGCAGGTGGGTTGCCCAGTACTCGTCGAAAAGCCGGGAGATCTGAGGCCAGTACCGGGGCGCCTGCAGCCATGGCTTCGATCAGGACGATGCCAAAGGATTCCCCACCGGTATGCGGGGCGATGTACAACTGGGTCGAATGCAGAGCCTTCGCCTTGTCTAGGTCGCTCACCCGACCCAGGAACGTCAGCCGCATAGCCAGCGAGGGTTCGACGTCGGCCAGCCGCTCGTGAATATCTCCCGGTCCCGCGATGAAAACCTGCAGCGTGGGCACGGCCGCGAGCACGGTGGGCAGGGCTTGGAGTAGCACATCCAAGCCTTTGCGCGGCTCATCGATGCGCCCCAGAAAAAGAATCGATGGTCTATTCGGGTCGAACTGAGGATGTGGTTCCACGTTGCGGTAAGAGGCAACTCGAACACCGTTGGGAATCAGCACCGCATCTCCCCCAAGATGCGCAACGAGAGTTCGGCGTGCCTCCTCACTCACGGCGATCCGCCCTCGCACTTTCTCCATGGCAGTTTGAGCCAGTGCGTACCCAGCGCTGAGGATTCGTGATCGTTCGTGAGCTGAATGCCAGGTGGCCACCATCGGGCCATTCGCGGCCCAGCAGGCCAGAAGGGAAAGGCCTGGAGCCACCGGCTCGTGAATGTGCAGCACATCGAACCGGTTATCCCGAATCCACTGACGAACCCGCCGGGCCGCCTTGATCCCGAAATTCACACGGGCAACCGCGCCGTTGTACGGCAGAGCGATGGGCCGACCTCCGTCCACTACCCACTCGGGGGTTTCGGGCTGCGGATCGGCATCCATCGGTGCCAGCACGCTCACCTGATGACCGCGCGCAATCAGTGTTTCGGCCAGATCGGCGACGTGCGTGCGCACACCACCGGGAGCATCCCAGCTATATGGGCAGACCAGACCAATCCGCATCAGCCTTGACGCCTTGCCTTGACGTCGGCGTCCCACAGTGGCTGCATCATGTGCCAGTCCTGTGGGTGCTCACGCACTCCAGCACCGAGTGCGTCGGCAATCTGCTGCGTCATGATCGCCACCTGCTCTGCACGTGAGCCACCTGCAGGGACTTCTACGCGATCGTGAATCCAGCCGAGGCTGCCACGGGGTTCGAACCACATGGACACTGGGTACAGGGGCGCTCCAGTGAGGATCGCCAAGAGAGCTGGACCTGCGGGCAGTGAGGCGCTCTCACCGAGAAACGTGACCGGCACACCGTTGCGCCCAATGTCCCGATCCCCGAGCAGAGCCAGGACACAGCCCTCCTTGAGCCGTCGAGCCAACTGCCTTACGACGTCCGCATCCCCCGTTCCGTAGACCTCCATGCCCAGGGAACGTCGATAGTCCAAGAACCTCTCGAAAAGCCCGATCGGTTTCAAACGCTCCGCTACGGTCACCACTCGTCCGTAGCGCAGTGCAGCCCATGCACCCGCGTGGTCCCAATTCGCCATATGCCCGGGCACCATGATGACGCCGGTACCGGCGGCGGCAGCCTCATCCAATAGTTCGACATTGATCAACCCAAAAGTTCCGCTGATGCGCTCCCGTGACCACGCAGGCAGTTGAAACGCCTCCTGCCAGTACCTGAGGTAGCTGCGCATCGCCGTACGACTCAGTTCACGAAGCTGTTCATGAGTCAGTTGCGGCTCAACGCGCAGCAAGTTTTGCTCAAGTTGACGTACCGCGGCACCCTGACGGCGCCAACTGCGATCTGCGAGCCTTTCAGCAGCCCAGCGCGTTGGTCGCTCAGGTAGGCGTCGGATGACCTGCCACCCCGCTACGAAAGCCGCTTCAGTGACCGCGTCGCTTATGCGGTTTCTCAATCGCGGGACGTTGGCGTCACTCACGGCATCAGTTGGCCGCGCACATGAACGATGCGCTGAATAACAGTCACTAATCCGAATACGGCAATGATCCACAGTGCGATGGGCAGAACGAGCGGCACACCTAGCCCGGTAAGGAGAATGGCGATGGCAGCCACGATGAGTCGTTCTGCGCGTTCTGCAATGCCTACATTGGCAGTTGCCCCAACGGCCTCTGCGCGAGCCTTGGCGTAGGAAACGACCTGCCCTGCCACCAACGTGGCCAATGCACCAGAGGTGGTCCAAGGGTCATTCTGGTTTGCGCCGTAGAGGGCGAGTGCTGCGAACACGGCACCGTCCGCGAGACGATCGCAGGTGGCGTCCAGGAAGTTCCCCCAGGGACCACTGCGGCCAGCCAGGCGCGCCATGGTCCCGTCGAGGAGATCGCTAAAGGCGACGAGGCTCAGGAGGATCACACCGAGGATGAAGCGCCCGCTGGGCAAGCAGGTCAGCGCAATGACGATGACCGCCAAGGTCCCACCGACGGTGACGACATCCGGTGATATCCGCATCTTGAGCAGCAGGCGGGCCGGCGGTTCCAGGATCCCGGCGACCATTCCCCGTGCGACGGGGTTGTTCAGCACCCTGTGATGCTACTCAGGTGGTGGCAGGCCAAGCGGCAGCCAACAGTTCGCGCGTCTCTTCCAACAGTTGGGCGATGGTTTTGGTGCCTGCGATCACGGGCAGGAAATTGGTATCTCCTCCCCAGCGCGGGACCACGTGCTGATGAAGGTGGCCAGCGATACCTGCACCGGCAATGGCGCCCTGATTCATGCCGATATTGAACCCATGGGCGCCGGAAACCTCACGAAGCGCTCGCATTGCCTCCTGCGTGAGAGCGCCAATCTCCGCCACTTCGTCTGCTGTGAGGTCCGCATAGTCAGCTACATGCCGGTACGGGCAGATCATCAAGTGACCGGAGTTGTACGGGTACAGGTTGAGCACGGCGAAGGCCAGTACCCCGCGATGAATGACTAGACCTTCATCTTCAGCAAGCGAAGGGGCTCGACAAAAGGGGCAATCGGTTCCCTCCTGTGTGTGACGCGGCTTGCCATCCCCACGGAGGTACGCCATTCGATGAGGCGTCCACAGGCGAGCCCAGGCGGCTGCCTGCCAACCATGTTCACCGCCTGGAAACCGGGACTCATCGTGCGCACCCTCAGTCATTGCAGAACGATCCACTAGACCTGGGTGCGCTGGTCTATCGCGGCAACGATGTCGTCGATTGCCTGGCTCACCGGGACGCCGTTGCGCTGCTGACCATCGCGATAGCGGAATGAGACCGCTTCGGCGGCTTGGTCCTCATCTCCCGCCAGAAGCATGAAGGGCACCTTCAACTGTTGAGCCGCGCGGATCTTCTTCTGCATACGCTCACTGGAGGTATCGACTTCGACTCGCACCCCGCGCTCGCGGAGCCGTCGGGCGACATCCTGCAGATACGGAACATGAGCCTCGGTGATCGGGATCCCAATAACCTGCACCGGAGCCAGCCAGGGTGGAAAAGCTCCCGCATAGTGCTCAAGGAGGATTGCGAAGAAACGCTCGATGGATCCGAAGAGTGCGCGATGGATCATCACCGGACGCTCACGATGCCCATCTGACCCCTGGTACTCCAGGTCGAAGCGCTCGGGCAAGTTGAAGTCCACTTGAATCGTCGACATCTGCCATGTGCGTCCAATGGCATCCCGGGCCTGGACGGAGATTTTGGGTCCATAAAACGCCGCGCCACCTTCATCGAGGACGAGCTCGAGTCCTTGCTTCTCGGCAGCGGATCGCAGCACATCGGTGGCCATGGCCCAGGCTTCATCGGACCCGACGCTCTTGTTCGGATCTCTTGTGGAGAGTTCGAGGTAGAAGTCCTCCAGGCCAAAGTCGCGCAGCAGGTTCAACACGAAGGTCAACAAGCTGTCCAGCTCACGCGGCATTTGTTCACGCGTGCAGTAGATATGGGCATCGTCTTGTGTGAAGCCGCGCGCCCGCGTCAGGCCCTGCACAACCCCAGACTTCTCATAGCGATACACGGTGCCGAATTCGAATAAGCGCAGGGGAAGTTCGCGGTAGGAACGACCGCGTGCCTTGAAGATTAAGTTGTGCATCGGGCAGTTCATCGGCTTTAGGTAATAGTCGGATCCCTGCCGGCGCACCTGACCTTCGTCGTCAACGACCGCATCCAGGTGCATCGGTGGATACATGCCCTCGGCGTACCACTGCAGGTGACCAGACTGCTCGAAGAGCGCTGCCTTGGTGATGTGCGGTGTATTGACGAACTCATAGTCGGCAGCCTCATGACGGCGACGCGAGTAGTCCTCCATGACGCGCCGCACAACGCCACCTTTGGGATGGAAGACGGCAAGGCCTGAGCCGATTTCCTCAGGGAACGAAAAGAGGTCAAGTTCTGCGCCCAATTTACGGTGATCGCGACGCTCGGCCTCCTGCAAGAAAGTCAGGTAGCCCTGGAGGTCGTCTTTTGACGGCCACGCGGTGCCGTACACCCGTTGCAGTTGCTCATTGGCCTGGTCCCCCAACCAGTAGGCGGCAGCAGTTCGCATCAACTTGACCGCGTTCTGAGGGATGTAACCGGTGTTCGGCACATGCGGGCCACGACACAAATCCGCCCAACAGGTCTCACCCGTCTTGGCATCGACGTTGTCATAGATGGTCAGTTCGGCGCCGCCAACCTCCATCACCTCTCCGGAGAGCACCTCGGCACCACCTTGCGCACCGATCAGGCGGAGTTTGTACGGCTCTGCAGCAAGTTCCAGCGACGCCTCATCCGCCGACACCACCCGTCGACGGAAAATCTGCCGCGCCTTGATGATGTCCACCATTCGGTCCTGCAGACGCTGCAGGTCTTCCGGGGTGAAGGGCTGGTCAACATCGAAGTCGTAGTAGAAACCATCCTTCACCGGCGGGCCAATCCCCAGCTTGGCCTCCGGGAATAACGATTGCACCGCCTGAGCCAGGACATGGGCCGCAGAGTGCCGCAGGATCGCCAAGCCCTCGGGCGAGTGAACCGAAACCGGCTCGACCACGTCGCCGTCGCTGATCGAGGCCGCGAGGTCCTTCAACTCGCCGTTGACGCGAGCCGCCACCACATCTTTGCCCGCCCCAACAACGTCCTGGGCGATCACCGGCTGCTCCTCGCATCCTCGAACTTCGGCGGGGTGGGCGATACTGGATTCGAACCAGTGACCCCTCGCGTGTGAAGCGAGTGCTCTAACCACTGAGCCAATCGCCCGCAGGCGCAGCGTACCCCACGCGCACAATGGTGAAGGAAAACCACCAGCGTCCCCGGCTTGTACCCGTCGCTGGTTTACCATCACCACTACGTGCACTGGGCGCACAGCGCCCCATGAAGGGAGTCTCCTTGTCCGAAATCTCATCCCGTCTGGTGCGCATCGCGCGCCCGACTGCGGTCATCGGCGCCGTCGGCGCTTTGGTGGCCAGCTTGCTCGTTGCAGTCGCCGGACCGGCGAATGCCGCTGGCCCGATCACGGTGGCCTCCACCGGCACCCTCGGTATTGCGATGCCAATCACCGTCACAACGACCCCTCCGTCCGGAGTGGGCGCAAATACAGTCTTCGTGACGTTCAGTCCAGCGTCGTGTGCAACTGGTGGTCAGCTCAGCGACAACCTGAATAACAATGGTGTTGCCGTGATGTCGTGGACACCGTTCAATGCGGGCACCTGCCAGTTGACGGCCAGCAACGCCAACGGGGCACTCGGAGCTCCGGTTAGTGTCACGATCAACCCTGCTACCACTACGACCACTGTGACTGCGCCTACAACGGCCGCCGTGAACCAGGCGGTGACCCTCACTGCCACTGTTGCATCACAGGGTGGCAGCCAGTCCGGTCCGGTGGGTTCCGTGCGCTTCGCTATTCAGAACGGTGCGGTGATTGCCCCGACAGTGCCACTGAATGGCGCCATGCCCTCAGTAGCAACCTTCAACTGGACACCGACGACCACGGGCACTTTCAACATCATCGCCACGTACACCCCAGCCAACAACGCATTCTCATGCGGGAACGCCTGTGCCAGTGCTCCGGTGTCAGTAGCCGTGACCCCGACAGGCTCGAACGTCGGACTGGTCGTTCCACCGATGTACCAGGGGCAGCCGGTCAACATCACTGCACAGATCTTCGCGAATCCATCGGCGGGCAACGTTGCTTTCACCGCCAATGGAGCTGCAATTGGTGGGCCAGTCGCGGTCGGATCAAACAACGCCGCGACAGTTTCGTATACGCCGCCCGCTCAGGGTGCCACCACCATCGTGGCCACCTGGACCGGGAGCAACGGCGCCACCGGCTCTGCGACGCAAGCCGTCACCGTTCTGCCACCAGGATCACCCGACACCATCACCGTTGACCCCAACGGCGATGCGGCACCCTGGACCACGAATCCGGCTAACCCGGTCACGGCTGGTCAGTACAACCTGATCACCAAGACCGCGTCCGGTGCACCGGTCACACTCGCCGTTAGTGGTTCGCCGTGTTCGTTGGCGGGCACCGTCCTTACGGTGTCAGGAGCGTCGGGGAGTTGCACCCTGACCGCTTCCTCGGCAGGTGGCCATGGGTACGCGCCGGCAACCAACACCTACACGCTGAACATCGGCCAGTCGGGTCAGACTGCGGTGCTCGCGGCGCCCAACTCGCAGAACATTCGTAAGGGCCGCGTCATCACGCTGGCGACCCCGCGCCAGGGCACAACAAACGCGGGCGAGGAGATCGAGTGGACCGTGACGGCCGGAGCCAACCGCTGCCGGCTCATCTACCCGGCCAACGGAGCTGTGCGCATGAACAAGGTGCGCGCCGGCCGATGCACCGTCGTGGGTGAGGCCCCCGCTACGGGCGGCTTTGGACCGTTCTTCATCCAGCGCCGCTACTAATCACCACGCGTAACAGGTTGGGGCCGAGGCGTATGCCTCGGCCCCAACTCATTTCAGGGATCCACCTCATTGGCAGCGCGCTCAGCGAAACCCTGCTGAATGTGCCTGGTGATCGCGCCTACCTCGGGCCAGTGACGTTGATTCAATTGACTCACGGGATGCACATCGCGCGTTGACGAGGTGATGAACACCTCATCCACCGAATCGAGCTCATCGATGGCTATGTCTTCCTCGACGACATCGAACCACTCGAGCACTAACTCTCTGGTGATGCCAGCTAGGCAGCCACTGGCCAGGGTGGGCGTCAGGATGCGTCCCTGCTGGACGACGAAAACATTCGAACCTGTGCCTTCGCAAAGATTGCCGGCACAGTTAGCAAACAAGGCCTCACCGGCCCCACGCTGCTTTGCCCACTGCAGGGCGATGACATTCTCCGCATAGGACGTGGACTTCACTCCGGCAAGCGCGGAACGCTCATTGCGCGGCCACGGCACGATTACGGCTTGCGTCGCCGGTGGCCAGTTCGGTGCCGCAGCAAGCATTACGACGAGCGTGGCTTCGGCATCACCTCGATCCGAGCCAAGGGGACCAGCGCCACCGGTCACAGTGATACGTAGCCGCCCCTCGCCCCGCGTTGCGTGCACCACGGAGTGCACTGCTGCGCGGATGACTTCCTGGTCCGGAATGGGTAGACCCATGACCTGTCCGGACCGAACCAGTCGTCGCAGGTGACGACTTAGCGCAAACGGCCTGCCATCGCTCACCTTGAGTGTCTCAAAGACCCCGTCAGCAACGGTGAAGCCGTGATCGAACACACTGACCTGCGCTTGAATCGGATCAACCAGATCCCCTGTTTGGCCGTGGCCGACCCACACTCGGATCACATCTGCGGTACTCACGCGCTGACTCTCATAACGCCCCATTCCGCTGTTGGCTTGCCAAGGCGATCAGTCGTGCTGCCTTCAGTTCCGTCTCCTGCCATTCCGCCGCAGGGTCAGATCCCCAGGTGATTCCAGCACCAGTACCGAAGCACAGGTGATCCTCACGCCGCCAGAACGTGCGAATAGCAACGGCAAGACAACCCGATTTCTGATCTGCATCAACCCAACCGATGGCACCGCAGTAGAACGACCGTGGTTCCGGTTCTAGGCGCGCAATGATCTCCAGGGCAGTGGATTTCGGTGCACCGGTAACTGACCCCGGTGGGAATGTTGCCGAGATGATGTCAGGCCACCCAGCGCCGTTTTCAAGTTCAGCCTCAATGTAGGACACCAGATGCACCAGACCCGGATGTTGTTGGAGTTGCAGCAACTCTGGGACCTGCACACTGCCGGGGACGGCAACTTTGGATAGGTCGTTACGCACGAGGTCGACGATCATGACGTTCTCTGCTCGATCCTTCTCCTGCAAGTCAGCGGCAGTGGTTGCTGTCCCCTTTATTGGTCCTGAGCGGAGCCACCGATCCTTGCGTTCAATGAACAGTTCCGGGCTGGCCGTAACGACGCTGGTGCCAGGCAGTTTGAGCATGCCGGCGTACGGACTCGGGTTTCCCGCCAACAGGAGTTGATGCAGCATCTGCGGATCGGCCCGCTGTGGGTCAGGTAGCGGTGCACTGAGAATTCGGCAGAGGTTGGCTTGATAGACCGTCCCTGCGGCTATGGCCTGCCGGATGGTCTCCACTCCGGCCTGATATTCCGATGCTGACAACGACGTTCGCCAACTCTGCGTAGTTGGGCCCTGGTAGGCAGCCGGCTCAATCGGGGCCCGTGGCCCCCATGAACGCATGCGGGCACACACAGGCTGGCCCTCGTAGGGAATCGCCACAGCCCAGCGCCCCTGCGATTCCAAGGCAGCCAGATCCGATGTCAGGTCCATGAGGTCCCAGCCCCAACACCCGCCTACGGCCACCATGTCCACGGGTTAATCCTGCTGCCCCGGGGCCGGGCGACCACCGGG
>CAZKFI010000056.1:0-350 GCA_964551975.1 uncultured Bifidobacteriaceae bacterium | reverse complement strand
GGCCGCCGGCGAAGGCCATGGGCACGCCCCGCATGCGTTCACCATCGGCCATTGCAGTATTCTTCCCGAACGGTCGCTGGTCGACCGCAATTTGCGGACGTAGCGCAGTTGGTAGCGCATCACCTTGCCAAGGTGAGGGTCGCGGGTTCGAGTCCCGTCGTCCGCTCGGAACACCAAGTTTGTGACAGCGAGAAGGGTCACGGGCTCACGGTGGAGTGGCCGAGAGGCGAGGCAACGGCCTGCAAAGCCGTGTACACGGGTTCAAATCCCGTCTCCACCTCGTAGCAAGGCAGCACGGGCGATTGGCGCAGGGGCTAGCGCGCTTCCTTGACACGGAAGAGGTCACAGGT
>CAZKFI010000055.1:0-16530 GCA_964551975.1 uncultured Bifidobacteriaceae bacterium | reverse complement strand
CCTGAGCGTGGCTCGCGATGACACTGAAGGTGTTCACCACCTGCATCATGTGAGCCACTCGCTCAGCTGATGTCAACTTCAGGAGTTCCCGGATATGTGCGGCGTCGACACCACGCTCATCCTCGAGCACCGACCTTGACGCCGCTACAAAAGCGTAGCCGCCCAGAAGCCATTGCGTATCACGTCAAGGATCAGCCGACCCCACGTCAAGGATGAGCTGAAGCCACTACCTCGGCCATGAGGCGAAACAGCACAAGCGTTAGTGGGGCGGGTCGGGCTCGAACCGACGACGACCAGATTATGAGGCCGCTTCGCACACCCTGGTGCCCGTTATTCCCCTCTGGATACCTCTGTCTCCAACTGCTTGATCCAAGAGTGAAAGAACGTGCGGAGCCCTTCGACCTCTGCCTCTTCGATCGGAAGATCGGCGTCAGAAAGGGCATCCACTTGGCCCATCGCTGTGATGAGTATGGCGAGATCAAAGCCAGCGTCAATGGCTATCGCCGACTCGACCAGGTGACCGGGTTTCCACAGTTGAGCGAGCCGGTATACGTCGACGAAATCTCGGGGCATGGCGCGATCGAACAGTGCAAGCAGCTTGCGCCCCGCGAGTTTCTCCGGCGCGAACGTGTGTCCCAAGATCGACATCACGGGCGGGAGCCCCGGAGCAGAGTCGAGAGCGATGTCCACGAGGAGCGAATCCTCACCCATAACCTCGAGACGAACGAAGGTGTCACTCGCTTGGACCACATCGATGCTCCAGCCTTGATCACCTGCAGCTACGACGAATGCCTCGAAGGCTCGAGTGACATCGCTGACCCGGGAGGTGAAGGCATCGAGATCCTCGGTTGGACGTTCAGACAGTCCATGGGCGGCCAGTGCGAGCCCTCCGGCGAGAAGAAAGCTCTTCGCTTCGGGCTAGGAGAAGAACTCCCGAGCAACATTGGCTTGAAACTCCGTGATTGGAGACGTCGTCATGCCGTGCAGTGCTTCAGTGCTCTGTCGATCAATGGCTGCCACGCCTGGCGTAGGCCGCTGGGCAGGTGGATATCTGGCCAGGCATCCGCTAGCAGGGTGCCGTCAATGAACTGCAGGATGTCCTCGGGGAGACCTTCGGCAAGCACCATGCGATAGACCAAGTTGCGCTCCTTGCGGTTGGCGAGGTCCCTCGCCTTTCGGCCCGACGACCAATCCACGTGCACGGGCAGGACGACCGTCGCAAGCGCCTGCTCGATGGACAACCGCGGAAGCTGGTCCGGAACATAGAAGGGCCTCCCACGTCGATCCTCATGCTTCGCGAACTGTGGCTTCGGAACCGCGATGAGTTCCTGCCCATTGGCAGCAAGCACTCGCTCCAGGGTGTCGAGTGTGGGATTGCGCTGCCCGTGTTCATACGCGGACAGGGTCGGGCGGGAGGTGCCCGCGCGCCGAGCCACCTCCCCCTGCGACAGGCCGGACGCCTGCCTGGCCCGCGCAGCCAGGGTGTTCATCGCACCTCCTATGTATCCGATACGATACATCATGAGATGAAGATCGGATTAGTGCTACCCCTGCAACCCGGCGCGCGAACTTGCCGTTATCGGTCAACACCTCCTGCGGAACCCCGTACCTGGCCAACGCCTGCACGAAATGCCCACACACACTCCGCGAGTTTGCAACAATCGCCGCGGCCCCCAATCCGGATTCGACCGCCGCATCTCCAACACCACCGCCTCCAGTGACGCCGGCATCTGATGCGCGCACCCCCCGCCGATACGACCGATCCGCCAACGCAGTTAGATCATCCCGCTCACACTGGGCCAACCAGGCATGCACCGTCTGACGCCACACGTTGAATCGCCGAGCCACCTCCACCACCGACTCAACGTCGTGGATCACAAGCCACACTGCTTGGTACCTCTGCTCCGTGACACTCAGCTCCACCAACATGCCAAGGAGTGTCAAGCATCAGCCGAAAGCACCGTCAAGAATCAGCCGAAACCACACAACTAAAGGGTGGGGCGGGTCGGGCTCGAACCGACGACGACCAGATTATGAGTCCGGGGCTCTAACCAACTGAGCTACCGCCCCCGCGGTGGGTGAAGTGTACTAACCCAAGGCCTCCTTGATTGCGGAGTAGCCGACAAGCAGTGCGAAGAAGAAACACAGTCCCGCATTGATCTGTCGGGTATGACGAGTCGTCCAACCATTGGCTCGAGCGAGGAATGCGTTCGAACGTTGGCCGACGATGGACACGGCCAAGACTGGCAACAAGATAGGCAGGATTGTGATGACCCACAGCATCAGGGCAGCCGCAACTTTCGTTGAAGGCGGCTCAGTTGAGTGGACAATCAGATGTATGGCTGGGATGTAGAGGACGATGGTCGAAACATTGGTCACCATGGCCACAACCCCCACAAGGAAGAACGCGGGGGTCTTGGCTCCAGCGATGAGTTGCTTGGTCCTTGACTGGTGACGTTCGCCAAGCGTCCTGGCTGGCATGAGCTGGCGGACGCCAATGATGGCCAACACAAGCGCAAGGAATACCTTGATTCCGACAAGCAGGAGATCAGGGGTCTGGCTAGCGGGTGCGGCAAAACTGCGCAGCGCGCTTCCGGCGAATGCTCCGATGATCAGGATCGTCAACATCGCACCAAGAACGAACATCCATGCGCGCGCTTTGGCATGCGTTCCACCGGCAAGAATGAGCAATTCTAAGGTCAGCAGTGTCGGGCTCACTGCGGCGCCGATGGCAAAGGGCAAAACCGCGATCAGCAGGGTCGACACCTCGTGATTCTTGCAGCACCCTTGACTGCGCACCACGGGTAGGACCGATTGGACGCTACATTGCCCGCATGCGCCCGCATATCGCACGACTGGTCATCTTCGCCGTCTCCGTGTCAGTAATCGGGGCCAGCGTGCCAAACGTCAATGCTGCTGAAGTTCAGAAACCGCCGCCTCTGATTGCCGCCTACAGCGTCGCAGCCCCGAGGACTGACGTTGCATCCGGACTCGTCGCACGAGCTGTGCTGCCGGCCGGGCTCCCCTGCCCGTTCCTTGACGTCACCTTGCTCAAGGGCGACTCGCGCCAACTTCCTATGCCAGAGCGAAGTCGACCGGCAAATACGTCGTCAGCCTTTGCACCCTTGATGGTCTGCTCAGCACCGCTGCCAATGGGGGCTCGCCAAGCAAGCATCGCGGGCAAGCGCATTCCGGCATCGATGCCGGCGCAGATACAACGCATGGCGTTACTCGGCGATAGCGGTTGTCGTGTGACCACCTGGGAGGTTCAGAACTGCTCTGACCCGTCACAGTGGCCGCTCTCACGGATCAGCCAGTCCATCGCTCGCGACAACCCCGACGTGATCGTGTTTGAGGGTGACTTCTTTTATCGAGAGGCACCCTGCCCGGCTAACCAGGACGCGCTTTGTGCTGCGAGTCCCGGACAGATCCCCGGAATGCCGTTCACCGACAGCGCCTACGGTTGGATGGCCGACGTCTTCATTCCGATGGCACCGATGCTCTCGGCAGCGCCACTCATCGTCGTCCGCGGCAACCATGAGGCATGTAATCGCGGCGGGAATGGCTTCTTCTACTTCTTCGACCCCCGCCAAGACACGGCAAACACCTGCGCACCCTCGCTGGTAGATGGCGTGCTGACTGCACTAGCTCTGGCACCGACCGCTACCTATCCGATTGACCTGACAGTGTCGTCCCAGCGCACACTACGGCTGGCCATCGTGGATTCCTCAGGCGGCAATGACTCCTCGGTCAGTCCATATGCGGCCATTCAGCGGCCCACGTACGAGCAAGCAGCCTCACTAGCAGCACCGCAGGCGGGTCGCGAAACGTGGCTCGTCACTCACCGTCCGCTTTTTGGCTTTGCCAGCAGCGTCTTTGCCACTCCTGGCCAGCCAGTGGCGTGGTATTCCGCTGATCAGGCAGCCGCGGCCTGGGGCCTGTTAGGCACCTACGACATGATCCTTTCTTCGCACTTGCACGTTGCCGAAGCAGTGCAACTTCCAGGACTGCCTGCACAGTTGATCCTCGGCAATGCCGGCACCATGCTGGATCCTGCGAGCGGCTACGCCCTACCGACCCAGGGATTCACTGTTGGTCCAGATCAGGCCTATCCGGTGCCGAGTTCGGCGTGGGTCGACGTCCGATTCGGGTACGCCATGGCGACACCCCAGGCAGCACGGGGCACCTGGCGGCTCCAGATGCGTGACCCAGCAGGGGTTGACTTTGCTACCTGCGGCCTGCGAAATCAGCGGTTGTATTGCCGCGCGCTGCGTTAACCCTTAGAAGAACGTTGACCCAGCGAAAGGCATGCACTACTGATAGATCGGCTTCATGCGCTTGGCGATCTTCACCAACTCTTTGGCGGACAGGTTCTTGGCCCCGTAGGTTTCGATCCACACAGTTGTCGTCCGCAGCCCGCCTACCGCAGGGAACACCGCTTGCAAGTGGCCCCCGTACTTTCGAACGTCCGCCTTGGTGCATTCGGCGGCGGCTGAGGGGTCGCAGTACGCCTCGACGGTCATCTTGATGCCCTTGACCCTCTTGGTGAGCACGACCTTGCCCTGACCGATATCACTACACATCGGGTTGCCTTCATGCACCGTGAACTGCTTGGCGGTCCGCTTGCCGTACATGACGAAGAGATTCGCCTCTGTCCCCGGCGGGCAGGTGATATCGCTGCCTCCCTGCTGCATGCCAAGGCCGGTCGTGAACGTCGGCTTATAGACGGTGTAGGAGACACCGACTTGAAGATCCTGATAGGGATCCCCTGTTCCCATCGCTTGGGCGGTAGGGGCGAGAAACAGTCCCACTCCAGCGATGCCAGCGATGGCCAGAACTCGAAGTCGCAACATGGTGCCTCCCGGTGACTCAACTGCTTCAGAGCCTATGCACACCCATCGTTTTTGGTGCAACAGGCGCGCCGCAATCGCAGGTGGGGGCAGTTCAGTCGGGCAGACTTCCGTCGATCAGCCGGCGCAGGTGGCTAAGGTTCCTACGTGCCATCTAAGTGGAGCATCGCCTCTGACAATTCAATGCTTTCAATCGGTTCGAAGGATTCGATTCTGAGCATCGGGTCGGTCGGATCGGCACTGAGTATTGGGTCGATTGGCTCGTTCGCGAGCGTGCTCAGCGTTGCGTCTTTCGCCAGCGCAGCATCGCTGATGTCAGGAGTGAGCATGCTGGGCGTGATGGCATGGCGTCGTGTTGGCGGTGTCGGGCTGCGGTGAGGCTGCTTTGAAGGGTCGTGTTTGCGATTCAGGCGGAGATGCGGGCGAAGCCAGGTAGGTGAGCACGCAGCTCAGGTGCCACTGGCACTCGCGCCTGAAGCCCACTGAGGACGCCAACAATGCCGAGCCACACACGGTGAGTGAACAGCTGCTCTGCTGGCAGCGATAGCTTCATTGCCACGATGAAATCCGGGTTGCGTGGGTCATGGGCGCGAGCGAACACTTGGTGCAACCATTCACGGGAGAACGCGAATTCTTCATGACGGGCAGGCTCGGTAAACGGAGCCAGGTAGTCCATGAGCTTGACAACGTCACGCCGCGTTCCACGCCGAAGGAGTCCTTGTTCGCGCAGGCTTCGCTCAGCTTGGTCAGGGTCCTCGCTGGTTAGGGCACTAATCAAGGCGCCGAACGTCGCCGGGAGTCCGCCAGGTAGCTCCATCGTCGAGCCGAAATCAAGCACACCCAATTGACCACCGTCGGTGAGGCGAAAATTACCCGGATGCGGGTCGGTGTGCAGCAGGCCGGTGCGCATCGGGGCCTGCAAGAAGAAGCGCTGATAGAGCAATGCGGCGCGATCCCGTTCGCCCGGTGAGCCGTCACGCGCCACCGCGGCCAAGGGCTTTCCAGCA
The DNA here is from genome assembly GCA_964551975.1 of uncultured Bifidobacteriaceae bacterium. Taxonomy (GTDB): domain Bacteria; phylum Actinomycetota; class Actinomycetes; order S36-B12; family S36-B12; genus REEB426. Next base: position 10,673 of record CAZKFI010000055.1, on the reverse strand, counting down.
AGCCATTCGGTGACGAGGACATAGCGCCCACCGTGCACGACATCCGCAATATGGATATCGGGGTCACCGCGGTACTCCTTGGCAAACACCCGTTGAGCCGCCGCCTCGCGGGCGTAGTCCAACTCCGCAAGCACTCGGGTTTGCAACTCCTGAACGAGTGGCGGCATGGTCACACCGGGCGCGAGGATTGCTGATACGCGCAACACGCGTGACAGGGCGCGCACATCAAACGCCAAAGCTTCAGCAACGCCAGGCATCTGGACCTTGACGGCAACCGAACGACCATCAAGCCACGCTGCTCGATAGACCTGCCCGATCGAAGCAGCGGCTACCGGAACCGTGTCAAATTCGCGAAATTGGGTTCGCCACTGCTCACCGAGGTCGGCAATCAGCACCGGTTCGATCCGCTCGAACGGCAGCGGCGAGTTGTCCTGCTGCAACGCGGTCAGGGCCTCCTGCCAGGAGTTGTCGGGATCCTGCGGGAATACCGATTCGACGGTTGAGAGGAGTTGACCGGCCTTTAGTGCTCCGCCCTTGAGATTGCCCAGCGTTTGGCGGGTATCGACTGCGGTGGACCGACGCGCACGTTGTCGGCGCATTTCGTAGTCACCATGCAGCGCCCCGAGCATCCGTGCCGAAACCCCCCGACCGGCAGCTCGGGTCGCAATCCCTGCCAGCGCCAGGCTCCGGGACAATCCGGCTACTGGTATCACATGACGACGACTAGGCCGGCTCACGTCGATGATTCTTGCCCACATTTCGTGATCTCGCTTGGGACGTTCGGCCCTGGATCAAGCACCTGAACCGACGTAACCTGCCGCGTGGCTTCAACCGTGAATCTGAGCGAGTTGGATCTCGCTGAACTCTTCGCGATCCTGCACACCTGCGACCAAGGCCTGACAAGCCAGGAAGCCAACCAGCGTCTGAGAATTCGTGATGGAGATCGGCAGAGGACAAGCCCCAGGAGATACACACCTGGTGATCGCAGACTTCACGGAGCCTTCAATCCGACGCGGCACCATCCACCCAGACCCGCCTGGCATGAAATCAGCCGCCAGTTTGCCAGTCCCATCATCTGGGTGCTGGCTGGCACCACGCTGCTGTCGATGCTGCTCGGGGACATTGTCGAAGGGGCAGTAATCCTCTTGGTGCTCCTTGCCAGCGGCGCTGCGGGGTACTGGCGTGAGCATCAGGTCAGCAGGGCTATGGCTCAACTGCTAGCACGAGTGCAGGTGCAGGTCGAGGTTCTTCGCGACGCTCAGGTGATCAGTGTCCCATTAACGGAAGTGGTCCCCGGTGACGTGGTGGTGCTCAATGCCGGTGACGTCATCCCAGCAGACCTCAGGCTCATCGCTGCTCATAATCTCCTGATTGATGAGTCTGTACTCACCGGGGAATCCGAACCGGAGGAACGTGCCGTCGGACCCAGGTCGGGATGGCTCCGCGAGGGTACCCACGTTGTAAGCGGTACTGGCCGAGCTGTTGCCGTACTCACCGGCACGAGCTCGGAATATGGGCGACTCACCGAGCGCGTACGACGCGGGGATCGTCCCTCTGCATTCGAAGCTGGTACGACCCGTCTCGGACTGCTCCTAGTGCGGACCATGATCGTCCTCGTTGCCGTGTTGATCATCATTAACCTCCTCTTGGAACGCCCCCTCGTAGAGTCACTGCTCTTCGCACTTGCTGTGGCCGTTGGTCTGACGCCGCAGCTCCTCCCAGCCATCGTTGTGGCATCAATGTCGAGTGGCGCCCAGCGCATGGCCAAGGAATCGGTGTTGGTCAAGCAACTTGATGCGATTGCGGACTTCGGTGGCATGACCGTGCTGTGCTGCGACAAGACCGGCACCTTGACCGAAGGCTCGCTGGCTTTGGACCGTGCAGTTGACTGCTCTGGTCAATCCAGCGATCGAGTGCTCTGGTTGGCTACCGTCAACGCCACTCTGCAGACCGGGATGAGTAATCCCTTGGATGCCGCGCTGAGTGCTGCTGCACCAGGAAGCGGAACGCAGATACCAGAGTTGATAGACGAGATTCCCTACGACTTCGAGCGCCGTCGCCTCTCAGTGCTGGTGAAATCCTTTCAAGAGCAAGTTCCACTGTTGATTACCAAGGGAGCGTACGCCGAGGTCCTGGATGCCTGCACGCAGATCCGGATCGACGCGGCGATTGAACCCCTTGATACTCATCGCACAGCGGTTGATGAACTCTTTGCTTGCCTCAGCAGAGATGGGTTTCGAGTTCTCGCTGTCGCAACAAAGTCCTGTGCGACGCAGGATGCAGTGGAAGACACGGATGAAGCGCTCATGATCCTGGAAGGCCTCCTTGCATTTCGAGATCCCCTCAAACCAGATGCGAGTGAGGCACTCAATCGACTTAAGACCTTGGGGATTCGTGTCGTTCTCATCACTGGCGATAACGCCGAGGCGGCTCGTTACGTGGCCAATGCCACGGATCTACCCACCGTGCGAGTAGCCCTTGGCGCTGACGTTGAGCAGATGGATGAAACCGAACTGTGCCAAACGGTAGTCAGTTGCCAGGTATTCGCTCAGGTGGATCCGCTGGAAAAGGAGCGGATCGTGCAGGCTCTCCAGGCCAATGGTGCTGTGGTGGGCCTCTTGGGTGATGGCATCAATGACAGTGCCGCGCTGCGGGCGGCAAACGTAGGGATTTCGGTCAACACCGCGGTGGACGTTGCCCGTGAAGCAGCATCATTGGTGCTCCTGGAAAAAGATCTTCACGTCATCGCCGATGGTGTGCGGGAAGGAAGAAGGACCTTTGCTAATACCTTGAAATATGTACGTGTCACCATGAGTGCCAACCTGGGCAACATGTTTTCTCTCGTGATTGCCTCGGCATTCCTGCCATTCCTCCCGCTACTGCCGCTGCAGATTCTGTTACTGAACTTCCTGTCCGATATTCCAGCCTTCGCACTATCCGATGACCGAGTCGATCAGGAGGCGCTAGCAGCACCGACCGTCTGGAACGTGCGGGGCCTCCAGGCCTTCATGGTCATCTTCGGTCTGGTGAGTTCTGCATTCGATCTAGCGCTGTTCTTCGTGCTTTCACGCCTTCTGGAGGTTCAGGCCGGCACGTTTCAGGCCGCCTGGTTCGCTGCATCGACGCTCACAGAACTGGCTGCTCTGCTGGTACTACGTACCGCACGACCCTTTTGGCGAAGCAAGGCATCATGGACGTTGCTGGCAGCGATTTGCGGTGTCGCACTCTTCGTCCTGCTGCTCGTGATCACCCCACTGGGGGCTCTGCTTGAGCTCACGGTGCTGCCGCTGGCCTTAGTTGGCTTGGTGCTCTTGAGCACCTTCGGTTATGTGCTCGTCAATGAAGCAGTCAAGCGTGCCTGGCCGTCAGCTCTCAGCCAGGCATAACGATGATCGACAGCGTTCCAACGGTTTCGTCAGACATCGTGTTCTGCGCCCCTGGCGGACGGGTGACGATCGTGACACTGGTACTGCCTGTTCGCAGGGCCCGAATCGTCCAGGTGGTGGTGCCAGCAACACCCACCATGCCGTTAGTGGCCGCAGGTGCCGTGTACACCCCCTTCGAAACGCGAACGATGTTGCGATTCTGGCCCTGCGCGAGCCAGGTGTAGCCAGTCGTGCGATTCGTGCTCAGGATCAACTGCACACTCTCGCCGGGCACCAGGCGCACTTGAGCGGGCAGATCACGAACCACCAGGGTCGGAGGGTCGGCAGCCTGGACTGCAGGCGAGATGCCAATGCCGGCGCCGCCAACCATCGCGATGATTGCTGCTCCGACGAGTAGGCGCCGTGCTCTGAAGCGTGCAGTGGAGACTTCAGTGGTTCGCGACTTGGTGGTGCGTAACTCGCTAGCGTGCATGGGGCCTCCTCGGACGGAAGGGCTCGCGTGAACGGCTGAGCGGCAGGCTAGCGCAGCGAGGCCCCATCCGGGGCAAGTTCGCATCAGGTCAGGATGACGGGTTTACCAAAACTTTGACTTCACCATCTGCAGGATCGGATGCAAGGAGCGCCGGAACCTCCGCGAGATGCACCACCCGACTAATCAGGGGTTCCAACACGACGCTGCCGTCGCTCACAAGCGAGCAGGCGCGGGCATGTGTCATCGGATTAAGAAACGATCCGACAATGCGCAACTCCTGCACCACGAGGTCGAATGGCCGGATAGGTACGACGGCCTCTTGTGCCGTCAGACCCAGTACGACCACCGTGCCGCCACGACGCGCGAAGCCTTGAGCGGCCAGGAACGTGTCTGACGAGCCGGCGCATTCAAACACCACATCCTGCGGCGGCAAAGAGCGCTCGGCCTGCTCCAACGACATGGCCGAACGCGCCCCCAACTCCAGGGCAATTGCCTGGCGGGTTGCGTTACGAGTCACCATGCAGACCTCGGCGCCAGCCAGGCGGGCAAGTTGCGCCACGAGCTGGCCAATCACGCCGCCCCCGAGCACGGCAACACGTTCCTTTCCGTTCAACCCGGCAAGGTCGAGGCCGCGAATGCAGCAGGCTAGAGGTTCAACAAACGCCGCATGCAGTGGTGGCACATGCGGCGCCAACAGGTAGATCTGGGAATTCGGGGCCACCACGTACTCGCTGAGCCCGCCGTCGATGTCGACACCAAGGGCGGTGAGCTGCGGACAGAACGCGGTTCGCCCGGCCAGACAGTCCGTGCAGGTACCACAGGTGATGTTCGGGTCTACGCTCACCAAGTCTCCGACCTTTGCCGGTGAGCCGGGCGAGGTGGCCTGCACGATGCCCCCGAATTCATGTCCCAGAATCACTGGTCGCCGCGATGGATACTCACCCTTGGCAATATGACGGTCCGTCCCGCAGATACCGCATCCAGTGACCCGCACCACCGTGGTGCCGGCCGTCACTTGCGGCTGATCACGTTGGATGAGATCGAGGGTGCCATGCTCATCAAGCACAAGAGCCTTCATTCGGAGGCCTTAGCCAACCGCTTGGGGAAGAAGAATGCAGCAATGAGTGCACCTGCTGCTGTCACGCAGGCTCCAATCCAGACCGCGGTATCCATGCCGGCCACGAATGCTGCGCCTGCGGTAGCGGTGATCGGTTCACGCAGCTGCTCGGGAGCTTGACCAACGGCCAGGGTTGCCGCGGCCAGTGACTCGCGAACAGCCTCCAGCACGGCTTGCGGAATCTGCGACGCGGCGGCACCCGCATCGGCGATCGCCTGATTGATCTGGTCTCGGTAGGCGCTGGAGAGCAAAGCACCAAGTACAGCCACTCCGAGAGCGCCACCCACCTCACCGGTAGTTTCATTCATGGCAGAGCCGATACCGGCGCGCTCCTTGGGTACGCAACTGAGCACTCCATTGGTGGCATGCGGCAGGGTGAGTCCCATCCCCAGACCAACCAATGCCATCGTGAGGGCAACCTGCCAGCCAGGCGTACCGTTGGCGAAGATGCTCGCGCTCGCTAGTCCCACAGTGACAACACTCAATCCGAGCACCACCATCGTGCGCGATCCCAGACGCTGAGCGAGTATTGGGCTCACCGTTGCCGCGATTGTGAGGCATAGTGCGGCAGGAACCAGGGTGAGGCCAGACTCCAACGGAGACATGCCCTCGACGAGCTGCAAGAACTGAGGGAAGAAGAACATCGCGCCGAAGAGTGCGAAGTACAGCATGGCGACCAAAGTCAGCGAGACGCTGAACGTGGCATTGCGAAACAACGTCAACGGGATGAGTGGCCGTGGTGCCCGCCGCTCCCACAGGAAGAAGGCGAGGAGACCGACGACGCCTATAAGCAGGGTGGTGATCGTGGGTGCAGCCAATCCGCGATCCGGTAGTTGGATGATGGTCAAGATGAGGCTGATCAGACTGACCGCCCATAGCCCGGCACCAAGCAGATCCAACCTGGGGCGGGATGGGTCCTGTGATTCAGGGACGAGCAGAAAGGCGGCGATCAGGACAACAACGGCTACCGGTGGGTTGACGGCGAAGACAGCATTCCAGTTGAAGTGCTCTAGCAACAGGCCACCGATCACAGGCCCGATGGCGACACCGAGTCCGGAGACTCCGGCCCAGATTCCGATGGCCTGAGCGCGCGCTCGGGCATCGGGGAATGTTTGCACGATGATGGAGAGTGTCGACGGCATGATGCATGCCCCACCCACACCCATGACGGCACGAGCAAGTGAGAGCTGGTCAGCTGAACTCGCCAAGGTGCCCCCCAGTGAACCCAGGGTGAACACGATCAGGCCGATGAGGAAGAGTCGCTTACGACCAAAGCGGTCGCCCAAGGTACCGGCCAGCACCAGCAGTCCGGCGAACATCACGGTGTAGGAGTCGACTACCCACTGCAACTCGGCAGTCGATGCACGCAGGTCACGCTGAATAGTCGGCAGCGCCACATTGACGATGGTGTTGTCCAGGCCCGTGATCAACAGTGCGCCGCAGAGAACAACCAGGACTGTCCACGGGTTACGCGTGCGCGAGTCAACCGGGTGCATCGCAGCAGGTTACTCAGCGGTTTGGGGGTGTTGAATCGGCTGCCTCGGTCGGCTCTCCGACCCAAATGGCGAATGCCATGACTTCGTGCCAACTGGAGTCGGGTTCATCGATCAATGCGAACGCAGCAAAAGGCTGGGCGAAGTCGGCACGGACACTTCGTCGAACCCCTGCTGTCGATTCGCGTTGCCCAGGTGGTGCCGAGCGCATGATGGCCACGGCTGTGATGGTTGCCGCCGTGAACCCCAGGCGATCGAAGCGAGCCCGGGCTCGCTGGGCTGCCTGGGCCGGGCCCGGATGCGCTAGGAGGCCTGCGACGCGCTGAGCTGCATCCTGGAACCCGAGGGCTGGGTCAGTCAGCAGGTCCCATCGAGCATCGGCTTCCCAGGCCGGTAGCCGTACCGAGGTATGCAGTACCCGAGCACTGCTCGCCTCTTCAATCGGCTCCTCACTCACCTGCCAGCACCCGTGGCTTCCCAACGGAAGACTCCACAGGTCCTCATTCATGCCGGCCAGGTGAGTTCGTAGAACGTCAGCGGCGATCACCATGGTCAGAGGCGATGCTGCGATGCTCACTGAAGTTCCCCGTTGGGTGGCGGTCTGTTGGGCGGTGGTCTGTTGGGCGGTGGTCTTTTCGCCGGTAGCAGCGACACAGATCACCCGCAGGCCCTCCGCGCGGGCTTCATGTACCGCGAACAACCCATCGTCCGTGCGCACTGCCGAGAGATCCTCGCCAACCAACACCGACTCGACTCGCCCAGCCCACGGGCCTTCAGTACCCCAATCCGCCGCCGACGTGGTGCTGTAGGGACGATGCCACCGCACATTTGCTGCGAGGGCGCCTGCCAGCACGAAAGCCGTCATTGGCGTGATGCTCACCGGAAACTGAGGGATCATGCCGTCGGTGACGTCACTTGCCCATGCATCAGCTTCGGCTGCCGTTGGCAATGGCCCCGTACCCACCGATGCGGGCAAACCTGCCTGCCATTGCTCCAGGGCGGGTGTGCGTTGATCCGGGCCCACCCAGATTGCTGTTGCTGTACGCAGTGCGCGCGGCGGATCCTGCAGCATCGAGGTGGCCAGTTCCCGCGCTCGCGCTGACTCGATACCCAAGGCTTCCGCGGTCTGATCCGGCTCAGCGGAGGCGGCCAGTGCCAGCATCAGCCAGGCCCCACCGGGCGAGGCCACGACGCTTGTTTGACCGGTAAGCATGGGCCACCAGCGGTCGGCATAGCGGTCAATGACGGCCTGCGCGTCCGGCGATTCCCCAGGGTTCACCGCTCTATCGTCACCCACGGGCTGGCCGATCCGCAGCCAATGTCGGAACCAGCAGGTGTCGGCCCTCAGTGCAGCCGGCCAGGCTGAACAGGCAGCAACTCCGGCAGGGCCTAGAGTTACGTTCCCGTGAGGCTCATGACACCCCAGGCGCGCCATGCGGTGGTCCGCGCCGGAGCCCTTGCCTGCATCGCGCTCACTGCCAATAGCGCAGTGAACCTGCGAATAGCCCGGCGACCGGCCGCTCGAGCGTCTCGGGTTCAAGAACGCGTCTCCATACTTATACCGGCTCGCAACGAGGCTCACCGGATCACGCCAACCCTGACGTCAGTCCTGGCGCAAGAAGGCCTTGACGACCTCCAGGTCATCGTCTTGGACGACGGCTCCACAGACGGGACCGCGGATGTGATCCGGCAGGCCATCGGCACCGACCCGCGGGTCAAGGTCCTCGATGGTGACGACAACCCCCCACCGAAGGGTTGGCTGGGTAAACCCTGGGCCTGTCACCGACTCTCCCAGGAAGCTGACGGAGGCGTACTGGTCTTCATCGACGCAGATGTGGTGCTCCACCCACACGCGGTGGCCTCGGCGGTACAGATGCTGCGTCGGGATCGCCTCCAACTCCTCTCGCCCTACCCGCGCCAAGTTGCTCACACTGCCTCGGAGCGCATCACCCAGCCTCTGGTCACCTGGTCGTGGCTCAGCACGTTGCCCTTGCTGCTCGCGGAGCGGAGCCGCATTCCGCAACTCTCCGCAGCGATTGGTCAATTCCTCGTCGTCGATGCGGCTGCCTACCGGGCCAGTGGTGGTCACACGGCAGTCGCTGGCGAAATCATCGAGGATGCGGGTGTCGTGCGGGCACTGAAGCGCAATGGTTTTCGCGGCATGCCAGCGCTAGGTGGGCAGATCGCTGCCTGTCGTATGTATGACGGTGCCAGCGAGGTGTATCACGGGTACACGAAATCCCTGTGGGCCGTATTCGGCAACACCCCGAGTGCCTTGGGTGGGATGGCTTTGATGAGTCTCATCTATGTGGTGCCGCCCGTCCTCGGGTTGACCGCCAAAGATCGCAGCACAAAGGTTTGGGGAGCAGTCGGGTACGGAGCAGGCGTGGCAGGCCGCGTGATGACCTCGCGCGCATCGGGTGAACGGACCTGGCCAGATGCCCTCACTCAACCACTCTCAGCCGGCACGTTTGCTGCACTAACTGGCGCGTCATTGGTGCGCAAGCGCCGCGGCGCGCTGCACTGGAAGGGCCGCACGCTTCCCTAGACGATGACCGGTGGGCTGATCCGGTTCAGCCGGTGATGCGCACGCGCTGAACTATGTCCATCGGTAGACGATCCCCTACTGCGGGCGCGCGTAAGCGAATGGTCGCGACGGCCTGGGTGCCCGGAGTCACCTCGGCCACCCAATTGCCGGCGCTGCGCTTGATTCGGCAGGCCTTCCCTCCTGCGCCAGTTACCGCACCTGAAGCGTCGGCGTCCATCGGGGCCTGACGTGGGGCCTGTCGTGGAGCCTGGCGTGGAGCACTGCGCAGTGTTGAAGTTCCGGTTGAGGTCACACGGCAGGAGATCGTGACAGCGGATTCCTGGCCCGCATCGGTAAGCACCGCCTCGCGAAGCAACACCGCCTGCCCATTCACAGCCTCCACCTCAGGTGCGACCTGAATGGTGCTCAACTGCGTGACGACTTCTGCTACGCCGTCGCCGTCATCGTCTGCGTCACGCGAGTCTGGGATGCGATCCCCGTCGTCATCCCGATCCCGATAGTCCGGAACTCCATCACGATCCGCATCGGTGGTGAAACGATCCGGTTTGCCATCGCCATTGGCGTCGGGATCAGAGCTATCGGTGATGCCATCACGATCCGTATCAATTGGCGTGCAGGCTCGGTCGTGTACGACCTCGACGTCGACCAAACCACTCTCGGTTGCCACTGCATCAAGGACACCGTCGTTGTTGTCGTCGATATCGTCACGATCCGCGATGCAGTCGTTGTCGGTATCCGTCCATCCGGGCTTGTCGGGGTCGGCGATGTCTGAAACACCATCTCCGTCATCATCGGCATCAGATTGATCGAGGAGTCCGTCACCGTCCTCATCACTGTCTCGCGCGTCCGGCACGCCGTCGTTGTCCGTATCGGTCTTCAGTCCCTGGTCCGGGTCCTTGGCATCACTGACACCATCACCATCATCATCAGGATCCTGCGCATCTGGGATTCCATCGTTGTCGTCGTCAGGATCGACGACATCGCGCTTTCCATCACGATCAGTGTCGGCGAGAACCGCTGTCGAACAGCCGGCTGCATAGACCGCTTGGCCTCGGGCATCCCAGTTTTGCCCAGGGCGGCCCCCGACCGGGGGAATGATGTCGTTCGGGTGCGAGGAGTGGTCGTTTGCCCCGCTGCCATCAACAGCACTGACCGCCACCGTGATTTCGGTGTAGGGGTTCTTCACTGAACTGGTTGCGTGACAGATCGTCACCTGGGCCTGCCCGGCGGCGTTGGCCGAGGGCGCGATCAGGCCAACGGCCACCATGGCGGTGGTCAGGGCAACGATAAGTGTCCCACTGGCCCCACCAGCCACTTTGCGTCTTGACATGCCTGCCCCTCAACGAACCTCGACGGCAACCTGCTGCCCCTCGCCCTACCCTAGGCAAGGATGGCGTCACAACCAAAGGCGCCCATACCCCGCGAAGGACTGACTCCCATGGCAGACGCAGAGCCCGATTCAGCGGTGCTGTGCGTGGTGGTGAACGCCGCTGCCGGATGGCGGATGATCATCGAAAACAGCGCCGGTGAAGCCTTGACGGATGGCTGGGTGCTCGAGCAGCAGGTGACGATGCCCTCAATGGTCGAAGCCCGGGTTGCCCTCGGGGCGATCCGCAGGCAGATCGCGCGCAGTCGGCATTCAGTCCCTCGACTTATC
>CAZKFI010000054.1:15992-16540 GCA_964551975.1 uncultured Bifidobacteriaceae bacterium | reverse complement strand
GCGCATGCTGCATTCTGACGTATCCGGCTCAGCGTCATTGGGCGGTAGGGCATGTCATCGACCATGGCGCACCTTCTGGTACCACTCGGACAGTCGTGCCAAGCCCTCGGTGATGGTGACGGTCGGCTGCCAGTCCAACGCGGCCCGAACCTCGGTCTGATCGAACCAGTGCGCGGTGCCCAGTTGTTCGGCAAGGAACGGCGTCATTGGTGGCTCACCGTCACGCCGCAGGAGGACCCAGGCACCTGCCACCACAGCACCCACCGCACGGGCCACCCCCAGGCTCACATAGCGCTTCGGTGGTGGCGCACCGGCAGCCAGAGCGATGCCGCTGAGCATGTCCGCCACGGTCCGCGGCTCACCATTACTCACCACGAAGGCTCGCCCATGCACATCGGGGTGCCCAGCACGCTCGACCGCACAGGCCAGTGCCGCAGCGGCGTTATCGAGATATGTGGTGTCGATGAGTGCGCAGCCGTTCCCGATCAGGACGAGTCGACCGGTAGTTGCCCGCTGAACGATGCGCGCAACCAACTGCTCATCTCCCG
>CAZKFI010000054.1:4907-15931 GCA_964551975.1 uncultured Bifidobacteriaceae bacterium | reverse complement strand
AGGTCTCAGGGCGGTCACGGCGAAGTCAGGGTGATCGGCCTGCAGGGCCAGTTGCTCGGCTTGAGCCTTAGTGCGGGAGTAGGCGCTGCGAGCGTTTACCGGATCCGCTGGCTGGGTGCCAGCGCCTACCAACGCGCTCCCAGCATGGGCGACTGACGGTGAGGAGACTTGGACGAAATGGTGGACACCGGCCGATCGAGCCGCGGCCAGGAGCTGTGCCGTACCGCCCACGTTGATCTCCGAGAACTCGCGCTGCCGCCCGGTAATGCCGACCTTGGCCGCGCAGTGCAGCACCGCGTCGCAGCCGCTCACCGCGCGCGTGAGGGCCTCGCTGTCGCGAATGTCACCGAGTACCTCGCTGCAGTCAAGGCCACTGGGTCGTCGCTGCAGCACGGTGATCACATGACCTCGCTGCTGCAGCACCCGCACCGTTGCGGCCGCCAACAGGCTTGTTCCACCGGTCACCAGTACGCGCATCAGCGATGACCTGCAAGCACCGCATCGGCCCAGGCCGCTAGGGCGGTGCGATCGATCTTTGCCTGGTGTCGCACATCGACGGGAAACTCCGCTCGCTGCAGCACTGCAGCGACTTCCAGACCCAATGCCTGATGCACCAGCACTCGCACCTGGGAACTGCGTGCTGCGCCTGCCCAGGGTCGCGAGCGCCGAACGGTGACGTCATCCGGGATGACGATGACGACGATCTGCTGCAGATGCACTGGGCCCACCCCAACCACCGCACACCACTGCACCCAAGGCAGCGTCTGAACCCGTTGCTCAATCGGCACCGGCGCCACCGGGCCGTTCGTCGTCCAGATCACGTGCGCTCGTCGGCCAGCAACCCACAATCGGTCGGCACTGGAGGTAGTCGAGCGTTCTACTGTTCCGACATCTCCGGTGCGATGCCAACGACCTCGGGGCCGATCATCTCCAGTGGCCCCCGAGTCGGTCGCGAATAGCGGTGAGGCGGCTGCGGTCATACCCCACAATCGGTCGTATCCATCGCGCATATGCGGGGCGCGAACGCAGATCTCCCCAAGGTCCAACCCCGGAATGAGCGGGTCGATCATGATCTCGACTTCGGGCAGCGGGTGCCCCACCATGACTCCCGGGCCAATGCCCGCTTCGCGCAGTTGCGTCAGGGTTACGTCGGTCACCGGGAGCACCTCGGTCATGCCGTAGGGCGTGCGCAATTCGGCATTGGGGAACAGCGGCACGAGTTGCTCCAACAACCCGGGCGGTACCGGCGCACCGGCACCCAGGACTAGGCGAAGTTCCGGGACGGTGGTGTCGGGCCGAGCCGTGCGCTGCACATTGCGTAGCGCCGCCGGTGATGCCCACAGCACGGTGCCACCGGCAAGGCGCACCGCATCGGCCAGTGCATCGGCATGCAGGCTTGCCGGTGCAGTGACGTCCATCCGAGGGATCACCGACGCCATACCTAGTGCGGGGCCGAGAATCGCCCACGGCGCGAACGCCGCAACGAGCACGTCGTCGGAGGTCAGGTTGTAGTGCTTACGAAGGAGTGCACAGGTACGAGCAATCTGTGAATGGCGGTAGCGCACGCCTTTTGCCGGCCCTGTCGAGCCCGAGGTGTAAACCACAGCGGCAAGTTCGTCGCTCATCGGCCCAGCTGGCAGCACCATCGAGGGGCTACGGAGCAGTGATTCGGGATCGATGATGGATCCGGGTAAACCCAGGGTTTGGGCAAGGATACGCCCAGGTCGAATGCCAATCGCGTGATCAGGTAGCGCTGCACGCAGGGCTCGGCGCATGCCGCGCACACCGAGCCCTCGATCAGCGATCACCACAACGGCGCCGATCCGCCAGCAGGCATAGATGACGGCGATGGCCTCGGGCCCGGGGGGCACCAGGATCGCGACACGATCGCCAGGCCGCACGCCGCGTTCGATGAGCCCCGTCGCGGCCCGCTGCACCGATGCACCCAGTTCACCCCAGGTCAACCGACGAGCAGGTGCGCCTTTCGATGTCGACAGGTCCCAGAGCGCAACCTCGTCGGGCCGCTCCACCACTGCCTGCTCAATTGCCGAACACAGTGCGGCAGGTGCTGGTTCAGGTGCTGTACGCGGATCGCTGACTTCAGTGCCGATGACACGTTCTTGGATCCACAGCAGTAGGTCGGGTACCACACGGGGGTCGTCCTCGATCACCAGATGGCGTGCGCGCGGATAGCGATGTACGTCCGCATGGGGTAGGCGCGCAACGACATCGCGCAGGTAGCGATCCGAGAACACCGGGTCACCTGCCCCCCAGAGCAGCAGAACGGGAACATCCTGCAGTGTGCGCACCTGTTCGGCGATGTTCTGCAGTGTTGCCATGCTGGGGTGATCGGGCTTCAGTGGGATGTCGGCGACGAAGGCACCGATTGCTCGACGGCGCTGCGCGGTGGCATAGGGCGCACGGAATGCGGCAGCAGTCGCAGCATCCATGCCTGCCGAACCGTCAGCACGATTCAGGTTGCGACTCAGCCCTAGGGTGACGCGAAGAAAGAGTTGTGTGCGCACGGTCACCCACCAGCGCAGCGCACGTATTCGGGCCAGTCGGATGAGGAACGGTGCTGACGAATCTGCCGGCTGATGCACGGCCGTGTTCATCAGAACGACCCCCCGAATGGAAACTGGGGGCGACACGATCGCGTCAAGCGTGCTGTGTACCTGGTGGGTTTGTTGTTTCAGCACCCAGCCAAGGCTGATCGGTCCACCCCAGTCGTGGGCGACGGTGACCACCGGGCCGCGGAGGTCCAAGGCGGTGGTGAGGTCATCCAGGTCATCGATGCGCTGGGCCAGTCGGCGCATGTGTCCATCAAGACGCGAAGACCAGCCCATCTGTAACTGATCGACGGCAATGACCCGAATCTGCGGTGGTGCCTGGATCAGGAGACGTCGCCAGAGCAGTGACCAGGTCGGATTTCCGTGCACACAGAGCAGGGTCAGTACCGGAGGCTGCGTTGCGAACCGCCCATCGGCTCCGGTATCCAGGACGTGCCACTGACGACCCTTGCCATCAACGATGAAGCGCGACCAGTGCTGATCGACCCCCGGAAGTTGGGGAACCACCGGTTCCGCAGTCACTGACTGCCAGGTCACCAGGCGATCTCGATGACCGCCGCGTTGAGTCCAGACCCGATGCCCATGCAGGCCACGCGTTGACCGGCTACCAGGTCAGGGGATGCGATCGCCAGCGTGAAGGGCACGGAGGCCGGTCCGATGTTGCCGCGGGTCGGAAAGGTCAGTGGCACACGGGTGGCGTCGATCCCGATTGCTTCGGTGATGGCGGCCGTATGCAACTTCGAGACTTGGTGGATGACGTAGCAGTCGAGGTCAGCCCAGTCGAAGGAATCAGCAGCAGCAGTCCAGGTGCGTCGCGCCAACTCGACACCGGCCTCCAAGAGCCCACGGGCATCGGTGCGCATGCTGGTGAGGTCCCCTACGCAGAGGTGACTGAACTCGGTGGCGGCCTGCGAGACACCGCCGACGAACCGATGGCCCTCCGAGTGCTGGCTCGCGCGCCCCAACACCATGGCTGCCCCACCAGAGCCCAGGGTCAACGTCGCGAAGTTGGCCAAGACGTCCTCGCGGGTGGTATCCGGCTGCAGGAGCCGCGCGATGGTGGACTCCTGCGTGCGTCGACTTCCCTCCCCATCCACGATGAGCGCATAGTCGATCTGCCCAGCGTCCAACAGGGTTGCGGCGAGCTGCATGCCGTTAATGAAGCCGAGGCAGGCATTGGAGAGGTCAAAGTTCAGGCAGGCCGAGCCCAGGCCCAGCTGGGCATGCACGTCCACTGCGGCGGAGGGCTCAAGTCGATCACGGCAGACCGAGGTGTCGATGAGCAGCCCGATCTGTTGCGGGTCGATCCCCGCATCGGCAATGGCCTTGGCGCCGGCCATGACGGCCGCGTCAATGAAACTGACGTCGGTGGGCCACCAGCGCCGCTCACTGATGCCGGCCAGTGACTCCAACATGCCCGGGCGCATGCCCAACCGCTCATAGGTTGGCGCTAGTTGGGCGTCGATCTCATCCGACGTAACCACTATGGGGGCATCAGCAATGGCTACCGACAGCACGGTGGTGTCCGTGTAGCGGTAGGTCGCATTCGCTCGTGGGTTGGATCCCAGCTTGGATCCCATGGAGCCCCTTTCGGCCCGGTCGTGCTCAGTGATCACCCTCAAGCCTGCCATGCCCACCATCGGCAGGCACCCGCGCCCTCAGGCCCGGGCGGTATCGGGTGCTTCCTGCTGCGCATCGGGCACCAGAACCCACTGATCTGCCTGGCGAGCGGCGATGCCCCGCTCCTGCAGTGATCGAAGATACCGAGCCATGCCCCGCTCCCCCCGACCACGGAATATGGGCAGCAGGGCCGGGATGCGGTCGGGCACCACCATGACCAGCCGGACCAGCCAGGACTCACTTACCTTGGGGTAGCGCTCCATCCGCGGCCGGTCCAACATGCGGGCATAGGCCCGCACCACATCGGCGGGCTGCTGTGGCGGGTCCAGGAACTGCAGGCTGTTTCCTCCGTCAACGGCCTCCTGCCAGAGCATGGGCGTGTCGGTGGCCGAGGGCAGCACCGAGCCGACGGTGTACCCGCGGGCCCCCAGGTCCATGGCCAGGGCCAGCATGGCCCCGCGCAATCCGAACTTGGAGGCGGTGTACATCGGCGTTTCTCCGAGCGGGAAGATCCCACCCAACGACACCGTGCTGAGGATCCTGGGATCCTCCGATCGCTGCAGCCACGGAATGGCCAGTCTGGTCACCACCATCGGGCTGATCAGGTTGACCGACAATTCCTGACGGATACTGGCCACCGACCGCTGGTCGAAGCGGTCCGCAGAGGTCATGCCCGCGTTGTTGATCAGCACGTCGATTCGTCCATACGCCTGGCCAATGGCATCGATGGCCGTGGCAACGGCATCATCATCGGTGAGATCCACGGCCTGACTTAGGTGCCCGGCACCTGGCAGGCCTGCGACCAACCGCGCAAGGCCAGGCTCATCGCGATCTAGGGCGGCAACCCGCGCACCGTGACTTGCCACCATGTGGCACAGGGCCGACCCGATACCACCGGCGGCACCCGTGATGCAGAACACGCGGTCGGCGTAGCGGTAGCCCATCAGGCAACCTTCGAATGAATGGATTCGACTGCCTCCGGCAGAACCCATCCGGTTCGCGCCAGGGCCTTGCCGTAGGCCTTTTTCAGGGCCGTGGAGTCGACATACCCGGTGTGGCGAGGTGACTGCACGAAGCGCAGCCCGCCGGAAAGATCTGGATGGTCAGTCGCGATACGGGCGTCGAATGCCGCATAGGCACTGGGGTCATCCCGCTGCGCTTGCAGGTAGCCGGCAACCAATTGCGCGCTCAGATCGAACAATCCGAATGCAGCGCTGTTGGTTTCGATAAAACCGATGATGAACAGGTTGTGGAATCGACGAGAGAACGTGGAGAGGTAGAGCTCATCAGGGAACTGCGCGTCACCGAAGTACTGCTGGGCGTAGGGGATGCTGTGGCGGTAGCCGGTGGCCGTGATGATGACATCCACATCCGCCGCTGAGCCATCGACGAACTCAACCTGCGAACCATGCAATCGTGCGACATCCGGTTTGGCGATGACGTCACCGTGCTGTAGGCGGTGCAGGATCTCGGTGTTGAGTATGGGGTGCGTCTCGAAGAGTCGATGGTCGGGTTTGGGTAGCCCCAGTCGTGTGAGGTCGCCGTTGATGATGCGCAGCAGGCCGGCGAAGAGGCGCTGCTGCAGGCCAACCGGCAGATGCGGACCGGAGTCGGCGAAGACATCCGAGGGAATGCCGAAGACGTGCTTGGGGATGAACCAGTAACCGCGCCGCACGCTCAGGTAGGTCTGCTCGGCCACCCGACCGATATCGCAGGCGATGTCACATCCGGAATTACCCGCACCTACGACCAGCACGCGCTTGCCGCGCAGGTTGTCGGAATTGCGATAGCTGACGGAGTGGCGAATCTCGCCATCGAAATGCCCCGGGAACTGCGGGGTCAACGGGTCCCAGAGCATGCCGCTCGCGCAGGCCACCGCACTGAAGTTGGCCCGATGTCCGTCATGAAATGTCGCGGACCACGAACCGTCGTCCTGGCGCTGAATCGCCTGCACACCGGTTCCGAACTGAATCTGGGCAAGAAGGTCGTAGTGCTTGGCGAAGTCCTGCAGATAGGTCAGCACCTGGCGACGCGAGGGATAGTCCGGGTAGTCGTCGGGCATCGGAAAACCACCAAAGCCCGACATCGTGCGACTTGAGATGAAGTGGGCCGACTCGTACATCGGTGTCCCGGGATTGTCGATATCCCAAAGTCCACCCACGCCGTCGTGGCGCTCAACCTGGAGGTAGTCCACGCCTCTGGCGCGTAGGGCCCGGGCCGTCGCCAGCCCGGCCGGGCCAGCACCCACCACGAGAACGGTCACGCGCCAATGGTGCTCAGCGCACCCTTCAGCGTCAAGCATCACGTACCGTGACTGGGTGAGACTCCTGCACGGTATGGCCCAGAGCAGAACTCGAGGGCAGGTCATCGCTGCCATGGTTCTTTCCTTGGCGACCCTGACCTCGGCCACCATCCTGACGAGCAGCGTGCTCTACGCCCCCCAGGCGCAGGCGCAGGAGCCACCGGAGCTGGCGCCCTACTACCAGCAGCAATTGCAGTGGGGGCCCTGTCCGGGTCAGGGCAGCACGACCGGTCCGGACTCACGCATTCAATGCGCACGCCTCACCGTGCCGCGCGACTACGCAAACCCCCAGGCAGGGGATATATCGCTGCTGGTCAATCGGTATCCACCACGTAATGGCACGGGCACCGAGGCACTCGTCATCAATCCAGGTGGGCCTGGGGCGCCGGGCACCGCGCTGACCTGGTACGTGGCGCGGGTGCTCGCACCGGCGGTGAACCAGCAGCAGGCCATCGTGGGATTCGACCCGCGTGGTACCGGCGACTCACAGCCCGTGGACTGCCTCACCGGACGCCAACTCACCACCTGGCTGCTGACTGATCCGACACCCGACACACCCGCCGAGGAACGTCGGTTGATGCGGCTGGCTGCACAGATCGGTGCTGGTTGCCAGCGAAGCTCCGCTGCCATGGCGCCGTTTCTCGGAACTGAACAGACCGTGCGAGATATGGATGTGCTTCGTGCCGCACTCAACCAAGAGCGCCTCAACTACCTGGGCTTTTCTTACGGCACCTATCTTGGAACGCGATACGCCGAAGAGTTTCCCGATCGCGTCGGTCGCATGGTGCTGGATGGCGCAATTGATCCCAGGCTCGATGCGATGGGGTGGACTAAAGGGCAGTCGGATGGCTTTCAGTTGGCGCTCACCCGATTCGCTGAGGACTGCGCACGGCAGGCACAGTGCCCTTTCAATGGCGACGCGCGATCCGTTGTGAAGGGGATCAACAGGCTGCTTGTCGACCTCGACGCCCGTCCGATGCGGACGTCCGGCAAAGAGCCCCTGGTGCAGGCACAAGCGCTGAATGCCATCTTCACCAGCTTGTACAGCACGAGATCCTGGCCGACGTTGCGCTCAGCCCTAGGGCGGGCAGTTCGCGGTGACGGCACCGCACTCCAAAATGTCGCGAACCAGGCTGCTGATCGCATTGGCCCGAACAACTACTCAAGCAATCAACAGGAAGCCTTCCTAGCGATCGCCTGCTGGGATGCACCCGCAGCACCGGGACGTGCAGAGCTCGCCAAGGCTGCACGCACGTGGGCGCGTCAGGCGATTGCCCCGGAACTGGCTCGCTCCATGGCCTGGGGTGTTGCACCTTGTACAGGCTGGTACGGGCACCAACCGGTTGAGCCTGGTCCCGCTCGAACCACGACAACCTCCCCCATCCTGATCCTGGGGACGCGATTCGATCCGGCAACTCCCTACGCGTGGGCCACCGCATTACGCGAACAACTCCCGACCAGTCGACTCATCACCTGGGAGGGTGACGGCCACACGGCGTTTGGCAGCGGATCGCGTTGCGTTGACGATCTGGTGCAGAAATTCCTCATCACCGGCACACAACTGGACCAGGACCTGACCTGCCCCTCGCCCTAGTCAGAGCCCGGGCGGGCCTTATTGGCGCCTAAGCTCCGTCGGACTTGTCGCCGCGCTCATCATCGGCCAGCCCGAGCAGGAACGCCTCAACCTGCGCGGCGATCTCGTCGCCACTGGGAACCCGGTCATTCGCTGCCAGATCGGTTGGCACACTCGCCGCACCCGGTGCGACCGTTGCCAACTGGTCGTACTGCTGTTCTAGCGCCGCAAGCACCGTGGCGAACTCATCGTTGCCAGCAAGTTGCTCGGCCACCTCACCATCAGCACGGGCAGCAGCCGGCAGGAGTCCGCCGCTACCAATAGAAAGGTCGCCAGCCCGTGCCAATCCATCGATGAGGGCTTGAGCGGCACGCGGGTACTCGAACTGCACGAGGTAGTGCGGTACCTGCGCCGTGAGACCCATCGACGGTATGCCCTGCTGGCCGAGATGGAACTCGACCATGGCTCCGACGTGACCGGGGACTTCGATTTCTCCGACGACCGGAGCCGCCCCCATCAGCAGGGCCGGATCACTGCCATGGATGGCCAGACCAATAGGACGGGTATGTGGTGCCGGCCACGGAATAGCCGACAAACCGATGGCTCGGCGAATATGCCAACGTTGGGCAAGGGACGTCACCGAAGCCAGGAATCGCTGCCATTGGTAATCGGGTTCAGGGCCGGACAACAGCAGGAAGGGTTGGCCGGTGAGATCTCGCACCTGGTGAATTGTCAGCGCCGGAATCTCCACCGAAGCGAAGTGGTCCATCACGAAACTCATCCGGGGCCGGCGAGCGCGATAATCCAAGACTTCGTCTACATCGAACGTCGCGATCAGCTCATGTTCCAGGTTGGTGAGCAGATGATCCGTTGCAATGCGGACCCCACCACCGGCATCGACAAACCCGGTGAACGCGTGAACCAATACCGGATGCGCCGAGCCGCTGGGTTCCTGGTGTACGACGACCAGTTCGTCTGGTGACCTCAGCGCAGTCTCCTTAGCTGGCGGGCTGCTGTACCGGCTTGGTGCTGCCGTTGACCGAGGCTTCCTCCACCGAGGAACGAAGTCGGGTGGCTGCCTGATCCGCCGCCTGCGCGGCCGCGTGCGCAGCGTCCTGAGCAGCCTGGCTGGTCGTGGCTGCTGCCGCGCCGATATTCGTCGCGGCCGTCTGGGCGAGGTCACCGACGGAATGCGCCCAGGATTCAGCGGTATCCCGCATGAGTTCCGAGTTGCCCCAACGACGCCAGGCGTAGTAGCCGACTGCAGCAGCTCCTACGACCACCGCTGCGATGATGAGTCCCTTGCGCATGGTTCCTCCCAAACAGCACGTAACTGTTCAGAAGGTAACACCGATCGCTTATCGGGACGACTTGAGGTAGCCGAGGAATCGGTCGGTGACCTCTGAACTTTCCAGGAATGCATCACGCTGCGCTGGCTCCAGACTCAGCGCGTACTCGCAGACCCGCGACCAAGCCACACCCACTGCCTTGGTTAAGGCTGCTGCGATCGTCGCGGAGATCGCTGATCCTGCTACTGCACCCCCAGGGACGAACTTCAACAACGTTGTCACCGCGTAACGACCAGCAAGGGTGGCTCCGCCGGTCAGCACTATCGAACCAGCCACCGCCATCGTGCGTGACTTGCTCGGTGGCAAGCCATAGGCGGCAGTGATTCGAGCGATCATTGTGACCTGATTGGGCACAAGCAGAGCCGCATCCGCGAATGGGATGGGCGTGGCACCGATTCCCGCCGCGATCGTCGCAGCCTGGTTAACGATGCCAGCGACGGCTTTTTTTTTGCGTCCCAAGTCAAGCGTCTGAGCCGCAGTGAGGGCACGGGCCGCAGCCTCCGGGACCACTCCATAGGTGTCGTCTAGCAACTCCTGTAACCCGAAGACCGGTGCACCCGTGAAGCGATCCGGCAATGCATTCGTCGGTACGACTCGGCCGTGGGGCATTAGCGGTAGGCCCAAGCCCTCGATATAGGTGGCTAGCTCGATCGCATCCGGGTGGACCTGACCGTCCTTGGTTGGCACCTGCGTCATCACCAGGATCACCGGCAAGCCGAGGGAATCCAGGGCCCGTACGAAGTCGGCTTGCGCCTGCTCGAACCGTCGATCCGACCACCGCACCAGGTACCAGGCAGCATGAATGCGTTCGTGCATTGGCTTGGCGGACTGACTACTGAGAATGTCCCGCAACCCGGTGAGGATGACGTCACCGGCTGTCCCAGTCTCGAACCCCTCGGAGTCGTACAGACCGAGAAACTGATCCGGGATTCGGTAGTACACCAAACCTTTGGTGACCGGTTGCCCAACACCAGTGCGTGCGACATCAGACCCGAAGATGGCATTGACCAGGGTTGACTTACCAACCCCGGTCTTACCGAACACCGCCAGGTTGAAGGTGCCAAGTGCGGCAAAGGCTTCGGCCAACTGCTGTTCGAACATGCTCAGGACTTGATCGCGCCCCAGGTCCGGCCCACTTGGCTGGATGCTCACGCCTTAACGGTACGGGTAAGTGCTTGCGTTTACTCTGGTTGGGTGCCTCGCCGCAGTCCAACCCGACAGGCCCTGGCGCTGATAGCGGTGCTCGCGGTCGTCATAGCGGGCCTGGCGGCTATCGGCGCATTCCTCGCGATCCCGAAGATCCAGCGTGACGGAAACCTAGGTCCGGTGGCCATGCCCATCGTTGTCCCCGAGGAGTATCGGCCGCTGCTACGCAAGGCCGCCAAGCGCTGCCCACAGGTTCCCGTCGAAGTCCTTGCCGCCCAGATTGCTGCTGAAAGCAGCTGGGATCCCCAGGCGGTGAGTCCCGCCGGGGCTCAGGGGATTGCCCAGTTCATGCCGGCCACCTGGAAGCAGTACGGAATCGACGCAAACCGTGACGGGGTCCGAGACGTCTGGGACCCGCGTGATGCGATCCCTTCAGCCGCCGCATTGAACTGCGTCAACCGCAA
>CAZKFI010000054.1:0-4897 GCA_964551975.1 uncultured Bifidobacteriaceae bacterium | reverse complement strand
GCAAACTCGTGAAGGCGGTGCCTGGGGATCGCCTCTCGAACACCTTGGCCGCCTACAACGCCGGCCATGGTGCGGTGCGTACCCATGGCGGTATCCCGCCATTTCCCGAAACTCAGGCCTACGTCCAGCGAATCCTGACCAACGCCAAAACCATCGTTCTGCAGTAGCGGGTCAGCAACTCACCCTCGTCGCGGTTCGACGCACCACTTGCCCTATCGGTTCCGCCAGAAAATCACGATTTCCTCTGGAACTTCTTACAAATCCTTCACGTCGGAGCGGTGCGTGGGCAAGGACGCCCAGGTGCACGGCGTGAGAGGAGACCACCATGGCTGGCAGCACGAAGTCCCGGAGTTTGATCACTTCCCGACGAGGGATCAGCGCCGCGGTAGGTGTTGTCCTGGCAGGTGCCCTCATTTGGGTTGGGCTACCTGCGGTGACCTCGGCCGCCGTGACCGCACTCCAGCCTTCCGCTGCCGACCCCTGTGCGCCCGCAGCCGCATCCCCCGCGTCCTCCGGCGCCGACGCGGGCACAACTCCGGCAGTGAGCACGAGTGCATCGGTAAGCACGAGTGCACCTGTTGGCACGAGTGCATCGGTAGGCACGAGTGCATCGGTGACTCTGCGGAGCGCCGATGTCACTTCAACCGCAAGCCCCTCGACCACCCCGACGGATCAAGCATCCCCGACGGCCTCAGCCAGTCCTTCACCAACCCCAACGGGCACCGACGCGGTCTCCCCTTCCCCCTCAGCTAGTCCCACGGCAACCGTCAGCCCCTCCGCCAGTGCCACCGCGACACCTACGGCCACTGCGCCTACTGCGGCTGCGCTCTGCCCCCTGACACCCACCAGCATCCAGGCTCGTCCCGGTGATGCCTCGGTCTCGCTGTCATGGGCGCCACCGAAGTCAACCGACCCAGTCCCTACGGAGTACCAGATCCAGGTCCTGCCAGGTGGACCGCTGGTGAAGGTGGCAGCACCTGCTACCTCGACACTGATTACCGGGCTGCGCAATGGCGTGCGCTACGGATTCACGATCGTTGCCGTCAATAACGTGGGAGGTAGCCCCGCGTCAGCTGCCGTTGAGGCCATTCCTACGTCCGGCACCAACGGTGAGATCGAGCAGATCATCGTCGCGTACGAGCCCGGAGTGAAGCAGACGGAGGCTCCTGGCGTCGCCACCGGTTCATCATCGGTGAGCGCTGTCGAACTCGAGCCAGGTGTTGCACTCGGTGCGGGCATGGTGACCGTGGAGCTCAGTGAACCAGTCGACCGACGCACAGCTTCGGTGATCTCCCGAGAATTGACCGCTGACTCTCGCATTAAGTGGGCGGAGCCAGACCTCTTCGTTCCGATGACCTCGGCCACTGCTCCCAACGATCCGTACTACACCAGCGGCACGCTCTGGGGTCTGAATGGAACCTACGGCGTCGCAGCACCGGGTGCTTGGGCAACCACAGTGGGTAGTAGCAGCGTTGTGGTGGCCGTCCTCGACACCGGAATCGTCACTCACCCTGATCTGACCGGACAGTTGGTCAGCGGCTACGACATGATCGCTGATCTGGCAGTGGCTGCCGATGGTGATGGCCGCGATGCCAATCCCGCCGACCCAGGTGACGGCGACGCGTATTCCACCAGCAGCTGGCATGGCACACACGTAGCCGGCACCATCGCAGCAGTCGCAGACAATGCTGTCGGAGTGGCTGGCGTTGCACCAGGTGCCCGCATCCAGGCTGTCCGCGTCCTCGGTGTCGGTGGTGGCTACACCTCAGACATCGTGGCTGGCATCACCTGGGCATCAGGCGGTTCAGTGCCAGGCGTACCGGCCAATCCAACGCCGGCATCGGTAATCAACATGTCCCTCGGTGGATACGGCTCCTGCTCGTCGAGTTGGCAGACCGCTATCGATGCTGCTGTGGGCCGTGGCACGGTCGTGGCGGTTGCCGCTGGCAATGACAACGCGAACGCGTCCTCATACTCGCCAGCATCCTGCGCCAACACCTTGACGGTCGCCGCTATCGGCTCCAATGGCAAGCGCGCATCGTTTTCGAACTACGGATCCATGGTCGAGATTGCGGCGCCGGGCGTTGGCATCATGTCGACGTTGAACGACGGCTCGATGGCGCCTGGCAACCCGAGCTATGCCTCATACAGCGGTACCAGCATGGCAACTCCCCACGTTGCTGGGGTCGTCGCACTGCTCCGTTCAGCTGAACCATCACTCACCCCCGCGCAGGTCATGGCCCGACTCACCAGTAGTGCCAACGTAACGGCGTTCCCCGGTGGCTTCTGCGATACCAACACGACCATCACCTGCGGTACCGGCATCGTGAATGCCACGAAGGCCCTGGGCAGTGCATCGACACCGACCGCACCTGGTGCTCCCACCGGCGTCACGGCCACCGCGGGCAACGGCCAGGCCAGCGTTACCTGGACAGCGCCGTCCTCGACCGGCGGATCAGCCATCGTCGGCTACACGGCACGGGCCTGGACCGCGACCACCGCAGGCACCCAGATCGGTGCCTGCACCAGCACCACCACCACCTGCACCATCACCGGCCTAACCAACGGCACGACCGTCTACATCGACGTCATCGCCACGAATACCGCTGGCACCAGCACCCCATCCACACCGCGAGTGGCTGCTACGCCTATCGGGGTACCTGGTGCACCCACAGCGGTCGCAGTCACCGCAGGTAACGCGCAAGCCAGCGTGACCTGGACAGCGCCGTCCTCGACCGGCGGATCAGCCATCACCGGCTACACCGCACGGGCCTGGACCGCAACCACCGCAGGCACCCAGATCGGTGCCTGCACCAGCACCACCACCACCTGCACCATCACCGGCCTAACCAACGGCACGACCGTCTACATCGACGTCATCGCCACCAACACCCTCGGAAACAGCAACGCATCAACACCACGCGTCGCCGTCAGGCCGGCTGGTGTGCCCAGCGCACCGACTGGAGTTACGGCTACTGCTGGAAAGAATCGGGTCACGGTGCGTTGGCAGCGTCCACTGAGCACCGGTGGATCAGCCATCACCGGTTATGTGGCCACAGCCTGGTCAGCACCGACCGGTGGAACTGTGCTGGGAACCTGCAGCACGGCTGCCGGAACCTTCAGTTGTCGCATCGGCGGGTTGACCAGCGGCACGGCGGTCTACGTCGATGTCCTGGCGACCAATGCCAACGGACGTGGCGCAGCATCAACGCCCCGCGTCGGCGTCACGCTGAGCCTTGCAGCGGGCCTGGCCCGGGGAGTAACGGTCTTGGCTCAGCCGCGTCAACTCATGGTGCTCTGGGCGCAACCGGAAGATGATGGTGGTACGCCCATCACGGGTTATCTAGTGCGCGCCTGGAATAGCCCCACTGGTGGAACTCCGGTGGCCTCGTGCGCCACGAATGGATCGACGATCTGCGGGATGAATCGCCTTGATCGGGGTACCACCTACTACGTCGATGTGGCAGTGCGCACCGCCGAGGGAGTCAGCCCGACTGCAACCGCACGAATCGCAGCGAAAACACGCTGATCCACAACAGCACTCGATGATTCACTCCTCCGGTTCGGGACTTCGGTCCCGAACCGGAGGTCACTGCAGGCAAGACACCACGAGACCTGGCGCCTAGGTGCCGGTGATCCCTCGCATGCCTTGCGACGGCTATGAGCGCGGCCGGCCTGACATGTCACTGTTGCGCCGGGCTTGCTCAACGAGTGCTGGGATGAGCGCTGTGAATGATTCGGGGTCCCACGGCTCAGTGCTGGTAACGGTCGGTCCCTTCACCCACGGCTCGGCCACGCCGATCTCACCACCCATGACCGTGAAGACACGGCCGGTAACGCCGGCCGAAGCAGTGCTACCCAGCCAGACCACCAAAGGCGCGATGTGCGAGGGATCAAAGGGATTGAATCCCGTTTCTTCCAGCGCTTGTTTAGCTGCCTCGACGAAGCCAGGCAATCCTTCGGTCATACGAGTCAGGGCGATGGGTGCAATTGCGTTTACGGTCACACCGAGCCTTTGCAGCTCGTCGGCGAGGATGACGGTCAGCCCCGCCAGTGCCGCCTTGGCTGCGCCGTAGTTTGCCTGACCTACGTTGCCGAATAACCCCGATGGTGAGCTCGTCATAATCACCCGACCATCAACTATTGCACCGCTCTTCACCTGTGCGCGCCAGTAATCGACGGCGTGGCGAGTGACGGCGAAACTGCCTTTGAGATGTACCGCAATGACCGAATCCCACTCGTCTTCGGTCATGTTGACGAACATGCGATCGCGCAGGATCCCTGCGTTGTTGACAACGACGTCTAGGCCGCCAAAGGCCTCAATGGCGGTCTGCACGGCGGCAGCCGCTCCCGACCAGGTTGAAACATCGTCACTGTTCACCACCGCTGAACCACCGGATGCATTGATCTCATCCACCACGATCTGGGCGGCAGAGCGATCCGAGCCAGAGCCGTCAACGGCCCCGCCAAGATCGTTGACTACGACGCTGGCTCCTTGGGCTGCAAACGCCAGGGCGTGTTCGTGGCCGATACCTCGACCCGCACCGGTGACTAAGACAACCCGACCCGCACAGAGGTTCCCCATGACTGGACACTAGTCCGGTCGCAGACTGCCGCCAGCCGATTTAGACTCCCAGAACAGGCGAACGAGGGGGTTAGCAGTGGCCATTGCCGCCGACATCGTTGTTTCAGGGGCGCCCTTGTTCGCCCTGACCGAGGATCAGCAGGCGATTCGTGCTGCGGTTCGGGAGGTCGTTGCAGCCCGTGTGGCGCCCTACGCCGGCGAGGTGGACGAACAGGCCCGCTTTCCCGCGGAAGCCTTTAAGGCCCTGGCCGCTGCCGACTTTGACGCGCCGCATATTCCTGAAGAGTTTGGTGGCGCTGGAGCCGATGCCCT
>CAZKFI010000053.1:0-16807 GCA_964551975.1 uncultured Bifidobacteriaceae bacterium | reverse complement strand
AGCATCGCAAGCGCAAGGAGAAAGCGCTCCGCAAGATCGAAGCGATGGGCGCGAACCTGGCCCGATTGCAGGATCTAACGGCGGAGCTGCGCCGGCAGCTAAAGCCCCTCGGTCGTCAGGCCGAGGTCGCTCGACGGGCCGTGGTTATTCAGGCCGATGTGCGTGATGCGCGCCTTCGGCTCATTGCCGATGACCTCACGGCAATGCGCGGTGCCCTAGCCCAGGAGGTCGCCGATGAAA
The DNA here is from genome assembly GCA_964551975.1 of uncultured Bifidobacteriaceae bacterium. GTDB lineage: Bacteria > Actinomycetota > Actinomycetes > S36-B12 > S36-B12 > REEB426. Next base: position 16,567 of record CAZKFI010000053.1, on the reverse strand, counting down.
CAGCACTTCGCACCCGGCAGGCCGAGGTTGATCGCTCCCTAACCAGGATGCGTGATCAAGAGCGTGCTCTGGAGATCGCGACCGAGCAAGACGGACCACGCCTTGCGGCTGCCTCAGATGCCTGGTTTGCGCTGAGCGGCTTGCGGGAGCGCTTCGACGGTCTCCTGCAACTCGCGACCGAGCGAGTGCGCAATCTGCAGCCGGAGCCAATCGAGGAAGCCAGCGGGCGAGACCCCGAACACAGTGAGGCCGAAGCCCGCGCACTGCGCGAAGAGGCCTTCAACCTAGGTCGTGAGGTCGAGGCGGCACGTGATGCGCTCGCCCAAGCGGAGTCCGAGCGACTGCAGGCCGAAGAGGCCCTGGCCGCGGAAGAGCGCCGGATCGCTCAGGCCGAACGCGCTGCTGCCGACCGACGTGAAGGCCTTGCGCGCGTTACCGGGCAGGTGAACGCCACGCGCTCAAGGATCGAGACCAGGGCAGCCGAGGTGGAACGTCTCACCGCGGCCATCGCTGATGCCCGCACCCGAGGAGAGCAGGCGCAGCAGGAATTCGCTGCAATCGAGGTTCAGGTCGCCGGGTTGGATGAAGGCGAAATTGGTCTCGACGAGGAACATGAGCAGGCCACCGTCGCCTTGGCCCAAGCCGATACCGAAGTGGAAAGTTTGCGTACGGCGCAGGCAGCGGCAGAGCGTGAGCGCGCTGCCCTGGCCGCTCGACTCGATGCGCTCGCTATGGGCCTGACGCGCAAGGATGCAGCAGCAGCGCTCGTGCAATCACCTGCATCACCGGCCGGACTCCTCGGTCCTCTGGCAACGTTGCTCCAGGTCGAACACGGCGCGCAGGCCGCGGTTGCTGCAGCACTACGCGATCTCGCCGACGCAGTCGTCGTTCGCGGGCTCTCCGATGCCCAGGCCTGCCTGCTGTTGCTCAAGGAACAGGACGCCGGCCGCGCCGCAATTGTCGTGCTGGACGATCACGGTCAGGTGGCCGCATCGATGGTGCCCGCTCCGGTGGGCAGATGGCTCGCCGATACCGTGCGCTGCGATCCGGGCCTTCGCAGCACGGTGGATCGCGTTCTCGACGGCTGCGTCCTGGTCAGCGATGTCGAAGCAGCGGTGCGAGCTCGACGCGCGCACCCGGAACTCGTCGTCATCACCGAAGCAGGAGACGTCTTCGATCACGGCATCGTTCGCGGTGGTTCGGCAAGTACGCCGACCCTGTTGGAAGTGCAGGCCGCGCATGATGAAACCGCAGAGCGGCTTCAGGCAGCCACCCATGAACTCGAGCGCATCACCTTTGCGCTCACGAGTGCACGATCGCGTCAGCGTGAGGCAGCAGCGCGAGTTGAAGGCACCATGGCGCGTCTGCATGAATCCGATGCGCGCATGGCTGCCGTGGCCGAGCAGTTGGCCCAGCTCGGGCAGGCGGCTAGGTCCGCCATTGCCGAGGCGGAGCGCTTGGAGCAGGCACGCCAGGATGCCGAGGTCGCCCTGCGCGCCGATGAAGGCGAGCTCGTTGCGCTGCAGGCACGGCTGACCGCTGCGCAGTCTGAACCCGAGCAGGACACCGCCGTCGATGCCCGCGAGCGGCTGGCCACGGAGGCCGCCGCCGCTCGAGCCACGGAGGTCGAGGCGCGATTGACGTTGCGCACGGGTGAGGAACGCGTGGGTGCGGTGGGCATTCGCGCCGAGCAGCTCGAGCAGGCCGCAGCTGCCGAGCGGGAGGCCCGCTTGGCGGCGATTGCGCGCCGCGAACGCCGGGCCCGTGAACTCATCGTCGCGCAGGCAGTCCTTGCCGGTACCGAGATTGCCAGTGCCCGGCTCGTGCAGGCGGTCGAACAGGCCGCCACGGAACGCACCGAGGCAGAGCGCGTACGCGCCGAGCGTGAGTCGCAGCTGACCGCACTGCGCAGTCAGATCCGCGAACTTTCAGCTGAGGCTGATCGCCTGAAAGACGACGTGCATCGCGATGAGATGGCCCGCACTCAGCAGCGACTGCGCATTGAACAGCTGCAGGACAAGGTGATGGAGGACTTCGGACTGGATGTCGGTGAACTCCTCAGCGAGTACGGGCCGGATCAAATGGTGCCGCCAAGTCCGCAGGCACCCGGTGACGACCCGGTTGAGGACCTGCAGCCGTACCCGTACAACCGCGCTGACCAGGAGCGACGCCTGCGGCAAGCGGAAAAGGATCTCGCGCTCCTAGGCAAGGTGAATCCGCTGGCTCTGGAGGAGTTCTCCGCAATGGAGGAGCGTCATCGCTTCCTCAGTGAGCAACTCGATGACCTGAAGCGTTCACGTCAAGACCTGCTGACCATCGTCAAGGAAGTGGATGCTCGCGTCGAGCAGGTATTCACCGAGGCCTATGCCGAGGTCGAACGCGAATTTGAAGGTGTGTTCGCGCGCCTATTCCCCGGCGGCCATGGCCGGCTGGTGCTGACCGACCCCAGGAACATGCTCACGACCGGAGTCGATGTTGAAGCAGCTCCGCCCGGTAAGAAGGTGAAGCGCCTGTCACTGCTCTCCGGTGGCGAACGATCGTTGACCGCGGTTGCCTTCCTGATCTCGCTGTTCAAGGCCCGCCCCAGCCCCTTCTACGTGCTCGACGAGGTTGAGGCCGCCCTCGACGACGTCAACCTGGGTCGACTGATTGACATCATCAACGAGCTACGCGATGACTCTCAGCTCATCGTCATCACCCACCAGAAGCGCACGATGGAAATTGCTGATGCGCTCTACGGCGTCTCGATGCGCAATGACGGCGTGACGCAGGTGATTGGGCAGCGCCTTCGCGAGTCGGAAGCGGTCAGTGCCTGACGAGGAACGTCCCGGCGGCCGCATGCGCCGCCTTCGCTCGCGGCTGGCACGTTCGAACTCCGCCATCGGTCGTGGACTGCTGGCCACCCTCAGTCGTGACCACATCGATGAAGCCCAGTGGGATCAGGTCGAGGCCACCCTGCTCTCTGCTGATCTCGGGGTCGCTGCAAGTGCGGAATTCCTCCAGGCCTTGCGAACCGCCGTCCGCGTCGAGGGCGCGGAGGCCGACCTACCGGGTATCGCGCAGCGTGAACTGCTCACCCTGGTTGACCCGAATATTGACCGCTCCTTAATGCAGGCACCGCAGGGTCGACCGACGGTGATTCTGATGGTTGGGGTGAATGGAACAGGTAAGACCACCACGACGGGCAAGCTCGCAGCACTGCTCGCCTCGGAGGGACAGCGCGTGATTGTGGGAGCGGCCGATACGTTCCGTGCCGCCGCAGCCGAACAACTTCAGACCTGGGCCGAGCGGGCCGGGGTCGGCATTGTGCGCGGGAACGCAGGACAGGACCCCGCCTCGGTTGCCTTCGAAGCGGTCCAGCGAGCTCGGGACCAGGGCGCGGATGTCGTGATCATCGACACCGCTGGACGTCTGCACACCAAATCCGGCCTAATGGACGAACTCGGCAAGATCAAGCGCGTCATCGGCAAGCAATCTGAGGTCGACGAAGTACTCCTGGTGATCGACGCGACCACCGGACAGAACGGGCTGGTGCAGGCGCGGGTCTTCGGTGAGGTCATCGGCTTGACCGGTGTCGTCCTGACCAAATTAGACGGTACGGCCAAGGGCGGGATCATCGTCGCCGTGCAGCGTGAGCTCGGCGTGCCGGTGAAGTTCGTCGGGCTTGGCGAGGGTATCGATGACCTTGCCCCATTCGACCCGGAGGCCTTCGTCGACGCTGTGATAGCTCCCTGAGCCCTGAGCGCACGACTTACCCTGCGTCATCCGTTCGTAACACTTTGAGCGATCTGTCACGCCTCGTTCACACATCGGCAGCGACACCGCAACGCTGGCACCGCACCCTTGCCCCACCAGTCAACGGCGCCTGGTGCAGAGCAGCGGTCCACATCCGGTGTGATCGCGTCAGCGGGAGGTGAGGCATGGGTATCGACCTCAACGCGGGGGACACCGCGTGGGTCCTGGTGTCTGCAGCCCTGGTGCTGTTGATGACACCAGCGGTCGCCCTGTTCTACGGCGGGATGGTCCGCGCCAAGGGCGTGCTCAACATGATGATGATGTCGTTCCTGGGGCTTGGCATCGTGGCGATCCTGTGGGTCGCCTTTGGCTATTCACTGGCCTTCGGGGACGGCGGCAACGGGCTGTTCGGTGATTTCTCCCTCGCCGGACTCCTGCCACTGGTGGGAGAAGTGGCCACGAACGGTGGGGCCTACCCCATTCCGGCACTGGTATTCGCCATGTTCCAGTTGATGTTCGCTGTCATTACCGTGGCGCTCATCACCGGCGCAGTCGCTGACCGCATGAAGTTCCTCGCTTGGGGAATTTTCGCCGCAGTCTGGGCGAGCTTGGTCTACTTCCCGGTTGCCCACTGGGTGTTCGATTTCGGTGACGACGAACTTGGCGGTGCAGGAGCAGGTTGGTTGGCAAACCTGGGAGTGCTGGATTTCGCGGGTGGTACTGCCGTGCACATCAATGCCGGTGCTGCTGCTCTGGCGTTAGCCATCGTGATCGGGCCGCGAATCGGGTTCGGTCGAGTCACCATGAAACCGCACAGTCTCCCGCTAGTCCTGCTCGGGGCTGGTTTGCTCTTCTTTGGCTGGTTCGGGTTTAACGCCGGGTCGGCTCTGGGTGCGAATCAACTTGCCGCTATCGCATTCACCAACACCATGGTCGCTACCGCCGGGGGAGTCATCGGCTGGCTGGCAGTGGAGCGAATCCGCGATGGCCACGCCACCAGTCTGGGTGCGGCTTCCGGTGCGGTAGCCGCTTTGGTCGCCATCACTCCGGCCTGTGCCTTCGTCGCTCCGTGGGCAGCAATTGTCATCGGTGCGGTTGCCGGCATTGTCTGCGCCTTCGCAGTCACCCTGAAGTATCAACTGCGCTACGACGACTCACTTGACGTCGTGGGCGTGCACCTCGTGGGTGGAATCGTCGGCTGCCTGCTCATTGGCATCTTCGCCACAACCGAGGTCAACGAACTTGGTAAAGACGGGTTGCTGTACGGGGGAAGTATCGAGGTCCTGCTGACCCAGGCGCTCGGTGCAGGTGCCGTCCTGGTCTACTCCTTTGTCGTCACCGTGATTCTGGCCCTGATCCTGAAGTTCACCATCGGTTTGCGTGTGAGCAAGGATGACGAGCAGGCTGGCATCGATCTTGCCGAGCATGCGGAGACTGCGTACGAACTGGGTGACTCCGGTGGTGGTGGCGTATTCGCCGGCGTCGGCCACGGTTCCCGTAGGGAGGGAAACTGACATGAAGTTGGTTACTGCGATCGTTAAGCCATTCAAGCTGGAGGATGTCAAGGAAGCACTCCAGGCGCATGGTGTGCAGGGCATGACTGTGTCGGAGGCCTCGGGCTTCGGCCGCCAGCGCGGTCATACCGAGGTGTATCGAGGTGCCGAATACACGGTTGACCTCGTGCCCAAGGTGCGAATCGAGGTGATCGTCGACGACGACGAGGTCAGCGCCGTCGTTGACGCGATCATTGCCGCTGCTTCCACTGGAAAGATCGGTGATGGCAAGGTCTGGGTCATTCCCGTTGAGACCGTCGTGCGTGTGCGTACCGGTGAGCGTGGGGCCGCGGCCATCTAGGTATGCACTCAGTTGAAGCGAAGGCCGTGGCCCATGACGGGCTGATGGCGGTCCGCTTTGCCCTGGATCGGGAACAGCGAGCAATCGCGATTGATGCAGCCCTGACAGGGCAATTCCACCAGGCAGCAACCTCAGGTTGCTGCCTGGTGGCACTGGGAAGTTATGCACGTCGTGAACTGGGACCCAGGAGTGACCTCGATCTGCTGCTGCTGCATCCAGAGGACTTCAGTCGGCAGCGTATCGACGAGGTAGCGCAGCAACTCTGGTATCCGATCTGGGATTCTGGGCAACGACTCGATCACTCCATGCGAACCCAAAGTCAGGCACGCGATGTTGCGGCCACTGACCTGCGCGTGCTGATGGGATTGATCGATGCCAGAGCTGTTGCCGGTGATGCTGAACTACTGGCCAGCCTGCGCGCTCAGGTTCTTGCCGACTGGCGTGCCAACGTGCAGCGCCGTATTGAAGAACTCCGTGCATTCGTTGACCAGCGCATCGAGCGATTCGGCGTGGCGGCTCACATGGTCGAACCGGATCTGAAGGAGGCCTACGGCGGACTTCGGGAGGCGACGATCCTGCGGGGCATTGCCGCATCATGGATCGTTGACCTTCCGCATGACGCCTGGCAGGACTGCGTCCCGCACCTGCTGAACCTTCGAGACGCGCAGCAGGTTGTCAGTGATCGCCCAGGCAACAAGCTGCTGCGGCAGGATCAGCAGGCGGTCGCCGAACTCCTTGGCTTGCAGGATGCGGATGGTCTCCTGCGCCAGGTGGCGACACTCACGCGCCGGGTGGGGTATGCCAGCGATCTGACCTGGTATCGAGTGCAACGAAGCCTGCAACGCCGCAGCGGATGGCGCGCGCGGCGTCGGGGGTTTACCCGCCAACCGCTTGCTGACGGCGTGGTTATCCAAGATGGTGAAATCCTGTTGGCAAATTCAGCACCGGTGGCAACTGACGCGGTGTTGCCGTTGCGTGCGGCCGCAGCAGCGGCACAGGCGGGTTTGCACCTTTCACCACGGATGGTCGAACGACTGGCCAGCAGCCCAGCGCGCTTGCCGGCCCCTTGGCCGGCCTCAGCGCGACAGGCGTTGATCAGCCTCCTTGGTGCCGGGGTCGGACTCATCAGTGTGTGGGAGGCCCTCGATCAGAGCCCGGCGCAGGATGAACCGACCCTGGTCGAACGTTGGATTCCGCAATGGTCGGTGATTCGTGACGCCCCGCAGCGCGATCCGATCCACCGACACACCGTCGACCGGCACAGTATTGAAGTCTGCGTGGAGGCTGCGGAATTGAGTAGATCGGTGGATCGTCCCGATCTGCTGTTCGTCGCGGCACTGCTGCACGACATCGGCAAGGCACGCGGGGGCGACCACTGTGCCCTAGGTGCACCACTGGCTGCGCAGATTGCTGCGGAACTGGGACTACCCCCGGCCGACCAGTTCATCATCGAGAAGCTCGTCAGGCATCACCTGCTGCTCGCGGAAACGGCAACCCGGCGGGATCTGGATGATCCGGCGACTATCGAAACCATTCTGATAGCCGTTGAGGACAGCACCACGCTCCACCTGTTGCACGCATTGACCCTTGCCGATGCGCGGGCGGCAGGGCCGATTGCTGCGTCGCCCTGGCGGATTCGACTCATCGACGACCTCGTCCGGCGCTGCCGTGCGGTGCTGGACGGGGCTACCAATGACGATGCCACCGCGACCTGGGAGACCGAACTCCTCGACCAAGGCAAGCCGGACCACACAGCATTGCGTTGGCAACCGCTAAGCGATGGACTCTGGCAGTTAGACGTGATCACTGCGGATCGCACCGGTCTACTCGCCACCGTGGCCGGTGTGCTGGCACTGCATCGGCTGACGGTGCTGCAGGCGCAGGTAACAACGCGTGCGGCCATTGCCTACCAGCGCTGGCAGGTAGCCCCCACGTTTGGTGAACCGCCCCGGGAGTCCGCACTTCTCGATGACCTGCATCGTGCCATCGACGGGTCGTACAACGTGGTCGAGCAGGTGCGGCGCCGATTGGCCCCCGATGAGCTGCCCCACGCTCGGCAGTTCACCGCTGCGCGCATCGAATGTATGGACATTGGAGCACGAACCACGGTGCTGCAGGTTCGCGCCCACGACGAACCCGCGCTACTGCATCGCATCGCGCAGGCTGTCAGTGCCACCCAAGTAGCCATCCTGGGAGCCAAAGTGGAAACCCTCGGCGCCGAGGTTGTCGATGTCTTCTTCATTTCCGAACCCGATGGGCAGCCCTTGGCTGACGAACGTCGTGCCGAAGTTGACAGAGCTGTGACCGCTGCCCTCACCTGACGTTCGCGAGTTCTCGCAGTGTTGGCGCCCTCGAAGTCGTAGCATCGCAGCACTATGGGGCTGAATTCTGAGTTATCCCGACGAGAAGTACTCATTCGCTCAGGCCTGACGGTGGCGGGTCTTGCCGCCGGTGCCCGGGCTACCGGGTGGCTCGTTGGATCCGATCAGGCGCACGCGGCTGTCAATGCCGCCGACTGGTCAGATTTGGCTCGCTCGATCCGCGGCACTTTGGTCCTGCCGAATTCCCCGCAGTACTCCACTGCGCATCTTGCGTGGAACACCATCTACGACAACGTGCTGCCGCAAGCCGTGCTGCAGGCCGCCGATGCCAGTGATGTTCAGCAGGCGGTGAACTTCTGTCGCGACCATGGCGTGCAGCCAACGGCTCGGTCCGGTGGACACTCCTTCCAGGGATTCTCGACATCCACCGGGCTCATCATCGACATCTCAGCGATGAACCAGGTGACGTTAAGCCCGGACAACCAGGCAGTGAGAATCGGCGCCGGTGCTCAGCTCATCGACATCTATCGCCAGATGTTCGATGAGGCGAAGGTTGCAATCCCAGGGGGCACCTGCCCGCTTGTCGGTATCGCCGGACTGACTCAAGGCGGTGGAGTCGGGCCGTTCAGTCGTCAGTACGGACTCACCCTGGACCGCCTGCTCGCTGCTGAGATCGTCACGGCTGACGGGCAGGTGCGTCGTATCAGCGCGAAGCAGGAGCCGGACCTGTTCTGGGCCATCCGCGGCGGAGGCGGCGGCAACTTCGGCGTCGTGACCTCATTCGACTTCGCCACGGTGCCAGCAGACATGCTGCTCAACAACGACACCCTGTACTTCGCCTGGCGTGACGTCGAGCGCGTCCTCGAAGCCTTCCAGACTTGGCCGGATTCACTACCGATAACCGCGCATCCGACTCTCGTTCTCGTCACCTCGACCCAGGGTCCTGGGGCCCAGCCAACGGTCTCAGTTGAACTCTGGCATCGCGGCCCACGAGCCATCGGTCAGGCCTGCATTCGAGACTTCATTCGCGAGGTTGGTGTCAACCCGGTGAGTCGAACTATCGAGCGCCAATCGTTCTTTGCTGCTGAGTTTGACGAATACTGTGAAGGGCTGACGCAGGCCGAGTGTGCACCAGTCACGCAGCCACCCGGGGAACTACCTCGCGTGGGCCTGGCGACCTACTCCGACATCAGCAGGCAACCCTGGCCCCGCGTGGCCAACGCCGTCATCGTGGAGGAATTGGAGCGTTGGCAGCGCGATCCCGTCCTGCAGCCGCCGGGGGTGGACTTCAACCTGCAGGCGGGCAAGGTCATCATCGAACCGCTCAGCGGTGCAGTTCATGACACTGCACCGACGGCAACTGCGTTCCCGCATCGAGATGGCTGGTTGATCTATCAATTCCAGTCGCGGGTCCGCCCGGGTGCACCCGCAGAGGTGGTGGCCGCTGGACAATCTTGGGTGACTCGATTTACTTCACGTCTGAGCCCCTGGCGTACGGGTGCGGAGTACTCCAACTACGGCAATCGTGCGCTGCAGGGTTGGGGTGCCGCCTACTACGGGGTCAACCTGCCGCGCCTTCGCCGAATCAAGGCTGCCCGGGACCCAGGCAACCTCTTCCGTTTCGAGCAGTCCATTCGCCCGAAGGTTTGATTCGGTCGAGGTCCGGCGATCGGGCACTACCCTGACAGGGTGTTCGCGACGCTCTCCGACCGACTGGCCGGCACCTTCAAGGGGCTACGGGGTAAGGGTCGGCTGTCTGAAGCCGATGTCGATGCCACCGTCAAGCAGATTCGCACCGCGTTGCTCGAAGCTGACGTTGCCCTACCGGTGGCGAATACCTTTGTCGACCGGGTGCGCACCCGCGCCCTTGAGGTCACCGTCTCGGGCGCGCTCAACCCAGCCCAGCAGGTAGTCAAGGTCGTCCACGAGGAACTCATCGATGTCCTTGGTGGTAGTACCCGCAATCTGACTTTCGCCAAAACTGGCCCGACGGTGATCCTGCTCGCAGGCCTGCAGGGTTCGGGCAAAACCACGCTGGCTGGCAAGCTCGCCGCCCACCTGAAGGCAGCTGGACATACTCCGCTGTTGGTCGCCGCCGACCTGCAACGTCCGAACGCAGTCGACCAACTCACCGTGGTGGGTGAGCAGGTGCAAGTGCCGGTGTTCGCACCGGAACCAGGAAACGGCGTAGGTGATCCCATCCAGGTTGCCAAACTCGGCAAGCAGCAGGCCGTCGCCAAGGTGCATGACGTCGTCATCATTGACACGGCTGGACGATTGGCCGTCGATGAGCCGTTGATGGCAGAGCTGCGCAAGGTGCGCGATGCGGTCCGGCCCGACGAAATCCTGTTTGTCATCGACGCGATGGTTGGCCAGGATGCGGTCCGCACTGCGCAGGAGTTTGACTCTGGCGTTGGTTTCGATGGCGTCGTACTCACCAAGCTTGACGGTGATGCCCGAGGTGGTGCCGCCCTGTCCGTCGTCGGCGTCACCGGCAAGCCGATCCTGTTTGCTTCCACTGGTGAGAAGCCGGCGGAGTTCGAGGTCTTCCATCCGGATCGCATGGCCTCACGCATTCTTGATATGGGTGACGTCCTCACCCTCATCGAGCAGGCAGAGCAGGTATTCGATGCCGATCAGGCCCAGCGCATGGCCGCCAAGGTTTCAAGCGGTGATGGATTCACCCTTGAGGACTTCCTGGAGCAGATGCAGGCCCTACGCAAGATGGGATCCTTCGGCAAGTTGCTCGGCATGCTGCCTGGTGCCCAGGACATGCGTGCCCAGATCGACCAGATTGATGATCGTGAACTCGATCGTGCAGCCTCAATCATCCAGTCGATGACCCCGGCGGAGCGTCAGGATCCCAAACTCCTCAACGCTTCGCGCAGAACCCGCATCGCCCGCGGCAGTGGCCACTCCGTCAGCGATGTCAACGCCCTAGTCGAGCGGTTCAATGCAGCGCAGAAAATGATGCGCCAGGCCGGCAAGGGCGGTATGCCGATGATCCCGGGAATGCCCGGCGGCATGGGCATGGGTGGTGGCAAGAAGGCCAAGGGTCGCAGCGCCAAGGCGAGCAAGCCTGGTAAGGGCGCGAAGGGACGAAGCGGTAACCCGGCCAAGCGTGCGGCGCAAGATGCCGGTGTCCTGGTGGGGAGCAGCGAGCCAGACTTCAGTGCTGCTGACTTAGGCTCCCTACCCCCCGAGCTCAAGCGGATGCTCGGACAGTAGCGGCTCGGGATGTATGCGCCGCAGCACTTCCAACCCGACGACGCGGCTCTGCGTGACCTGCTGAGTGCAGCCGTCGTCGGCCACCTCGTGACCTCAACCCCAGCCGGGCCGATGGCCACCATGTTGCCCATCGCCGTCGACTTTTCAGGGAATCGAGTCCTGGCACATATGGCGCGACAGAATCGTCAGTGGCAAACACCTTGGCTGGGCGAAGCGCTCATCATTGTTCAGGGCCCAGACGCGTACGTCTCGCCCTCGTGGTACGCCAGCAAGGCGGAACATGGGCGGGTTGTGCCGACCTGGAACTACGCCGCGGTGCACATTTGTGGGCCGCTGCGGGTGCATGACGACGAATCGTGGGTGCGCGAGGCGGTCCGGTACCTGACGGACCAACACGAGCAGCATCGCGAACGTCCCTGGAGTATCGACGATGCGCCGAAGGAGTTCATGACCGGCCAACTGCGCGCGATTGTCGGTATTGAACTGGAGATTGCTCGGGTTGAGGCGAGTATGAAGATGAGCCAGAACAAGTCGGCAGCAGATCATGCTGGCGTTGTTGCCGGATTGACCGCGCAGGGCGATGCCGCCAGCGCCCAGGTCGCTGCGCTGATGCAACAGATCAGGAATTCGCATCAGTCTTAATGACGGTTCCGTGATGAACGGGCGCCCTGTCTCGATGAGTCTTGGTACATAAAGTTCCCATGGCGGATAGGCTGCTGAGGAATTAAAGAACCGCGAGTGGGGTCCGAGTACGGCGAGTGCGACGAGTAGGGATGGTGCGGCGATGGTCAAAGTTGTCATGGTGGTTGTCGGGATCGTGCTACTCCTCGTCGGCACCATCTGGTTCTTCCAAGGCATCAACGTGCTCCCGGGTAGCTTCATGACCGGTGTGAGTTTCTGGGCGTTTGCCGGCGCGGCCTCATTCGTCGTGGGGCTGGTCCTGCTGCTCGCTGGCCTGCGCAAGCGCGCCAAGCCCTGACCGCAGAGAAATACCGCTCCCCCCTGGTGGTCGAGTAACCACCGTCAGGGGAGGGATCTGCGCACGCGGCGGACCCAGGGTGGGCGGTGGATGGTGCCCCCTGGGCACTGCGTGACCGTCAAGTTCAGCGTTGCGGGGGGTGTCTGGCACAATGAGGCCGTCCTGCCAGGTGAGTGGCCCTCTACCCATTCCCCAACGGCGGTTCAGCGGTTCCAAGCGGTCGCCGTGCCCCACTCGGCGCATCCAGCGAACCACCCAAGAACAGGAGAGCAGCCCACGTGGCAGTCAAGATCAAGTTAAAGCGTCTCGGCAAGGTGCACGCACCGCAGTACCGCATCGTCGTGGCCGACTCACGCACCGCTCGCAATGGCCGGGCGATCGAGGAGATCGGTGTCTACCAGCCGATGCAGGAACCCAGCCTCATCCAGGTGAACTCCGAGCGCGTGCAGTACTGGCTCGGAGTGGGCGCTCAGCCGACCGAGGCAGTTCAGGCAATCTTGCGAGTTACCGGTGACTGGCAGAAGTTCAAGGGACTGCCCGGCGCCGAAGGCACGCTCAAGGTCGCCCCGCCCAAGCCCAGCAAGTTGGCTGCGTACGAAGCTGCCGTCAAGGAAGCGGCTACAGAGCCAAAGGCTCCGAAGTCCAAGCCCAAGGACGTTACCTCCGAAGCGGACAGTGCTCTGGTCACGCCGGCCGAGCCCACCCCGGAGCAGGAGGTTGCCGCTGAGTTGGCCGCGATCGCCGAAGCCGACGCTGAGGTGGCAGTAGAGGTCGCTGCCCGTGAGGCTGCTGAGGGCGTTGCCGCGGACGAAGCTGCAGTCGAGGCCTTGGAGAACATGGCCGAGGCCGCTCGCGACGAGGCCTGAGATGCTCGACGAGGCACTCGGGCACCTCGTTCGCGGGATCGTTGATCACCCGGAAGACGTCGAGGTGCGCATGCGTTCCGGACGGCAGGGTCGATCCCTCGCCGTCCGGGTGCACCCGGACGACATGGGTCGGGTCATCGGACGCTCCGGACGTACGGCTACCGCTCTACGCACTGTGCTCAGCGCTGTGAATGAGGGCCGCAGCATCCGTATTGACTTCCTCGAGGCCGGAGAGCGCTAGGCGCTCCGCATACGGACTGCTGATCAACGCATCGTGCAGGTCGTCGTAGGTCGCATCGGGCGAGCGCAGGGCATCCGCGGTGAGGTCACCGTGGATGTGCGCACGGATGATCCCGAGGAGCGCTTCGCGGTCGGTGCCGTACTGCTGAGGCAGGATCCAGGATCCGATGAGCCTCAGGGGTCATTGACCGTCGCAGCTGCACGCTGGCAGGGCAATCGCCTGATTCTGCATTTTTCCGGTGTTGCTGATCGCAATGCGGCCGAGGCGCTGCGTGGGGTACTGCTGTTCGTCGACCGTGAGCAGGGTGCAGATACCGGTGACCCGGACGCGTTCTACGACACCGCCCTCATCGGCTGCGAGGTGTTTACCGTTTCCGGCGTCGATGTCGGCACCGTGGAGGAGGTCCTGCATCTACCCGGTCAGGACCTCTTAGTCGTCCGCGATGGTGCCGGACGCGAAGTGCTCGTCCCCTTCGTCAACTCCATAGTCCCCACGGTCGATGTGACCAATCGGCGTATCGGAATCGACCCGCCCGCTGGCCTGATCGACGTCGAACCTGCCCGGCGAGATCCGTGACAGCGAAAACCCGCATCGACATCGTCTCGATCTTTCCCGAGTACTTCGCGCCGCTCCAGCTGTCTTTAGTGGGCAAAGCTGTGACCGACGGACTGATTGATATCCGCGTGCACGACCTGCGAGACCACACAACGGATCGACATCGCAGCGTCGACGACACCCCGTACGGCGGGGGCCCCGGCATGCTCATGGGTCCTGAGCCATGGGGTCTGGCCCTCGATGCGGTGCGCGCAGCCGATGGTGGTGCGGCCCAGCGCCCGTTGCTGATCGTTCCGACTCCCTCGGGGGAACCGTTCACGCAGGAACTGGCCCAGCAGTGGGCGGAGACTGATTGGTTGGTCTTCGCCTGCGGTAGGTACGAGGGCATCGATGCACGGGTGGTGCAGTACTACGGCGACCCGCAGGCGAGGCCTGAGTGGGCGGGGGTACGCGAGGTTTCCTTGGGTGACTACGTACTGGCCGGGGGTGAGGTGGCGGCACTGGTGATCATCGAAGCCGTCAGCAGATTGCTGCCCGGCGTGGTCTCCAATGCGGCAAGCATCACCGACGACTCATTTGCCCCTGGTGCCATGGCCGACTTGGTCGAAGGTCCGTCATTCACCCGACCGAGAACCTGGCGTGGCCTTGAGGTCCCCGAGGTTCTGCTCAGCGGCAACCACGAACGGATCGCCGCATGGCGGGCCGAGCAGGCCCAAATCCGCACTCAGTCCCGTCGTCCGAGGTAGCGGGACTGTCGCATTGTTGGGCGCGGGGTGACTCCCGGGGCGTGTGAGGCAGACCGTATGTGGCAGACTAGGGCCCTCGTCACCTGCCGCAGGGGGTGACGGCGGCCAATCGGCCGAATCGCTCACCTGACCACCGCCCCGAGCGGTCAACGTGCGCCGGCGTCCTGTGGCGCCTGCAGGAAGTAGTTGTGATGAAGACCCTTGATTCTGTCGACGCCGCCTCAATCAAGCGCGGCATTCCCACCTTCCGGGCCGGTGACACCGTCAAGGTGCACGTGCGGGTCGTTGAAGGCAACAAGACTCGTATTCAGGTCTTCCAAGGCGTGGTTATCGCTCGTCGAGGCTCTGGGGTCTCCGAGTCGTTCACGGTGCGCAAGGTCTCGTACGGCGTTGGCGTCGAGCGCACCTTTCCTTTGCACACACCGATCATCGAGCGCATTGAACTCGTAACGCGTGGCGACGTGCGTAGAGCCAAGCTCTACTACCTGCGTGACCTGCGTGGTAAGGCTGCCAAGATCCGCGAAAAGCGAGAGGCGTACGCGCAGGTCGCTGACGATGAAGCAGACCTGGCTGATCTTGAGGCGTTGGAGGAACTCGCCGCTGCCGAGGCCGCGGAAGAGGCCGCGGAAGAAATCGCTGACGACGCCGCTGAGGCTGCGGTGGAAGATGTCGCTGAAGAGCTTGAGGCCGACATCGTCGAAGACGCCGAGGCTGCCGGCGAGAGTGACGGAGCGAGTAAGTCCTGAACGAGAAGAAGAAGGACCAGCCCTGGTGGGATATCCCGGTCACCCTTCTGGTGGCCATGGGCGTGGTCCTACTGATCACGACCTTTATCGCCAAACCGTTCTCCATTCCTTCGGGGTCGATGGAAGACACCCTGCAGGTCGGTGATCGAGTCCTCGTCAATCGTGTCGTCTACCACTTGCGGCCGATTGAGCGCGGTGACATCGTCGTCTTCGACGGGTCAGGTTCCTTCGTGGAGCCAGCTGATGTCCCCGACCGAAATCCCATTGCGGCAGCCCTCACCTGGGTCGGGCAGTCCTTCGGCGTGGTTGAACCTGATTCGACGGACTTCGTCAAGCGAGTCATCGGAGTAGGCGGCGATCGAGTTGCCTGCTGTGACGAGCAGGGGCGGGTCACCGTAAACGGGATTGCACTGGATGAGCAGGAGTATCTCTATGCCGGCGACGCGCCGAGCGATATTGACTTCGATGTGATCGTTCCGGAGGGCACACTGTGGGTCATGGGTGACCACCGCTCTAATAGTGCGGACTCACGCTTCCATCTGGGCGATCCCGGAGGTGGGATGGTGCCGGTCGATCGTGTGGTCGGGCGCACGATGAACGTGGTCTGGCCGTTCAGTCGCCTCCAGGCCCTGCCAATTCCGAATTCATTCGCCGCTATCCCGCAGGCGGCTAACTGATGGCAGTCTCGGCCCGGGAGCAGCTCAAGCAGCTCGGGCCGCGGCCGTCTGGGCGAGGTCGACACCGACGG
Organism: uncultured Bifidobacteriaceae bacterium; assembly: GCA_964551975.1. Lineage (GTDB taxonomy): Bacteria > Actinomycetota > Actinomycetes > S36-B12 > S36-B12 > REEB426. The sequence continues at coordinate 548 of CAZKFI010000053.1, read as the reverse complement.
CGACAAGAAGGAGAGGTCAAGCCTCAACGCACAGTGGGTGCCTTGCTTCGCGAGGTCTCCATCATCGTGATCTGCGCACTGGTGCTTTCTGCACTTGTGCGAGCCTTCGTTCTGCAAGCTTTCTATGTACCGAGCGCTTCCATGGAACAGACCTTGCTGCCCAGTGATCGCATCGTGGCAGCCAAATTGACCACCAAAATTTCCGGGGTTCGGCGTGGGGAAGTCGTCGTCTTCCGTGATCCAGGAGGCTGGCTCCCACTTCCAACACCTGGACCCGGTGGGTGGGAAGGCTTTGTGCGCGAGGCAGCCACTTTCGTCGGCCTCCTGCCCAGCGAGTCTGGCCAGGACCTGGTGAAGCGGGTGATCGCGGTCGGTGGGGACCGCATCGCCTGCTGCGATTCCCAGGGTCGCATCGTGCTCAATGGCGTCAGCCTCGACGAGCCCTACCTCAACGGCGCCACCGACCAGGTGCGCTTCGATGTCACTCTGGCCCAGGGCACGGTGTTCGTGATGGGCGACAACCGCGGCGACTCTCGCGATTCTCGATT
>CAZKFI010000052.1:0-17396 GCA_964551975.1 uncultured Bifidobacteriaceae bacterium | reverse complement strand
GAAGTGTCCACTGCCCGATGGCGGGTGCTTGACCTCGCCGAATGACCAGCAGCCGCGCTCGCGCATCGAAGACCACTGCACCAACGCAGGCGATGATGGGCTCACCGGACGGCATGGATCCACAGGCTAGGCCTTGTCACCAGCTGTCCTTCGATCATCTGTAGCTGCGCCTGAGTGAACTAGCGTGACGTCGTGCCGCAGCTGCTCAGCCTGTCTCCCAGCAAGATCGCCACCTGGCAGGACTGTCCGCGTCGCTTCTTCCTGCAGTACGTGCAGAGACAACGCTCAGAGGGTGTCTGGGCTCACCTCTCCCTTGGCCTGGCAATCCACGCAGTCCTACGCGACTGGTACCAGGAACCGTGGCCAGCGCACGGTACCGCTGACACTGCGAAATCCGTCATGTCCGCACTCATGGCTCAGCATTGGTCCGATGCCGGATTCGCGGACGCCGAACAATCCCTGCACTGGCGCGATTGGGCCGTCGATGTCACCTGGCAGTACGTGACGGCACAGGAGTCATCACGTGAACCGGTCTCCTGCGAGCGAACCCTGGCAGCGCGAACCGACCATGCCGCCATCCAAGGACGCATCGATCGAATCGACAGCCGCCGCTTCGATAGCCGCCGCTTCGACAGCCGCCGCTTCGACAGCCGTAACTTCGACGGCGATGGCAGCGGCCATGTGGATGCCGATGGTGACAGCGAAGGAGATTCGGATGCGCTGGTCGTCATTGACTACAAGACCGGGGCCGGCATTCCCACTGCGGATCAAGCACGCAGCTCACTGGCGATGGCACTGTACGCGGCATGTGTTCAGCAGTCCCTAAGGCGACCCTGCACGCGCGTTGAACTCCATCACATCCCCAGTGGCGTCATCGCTGGGTGGGACCACAGTGCGGAGGCAATAGATCGTCAGCTCCGTCGGGTCGACCAGATCGCGCAGGACATGCGCGAGCAGGAACGACAGTTGGCTGCGGGGGCATTGGTCGAGGAGGTCTACCCACCACGAGTCAGTGGGCTCTGCGGCTACTGCGGTTTTCGGGCCTACTGCCCTGAAGGCTCGGCCGCAGTGCCGGCGCGCGAACCCTGGGCGGGCTTACCAAGCATTGCTGAGGATGCACCAGCGGGCGACGTTTTCGAAGTGTAGGTCGGTGCGTTCCGCGTCGCTGTGTTGCCGCGCAGAATGCGTGAATCAGCGCTCCGCCGCCTGCGATGGCACCGCCTGACCAGCGCGGGTGCGCCGCCTGCGCCGTGGCTGCCCGGTGCCGGAGCTTTCTGCAGGGGGTCGGTTTGCCGCCGCTGGAGTCCTGGACTTCTTCGGCGATCGTCCTGACTTGTCGCCACCCTTGGCGCCAGTTGGCCGGTCCGATCGACGGGAGCCCTTCGGCGATCTTCCGGACTTCCCGGTTTCGCCAAGATCTTCGATCTGCTCGGCATCCAAGCCCGCTCGAGTTTGAGCACCGCGGGGCAGAGAGCCACCGGTACCCGGTGGAATCTTTAGTCCGGCGTAGACGTGGTCACTGGTCGAGTACGTCTCAAGGGGTTCGGCGAACGGCAGGCCCAAGGCTCGATTGATCATCTGCCAGCGGGAGATGTCCTCCCAGTCGACGAGGGTCACGGCGACGCCGGATGCGCCGGCGCGACCCGTGCGACCCACGCGGTGTAGGTAGGTCTTCTCATCCTCAGGGCATTCGTAGTTCACGACGTGGGTAACACCCTCAACGTCGATGCCTCGGGCGGCAACGTCGGTTGCGACGAGCACATCAACCTTGCCGCCTCGGAAGGCGCGCAGTGCCTGCTCTCGGGCGCCTTGGCCAAGGTCTCCGTGCACCGTGGCAACGGCGAACCCACGCTCGGTGAGCTCATCGCAGATCCGCTGCGCTTTGCGCTTGGTGCGGGTGAACACCATGCACAGCCCACGGTCCTGGGCCTGCAGGATGCGGGCGATCAACTCCGTCTTATCCATTGGATGCGCACGCCAGACGTGCTGCTCGATGGCATCGACGGTGCTGCTCTCGTCACCCGGTGCGGCGGCACGAATATGCGTCGGCTGGGTCATGTAGCGCCGGGCCAACGCGAGGATCTGGCCGGGCATGGTTGCCGAGAACAGCAGTGTCTGTCGCGAGCTCGGCGTCGCCGCCACGATCTTTTCGACATCGGGCAGAAAGCCCATGTCGAGCATCTCGTCAGCCTCGTCAAGAACGAGTGTGCCAACGCGTGCCAGGCTGAGGTCCTTGCGGGTCATCAGGTCGATGACGCGACCCGGGGTGCCCACGACAACGTCGACTCCCTTGGTGAGCGCTTCAATCTGCGGTTCATAGGCGCGACCGCCATACACGGCCAGTACGCGCACATCCATAAGTCGACCAGCCTGCTGCAAATCGTTCGCTACCTGCACACAGAGTTCGCGTGTTGGCACGACGACTAGCGCTTGTGGGCGAGTGCGATCCGTTACTAGGTCCAGCCGCTGCAGTAGTGGGATGCCGAATCCAAGGGTCTTGCCGGTACCCGTCTTCGCCTGACCGATGAGGTCCTTGCCTTCGAGGGCCAGCGGCAGGCACTGTTCCTGAATTGGGAACGCTCGTTCGATGCCTTCGTCAGCGAGCGCTTGTGCGATGCGGGGGTCAGCGCCGAGTTCGGCGAATGTAGGGGCGATTGCTGTGGTGTTGCTCAGAGGTACTCCAGTGTTCAGCTTCGAGGGTTCGTGCCCCCGGAGTTCGTGTTCGCCGGATCCCTCCGACGTGGCAAGACTGCCGTATCTAGACCGCCACTGTACCCCGCCTGCGGCTACGCTCGCGATCGTGACACTTTCTGGGTCGGAATCCCTCGACCAATCGGCTGAAAGCGCTGACTGGTCACCGGAGTATCGAGCAGCGGTCATCGACCTGCTGGCCGTGCTGGCCTACGGGGAGTTGACCGCCTTTGAACGGATGGCCGCGGACGCCGCCATGGCCCCAACCGTCGCCGATAAGGCTGGTCTGGCCGATGCAGCCACGGCCGAATACCGTCACTTCACGCTGCTGCGTGAGCGCTTGCAGGAACTTGGCGCTGACCCCGAAGAGGCGATGGCGCCATTTCGCCGACCTCTCGATGACTTCCACGTCCACACAGCGCCCAGCGACTGGCTCGAGGGAATGATCAAGGCGTACGTGGGCGATGGCATCGCAACAGACTTCTACCTAGAGATCGCCAACTACGTGGATCCCAATACGCGACGCTTGGTTCAAGAGGTCTGTCAGGACCTTGGCCACGCCGCATTCGTCGTGGATCGCGTTCGCGCCGTGATCGCCGAGGATCCACGCGTTGCAGGCCGACTCGCCCTATGGGGACGACGACTCGTCGGTGAGGCGCTCTCCCAGGCTCAGCGGGTAGCGGCTGAAAGGGACGCGCTTTCGGCGCTACTCGTGGGCGGAGTGGATCGCCCAGGTGCCGATCTCGCTGAAATCGGCCGCATGCTGGCGCGTCTTACGGAAAATCACACGCGACGTATGGCGGCGCTTGGACTTGCCGCCTAGCCCGCCATTGCTCGCGCGCTGGTGGTAAGGCCGACTGTCTAGGCCGGGGTGCCGAAACCGACGCGGCGTGATGCCGACGGACCGACCTCCACGTAGGCGATCTTCGCGGCGGGCACGAGCAGTGTGCGCCCGCGATCGTCGGTCAGTTCCAGCAGGGTGCCACCGGAGAGTGCCGCCTGCACTGCCGACCGGATCTCCTCCGGTGTCTGGTTGCTCTCCAGGGTCAGTTCCCGCGGGGTGTCCTGCACCCCGATCTTGACCTCCACGTCAGCATCCTTTCCTTGCAGTCGGCAATCGAGAACTCCGGTGCAATGGTGGCACCAGTTCCATCATCAGTCCTGCGGGGGGTGGCTGAGCGGAAAGCTGGAGATTCCGCGCCAGGCGAGATTCGCCGTGAGGTCTGCCGCCTCTTCGCGTGAAATCCGCTCCCCCTTCTGGGCTAGCCAACGGACGGCAGCGCCCTCGGCCAGCCCCAGGAGACCTGATCCGAGCAGCAGCGACTGCTGTTCGTTCAGGCCGGTGTCCTCCGCAATAACCACAGCGATCGACCGCGCCAGGCTCAACTTGGTCGCATCGATGCGCTTGCGCACCTGAGGCTCATTCATCAGGTCGGTGCCCAACACCAATCGAATGGCGCCCTGCGGGTCATCGAAGAACGTGAAGTAGGTGCGGATCGTGGCCTGAACACGCACCTTGTTGTCGGGTGTGGAGCGAATGGCCTGCTGGGTGGCAGCCAAGAGGGCCTCAATGCCCTCGTCCAGAATTGCCAAATACAGATCGAGCTTGCCGGGGAAGTGCTGGTAGAGCACCGGTTTGGAAACTCCGGCTCGCTCCGCGATGTCGTCCATGGACGCCGAGTGATAGCCGGCCGCGACGAAAGCCTCCCGAGCGGCGACGACGACCTGGGCCCGTCGTTGCTCCCTGGGCATTCGGGGTGCTGGCAGCCCATCGGGCTCATCCAGAGCGCCCGGGGTGAGGGCGACAGGAGGGACGGCTGCTCCGGACACCTCCCGATGGTACGCAGACGTATCCTTCGGGGGTGTCGGTTTCGCGTCTGCCTGAGCGCACCGAGGTGTGGCTGCCGAATGCGCTGATGGCAGCCAGGCATCTTCCGGGAAGCCAGCCCGATCTTCCACGTGCGGTCTACCTGCATGGCCTCGGCGGTTCTTCGCTGAACTGGTACGACCTGATGGTGGCCCTCGGTGACCATGTCGAAGGCTGGGCACTGGATCTCGGCGGCTTCGGGGATTCCCCACCGCCGCGTGACGGCGACTTCTCGCCCGCGGGCTACGCACGTTCGGTGGCGTCATTCATCGAGCACCTCGATGCCGGTCCGGTCCACGTCTTCGGCAACTCCCTCGGTGGGGCGGTAGCTCTGCAGTTGGCGGGCCGCTACCCGAGCCTGGTGCGTTCGCTAACGATGATCTCCCCAGCACTTCCAGCACTGCGTCCACGTCGCGCAACCATGCACCTGCCAGTGATCGCCATCCCTGGCGTAGGCGAGCCGCTGGTGCGCAAATACACCAACGAAGTCTCCGCTCACGTGCGCGTGCAGGCCATGATCGACGCCTGCTTCGCCGACCCGGCCCGGGTCAGCGATGATCGCCGAGCCGCTGCGGTCGATGAGACGGCTTCACGCGACCACCTGACCTATGGACCCGATGCACTCCTACGCAGTCTGCGCGGGCTGCTGCGCACGTTCGTGGATGTCGGTCCGGAGCGCCCCTGGCGTCTTGCCGAGCAGGTTGCCTGCCCGACTCTGGCCATCTACGGACGCAAGGACCAACTCGTTGATCCCAAGGCCGCGCACCGCATCACTAAGCACTTCCGTGATGCCACCGTCGTCGTTCTCGCCGACTGCGGGCATGTTGCGCAGATGGAACATCCTGATGAAGTCGCGGCTACCTGGTTGGCCGTGGTGGGCAGCCATTCCCGCGTGCAAGCGCCATCCCACTCCCTGCGCTAGCCGCCGTTCACCTGCAATGACGGGCTAGCACTCGCCTGTCGCCGTTTTCCACAGGCCGCTGTTCCCTCTGGTGCTCAAGGCGGTGACCTGCCTACCGTCCGCTTGCTCACCGAATGGGAGCGCGCGCTGATCTGCGCGGCAGTGGATGGGACGTGACGATGGGTCGCAGTCAGGTGCGTGGTCGGCAGGTGATTCGACCTGTGGCCGAGCGGTCGCAGGATGACTCCAGCACTATCGCTGACGAGGTCGAGGTGTGGGTGCGCGATGCGATTCGCGCATCAGCCATCGATCCGATGCGTGAACCCGAAACGGTTCGTGCGCTGGTGGAACAGGGTTTGGATGAAGTCATCTTTCGTCGAATTGATCGGGATGAGACACAGTCGACAGCGCAGATTGATCGCTCAGCCATCAGTGTTCAGGTACGCCATGCAGTCGCAGGTTTCGGTGCCCTGCAGCCCTTCTTCGACGATCCAGAGGTGGAGGAGGTCTGGATCAACGACCCAGGGCGAATCTTCGTCGCAAGGGCCGGCCGTAGTGAGTTGACCTCCGTCGTGCTCAGCGAAGCAGATGTACGCGATCTTGTGGAGCGCATGCTTCGGCAGTCCGGCAGGCGCCTAGATCTGAGTGCACCATTCGTGGATGCGATGCTCCCGGACGGTAGTCGATTGCACGTGGTCATACCGGACATCACTCGGCAGCACTGGGCTGTCAACATCCGTCGGTTCGTCGTGCGACCTACGCATATTCGCGACCTCGTTGCCCTCGGCAGCCTCAGTGATGCCGCAGCGAACTTCTTGGAGGCTGCCGTCGTCTGCGGGCTCAACATCTTGGTGGCCGGCGCAACCCAATCTGGAAAGACGACCATGCTCAACGCTCTACTGGGATGCGTGCCAGGTCGGGAGCGGATCGTCTCCTGTGAAGAGGTGTTCGAGATCCACCTACGGCATCCGGACTGGATCGCGATGCAAACGCGCGATGCAAGCTTGGAGGGTACCGGCGAAATCCCGTTACGGCGGCTCATTCGTGAAGCACTGCGTATGCGTCCCACCAGGTTGATCGTGGGTGAGGTACGCCAGGCTGAGGCGTTGGATCTGCTCGTCGCCATGAATAGCGGGCTTCCGGCAATGGCCACCCTCCATGCCAACAGTGGCCGTGAAGCACTCACCAAACTCTGCACGCTGCCCCTACTTGCCGGGCAGAACATTCCGGGTGAATTCGTCATACCGACTGTGGCCGGCTGCGTCGACGTGATCATTCACACGGCATGCGGTCCAGACGGCGTGCGTCGCGTGCGCGAGATCCTGGCCCTACCCGGTCGGGTCGAGGGCAGTGCCATCGAGGTGGCAGAGCTGTTCACCTTCGATGGTGCCGAATTAGTTCGTGCCGGTGGTTTCCCACCACATGCCCAACGTTTCGCTGAGCGTGGCTACGACCTCGTTGAACTCCTCGGTCCCATGCGTCGATCGGCCACCCGCCCTCGATCGCGGGTGGCCTGATGGGCGCACTCATCGGCCTGGTGTTCGGCACCGGGATGCTGCTCGTCTGGCTCGCGGTGCGCGGCGATCGCGATCGGGCGGTCGTGCGGTCACGGCGTGTAGGGCGGCTGCAGCGCCTCGTTGATGCGTCCGGTGTTCCTCGGCTCACGGTCGGGCGCCTAGTTTTCGCTGCAACGAGCACTGCCCTGTTGGTCGCACTCCTCGTCCTGATCATCACGACCGTGCCGATGGCGGCGGCGTTAGCCGGGATCGCCGGTGCTGGCCTTCCAGTACTCCTCCTTCGCCGCCGTGCCCAACAGCGCCAGCGGGCACTCCGCACCGCGTGGCCGGATGCCGTGGATGCGTTGGTCTCTGCCGTCCGGGCGGGAATGTCGTTGCCGGATGCCATTGCCGATCTTGCGCGCACTGGACCCGAACCCCTGCGTGCGCCATTCGCGGAATTTGCCAGTGAGTATCGGGCCACCGGTTCATTTGCTCGAGCCCTGGACAGCCTGCAGCAGCGCTTGGCCGATCCAGTGGCTGATCGCGTCATCGCATCGATGCGTATCGCTCGAGAGGTCGGTGGCACCGATCTCGGAACGGTCCTTCGTACCCTGAGCGCCTTTCTCCGTGATGACTCACGTGCACGGGGTGAGATCGAGGCGCGGCAGAGCTGGACCGTTTCCGCCGCTCGACTGTCTGTGGCGGCTCCGTGGATCACCCTGGCCCTGCTGTGCACACGTCCTGAGGCCGTGGCTGCCTATCGTTCACCTGCGGGAGCTGTCGTACTGGTTATCGCTGCAGTGCTGTCAGTTGCCGCGTATCGCGTCATGCTCGCGATCGGGCGCCTCCCTGTCGAAACTCGGATGCTGCGGTGATGACTCCGGTCGTTGGCGCCCTCCTCGGACTGCTGGCAGCAGTAGGCCTGCTCACGGTTCTGAGTCGAGTGCGTGCGCATGCAACCCCGACTCTCACCGAGCGCATCGCACCCTTTGTCACAGGTCCAAGTGCGCAGTATCTGCACCAACCCAGGCATGAATTCGGCATTGCGGCGCTTATCGCCGTTCTGCTACCGACGTTTGTGCGTGGTGGGCGACGCACCGAACTGGTCAACAGGCTTACCCGTGCAGGCCGAGCCGGTGATGTGCAGCGCTTTCGCCTGGAGCAGGTCGCGGGTCTTGCTCTCGGTTTTTTCGTCGGCGCACTCGCAGGTGTGTTTGTGGTCGGGAATGGGGCACCGTTGGCTGGCCTAGTCGTCCTCGCGGTCTTCGGCGCAGTCTGCGGTCCGTTGGTCGTCGACCGTCGTCTGACGCGTCAGGCTCGCCAACGCGGTAGTCGGATTGCTCAACAGCTACCCACCATCGCCGAGCTCCTGGCCTTCAGTGTCGCGGCCGGCGAGTCTCCTTCTGCTGCCCTGGAGCGCGTCGCTGAAACCGTCGACGGAGATCTTGCTGATGAGATCCGCACCTGCGTGGCGGATCTTCGCGATGGGCAGTCGGTCGACGAGGCTCTCCGGGCGCTCGCAGACCGCTGTGCGGTGCCCGAGGTTGAGCGCTTCGTGGACGGTCTTGTCATCTCCCTTGAGCGGGGCACTCCGTTAGTCGATGTGTTACGCGCTCAGGCGGCTGATTGCCGTGCGTATCAGCGCCGTGTGCTGATGGAAGTCGCTGGACGCAAAGACGTGCTGATGTTGATACCGGTGGTGTTCTTCATCCTTCCCACGGTTGTGCTGGTTGCACTCTTCCCCGGTGCAGTCAGCCTGGAGTACCTCGTTCCCTAGCAGTACAAGCAACCATCGAAAAACCGAATGAAAGGAACACCATGTCCCATCTCCGCACCCTCACCACAGAAATATCTGCTTCGCTCAGCGTGCGCCTGCACAATCTCGCGACACGGGCGCGCTACTTGGCTGATGATCGCGGTGACGTACCAGGCTGGGTTCTGGTTGCCGTCATGACCGCCGGCCTGGTGACTGCGATCTGGTTGATTGCTGATGACCGACTCACATCCGTACTCGATGGTGCGATCTCATCAGTTTCAGTGCCGTGATCGTCGTCTCGTTGGCCAGGCGCTTCGCCCGTGAGCAGCGGGGTAACGCGGTCGTCGAGTTCGTCCTCGTTACTCCGCTGCTTTTCGCGGTGACATTGGCCATCGTCCAGATCGCACTGGTGCTGCATGTTCGGGCAACACTGGTCTCGGCTGCGGCCGAGGGTGCACGAGCATCGGCGTTGGCCGGGTCGGATCCGCACGCGGGTGAACGACGTACTAGGGAACTGCTCGCAGGAACGGTTGCTGGTGGCGTGATCGAGCACGTCTCCGTGCAGCGAGTCATGCGGCACGGGCTCATCGTTCATCAGGTGCGCATCGATGCTGACCTTCCGCTGGTGGGGCTGCTTGGTCCCTCCGCGATGACCATCACCGGACACGCCATGTCGGAGTTCGTGTGAACCTACGTGACCTGAAGAGGCGTATGGCTGATGACCAAGGTTCAGCAATCACGGAGTTCATCGTTGTCGCGGTCCTCATCCTGCTACCGATGGCCTACATCGTCATGTCCGTCATGCGCGTTCAGGCAGCAACCTTGGCCAGCACCCAGGCGGCTCGCGAGGCGGGACGGGCTTTCACCCAGGCGCCGAGCATCCCAACCGCCTTCGCTGCTGCCCAGATGGCGGCCACTCTGGCCTTCGAAGACCAAGGGTTCGCACTGCCACCGGATGCCCTAGCGATCACCTGCCCAGAAGGTCCGTGCCTGACACCGGGGACCAGCGCGGTTGTCGAACTGCGCTGGTCGGTTGAGTTGCCGTGGTTGCCCGCCAGCCTGAGTGAGCGTGCAGGAGCGGCGATTCCCATGCGTGTTCGTCATGTCGCACCGGTTGACGTCTTCCGTGTCACGCTCTGAGAACTGTTGACCTCGATATGCCGAAGCTCCCCACTGCCACCCGAATGCTGGTGCACGATGATCGCGGCAGCACCCTGCCACTTGCCATCGGTCTCATCACCATCTGCCTACTCGCCGTAGCCGTGGTGACTGACGTCACTGCGGTCTATCTGCAGCGAAGGAATCTGATGGTTCTCGCGGACAGCATGGCACTGGCCGGCGCCCAAGCAATCGACCTGGACGCCTACTACGCCAATGGTGCAACGCAAGGCACCAGGCTGGATCCCGGGCGGGTAGTAAGTGCTGCAGGTGCATACCTGGATCGCACCGATGCACGCGTGAGCATTCCGGGCCTGGTGGTTGAACAGGTCACCACTGACGGGCAACGAGTCCGCATCGTCCTGCGGTCACCACTTCGCCTGAAGTTCTTCCATGGCCTGGTCCAAGCCTCCCCCGATGCGGTGGTCCGGGTGGAATCCTGGGCCCGGCTGGACTACCGCGCCGTGAACTGAAGAAGGTGTGTCCCACTGGAGGCGTCAGTGCTCCTGTCTGGAAAACTTCCACCATGAGACGCACCCTTCTGGTGGTAATCGCTTCAGTTGCCGCGCTTCTCGTGACGCCCCCCGCTGCGCAGGCAAAGTCGGTGACGACACTCAAGCCGGGAGTCCTGCAAGTGTGTCTCTACCCGGGGTTCGCGCCCTTCGCCATCCAGGGCAAGAAGAGCTGGTCGGGCTGGGATGTTGCCTACCTCAAAGGGTTCGCGAAGCAGCAGGGTCTGACTTTCAAGCCCGTCTATGTCAAGACCTACAAGGACATTTGGATGCGCCCCGCGAAAGACCAATGCGACCTCTCAGCAACGGGCATCACGATCACAACTGACCGGGTGGCGCAGACTGGTAGTGCCATCACCTGGACAGATCCGTACTACTACGTCGAGCGGGCGTTCATTGTGCGTGAAGGCACGCAGATTAACGGGATCGAGGACGTGGCAGGTAAGACAGTCATCACAACCAAAGGTGCGACTGCCGACATCGATTTACTTGCGCGCCTACGCAAAGCCGGAATCACCACGACCACCGTGGAGTACGTCAATATGGAGCAGGAGGCTGCCCTCCGCGTCGCCGAAGCCGGCCCTGGCGGACCAATCGCTTTCGCGGCCGGCGTGGGCAGCATTGACTACCTAGCGAAGGCTATTCCTGGCCTCACCACGGTATGGCCGCACTGCATGATGCTTCCCGATGGGACGATCTCGTCTGAGCCCTTCAGCTTCCCGGTTCGAACAGCCTCATCGGGTCTTGCCGAGGCTCTCAATGCGTACGTGCGGGCACCAACGGTGCCGTATCCAGGTGGTCCTGGTAGCGGTCGCGACTGTCCCACCGGTGACTGACCTGCTTTAGGGGCTCTTGCCTGATCGTCAGTGGCCGCGGGCCCTCGCCCGAACCTGACCCATTGGTCTGCGGTGCCTTGGCACTCGAACCTGAATCTCGTGCTGTCGTCCAATGGAATTCTTGGCCCGACGGCAGCACGGACCGTGTGCACGAGGAGAGTGGTCGAGCACCTAGGCTTGCGGATCATGCCCTCGCTGGAGACTGCCGAACGCCTGGCCCAACTCAACACCACGATGGCCAGCATCGAAACGGTGTTGGACCTGCCGTCGATGCGCGAGGCAATTGTCGATTTAGAGGCCCAGGCCTCCGCGCCTGACCTGTGGGATGACCAAGCGCGCGCGCAGCAGGTGACCAGCCGGCTGTCGTTCCTTCAGGGTGAACTGCGCCGAGTCGAAGCACTCTCTCGACGCCTGGCTGATCTGCCGGTGCTGTTCGAACTGGCTGAGAGTGAGCAGGACGAGGGCGCGCTGGCTGAGGCGCAGCGTGAACTTGAGGACCTGCAGCGATCGGTTGGCGAACTCGAAGTACGTACGCTGCTGTCCGGTGAGTACGACTCACGTGAAGCCCTGGTCACCATTCGCGCAGAGGCAGGCGGAGTGGACGCGGCCGACTGGGCAGAGATGCTGCTGCGTATGTATACGCGTTACTGCGAGCGTCATGGTTGGCCCTTTGAGGTCTACGACACTTCCTACGCGGAAGAGGCGGGCATCAAGTCGGCGACATTTGCGGTCAAGGTGCCCTACGCCTACGGCACCTTGTCCGTGGAGCAGGGCACCCACCGGCTCGTGCGCATCTCACCATTCGACAACCAGGGTCGCCGGCAGACGTCGTTCGCTGGTATCGAGGTGATTCCCGTGATCGCCCAGACGGAAAGCATCGAGATTCCCGAGGATGACCTGCGCATTGATGTCTACCGATCCAGCGGACCCGGTGGGCAGGGTGTGAACACCACAGACTCCGCGGTGCGCATCACCCACCTGCCCACCGGCATCGTGGTTTCCTGCCAGAACGAACGAAGCCAACTCCAGAACCGGGCCACCGCCATGGCTGTCCTGCAGGCGCGCCTGCTGGAGCGCCGCCGCCAGGAAGAGCAGGCCAAGATCGACGCCCTCAAGGGGGATTCGAGTGGCTCATGGGGTAACCAGATGCGCTCCTACGTCTTGCACCCCTATCAAATGGTGAAGGACCTGCGTACCAATGAGGAGACCGGGAATACCGCCGCTGTGCTCGATGGTGAGATTGACGACTTCATTGAGGCAGGAATTCGTTGGCGCAAGCAGCACGCGTTGCCGGGTCAGGGCCAATAATCCACGTAGACTCGCACCGTGATCCTGTTCGATCGGGTGTCGAAGCTCTACCCCAATCAGCAGCGCCCTGCCCTGGACAACGTCTCCCTTGAGGTGGAGAAGGGGGAGTTCGTCTTCCTGGTGGGACCCTCAGGCTCAGGCAAGTCGACATTCCTGCGACTGGTGCTGCGTGAGGAACGAGCCACCAAGGGATCAGTGTGGGTCTTGGGTAAGGACCTGGGTCGCCTGTCGAACTGGAAGATCCCAACGATGCGCCGGCAGATCGGCACGGTGTTCCAGGATTTCCGCCTGCTGCCTAACAAGACGGTGGCGGAGAATGTCGGCTTCGCCCTCGAGGTGATCGGTAAGCCCAAGTCGATTATTCGCAAGGTCGTACCCGAGGTACTCGAAGTCGTCGGTTTGGAGGGCAAGGAGCAGCGTCGACCAGACGAGCTCTCGGGCGGTGAACAGCAGCGTGTGGCCATAGCCCGGGCATTCGTCAATCGACCCATGCTGTTGATCGCTGACGAGCCCACCGGGAATCTCGATCCAGGAACTTCCGTCGGCATCATGAAGCTGCTAGATCGCATCAATCGACTGGGTACCACTGTCGTGATGTCGACCCATGACTCGGTAATTGTCGACCAGATGCGCAGACGTGTCATCGAGCTTGAAGGCGGCCACCTGGTTCGCGATCAATCCCGTGGCGTCTACGGATACGCCCGCTGACGGGAAGGAGCATCTGTGCGCGCGACCTTTGTCGCCAGTGAGGTAGGCAGCGGCCTTCGGCGAAACCTGACGATGACCATCGCCGTGATCATCACGGTTGCCGTATCGCTGGGCCTGTTCGGAGTCAGCCTGTTGGTTCGCTCTCAGGTGTCGACCATGAAGGACTTCTGGTACGACAAAGTCGAAGTCTCGATCTTCCTGTGCGGTAAGGGCAGCGACACCCCCTCCTGCTCCGGCGGTCCGGTAACGGACGCCCAGCGTGAGCAGATCAAGGCCGATCTTGAGTCTCTCAAGCCGCTGGTTGAAGAGGTCTACTACGAGTCGCAGGCGGAGGCGTTTAGCCGCTTCAAGGAACAGTTCAAGAACTCACCTATCGTTGAAAACGTTCGTGAGGATGCGCTACCAGAATCTTTCCGCGTCAAACTCTCGGACCCCACCAAGTACGAGGTCGTCGCTTCGGCATTCGCGGGACGGCCGGGCATTGAGCAGGTGAACGATCAGCGGCGCATTCTGGATAAGTTCTTCCGACTCCTCGGTGGCCTGCAGGTCATAGCTCTGATCATCGCCGGCGCCATGCTGGTGGTAACGGTGCTGCTCATCGTCAACACCATGCGCGTTGCGGCCTTCAGCCGGCGCCGCGAGACCGGCATCATGCGCCTAGTCGGCGCCTCGAACTTCTCGATCCAGCTGCCGTTCCTCCTCGAGGCGGCCCTGTCGGCCGGTATCGGGGCGATCTTTGCCGTGGGAGCGCTCGTGCTCACCAAAATTGTGGTGATCGACGGCGTTCTGGCGCCGTCATTCCAGTTCACCGCCTTCGTGGGCTGGGATGCGGTTTTCACCATCGCCCCGATTCTGCTGCTGACGGGCATCCTGCTGGCCGGGCTGGCCGCCTTCTTCACCCTCAGGAAGTACCTACGCGTCTAGGCCTGTTACGCGTGTTGCTCACGGGGCTTTTGTGACTTGGGGCCTACCCTGGCGGGATGGCCCGAATCCGCCGGCTCGTGGGAGTACTTGCCCTAGTACTCGTGGTCGGGCTGGTAGCCATGCCGGGCCCGGCTGGAGCCGATGACCGGCTCGACGACCAGGTCGCGGCAGCAGGTGAGGCCCTGGATGCCGCGAACGCTCAGGTGGCCAAGGCCCTCAAGAGATATCGAACTGCCGAGCGTCAACTGACCCAAGCCCGCCAGCGCAGCATCAATGCCAGCGCGGCATCAGAACGCGCCTTCGCGCAGGCCCAACGGGCCTCTGCCAAAGCGGCTTCAGCAGTAGCGGCTGTCCAGGCGGCCGAGGAGGAGCAGCAGCGAGTTCAGGGCGAAGTGGATGCGGCGGTCGGCGCCATGAACGACATTGCCCGTGTCGTGTACCAGCAGGGACCGCTCGCTGAACTGGAAGTAGTGCTGAACTCCCAGGATCCAGGAGACATGCTGCTGCGCCTAGCTTCGGTGAACGCTCTCTCGGCCCAACAGGAAGACCTGCGGCAGGAACTCATCAGCGTTCAGCGCGATCTCGCCATGGAGCAGGTGCGTCTGGAGGCACTGCGAGCCGAGGCAGACACCGCCCAACGCCAGGCCATCGCAGACCTGGAACAGGCGCGCAAGAAGCGAAAGGAAGCCAGGTCTGCGCAACTCGAGGTGTTTAGCCTGACGAAGGTGCGCAAGACCGCGCTCGCCGAGGCTCGTACCTACAAACTCGCCGTGGCTCGCAGGTACGCCAAGTTGCGCCGCCAACAGGCACGCATCGCTCGACTCGCCGCGCAGGCTGCTGCCGGACAGTCCGGATCGCCCACCGGCGAACTGCTCTGGCCAATTGATGGGGGCGGCATCTCTGATGACGTGGGACCGCGTGTGCACCCCGTCTACGGGTACGCCTCCTGCCATACCGGCATCGACATCCGTGGCGGTACCGGAACACCGATTAGGGCGGCAGCCAGCGGCACCGTGCTGAATATCAGCAATGGTGGGCCGTACGGACTTGCCACGCTCCTGATTCATGACGGCGGGCTCGCCACCTTCTATGCCCATCAGTCCAAAGTGCGGGTGAGTGAAGGCGAACGCGTCGAGGTCGGGCAGGTCATTGGCGACGTGGGGACTAGTGGCTGGGTAACCGGTCCGCATCTGCACTTTGAGGTTCGCCTTGCGGGTAAGCCGTATGATCCGATGGGCTGGTTCGGTAAATCGATGCGAGCCGTGAGCTGCTGATCAGGAGTGCGCCATGCCGCGGGAACAGGGCCGCAAGCTCATCGCCCAGAACCGCAAGGCTCGTCACGACTACGCCATTGAAGACGTCTATGAGGCTGGCATGGTTTTGATGGGCACTGAGGTGAAGTCACTTCGGGCCGGGCGAGCAAGCCTGACCGATGGCTACGCCAGCGTCGAGGATGGCGAGATCTGGTTACGCGGAGTCCACATCCCTGAGTACGAACTCGGGACGTGGACCAATCATGAACCCCGCCGACCTCGCAAGCTCCTACTGCGCACCGAAGAGATTCGTCGAATCATTGGGAAGACCAAGGAATCGGGCGTCACGCTCATTCCCTTGTCCATGTATTTCAAAGATGGCTACGCCAAAGTCGAAATCGCCCTAGCGCGCGGCCGCAAGTCATACGACAAACGCCAGGCAATCGCCGAACGCGAATCCAAGCGTGAAGCCGACCGTGCCACCGGGCGCCGCTCCAAGGGTCGGGAGGACTGATTCATCGTGGCCATCACAGGCATCACCACGTCACTGTGGTTTGACCAAGTAGCCGGCGAAGCCGTCGCCTTCTACGTTGACCTCTTCCCGGACAGTCGGATCCTGCAGACCACGACCTACGGCCCGAATGACCGCTACCCAGAAGGTACCCCGGTCACGATCTCCTTTGAACTCCTCGGCCAGTCATTCCTGGCGATCAACGCAGGCGCGGAATTCAGTCCAACCCCAGCAATCAGTTTTCAGGTCTTCTGCGACACCCAGCAGGAGATCGATCGGCTCTGGGACGCCCTCACCGACGGTGGTCGTGAGGACATGTGCGGGTGGTGCGCTGACCGGTACGGCATCAGTTGGCAGATCATCCCCCGTGAGCTGCCAAGCCTGCTCTCCCATCCGGATCCGGATGCCCGATCGAGAGTCACCGCCGCCATGATGACCATGCGGCGACTTGACCTGGCTGGCCTTCACGCCGCAGCCGACTAGGCGTTCGTGCAGGGATTTTGTTCGGGCCCGATGTCGTCGTACCCTTGACTTACGGTACAGACGTTAAGGCGTCAGGACGGGTACTTCAAAACGGGTACTTCATAACTCAACAGGGGGTGACAGGTTTCGACGGACAGATGTTTTGACCGGTGAAGCGTGTCGAGAATCAAGGTGATCTCGTAAAACATCCTTGAAACAAATAACTGCCAAAAAGACGCAGTCTGCAGACGCTTACGCCCTCGCGGCCTAAGCACTAAGTCTGCCGTCAGCCCGATGCGTCCCCGAGTCGGGAGCTGACGTCGCTAGGGGACTCACCAATCGCTCCGGTCACGGGAGCGGGCGGAAAGCCAAACAGTGACTGGGCCGCCACCGCGCAGTGCCGCACGAAGCGCGGGGGTCGAGAAGCGATAGCGCGGCTACACACGTAGAAGAACGGAAGAAGCCTGCACGGACCCGGGTTCGATTCCCGGCACCTCCACAACGAGCACTGAGGCCAGTGGGCGCTCATGCTGACAACTCCCGTCTACGCCCAACAGCGTGGTCGGGAGTCTGCTTTAAGGGCGCGAAGTCGTGAGACATCCGTGATGCGCCAGCAAGGTCTTCGAGCCAGGCGATCTCAGTCGATCGACCTACGCTCTCGAGGTGCGGCGGCCCCTAAGTGCGATCACGACGCTGATGATCTGCTTGACCTTGCCTGCACTGCACCCCACTGCGACTACTGCCTCAGAAGTGCTCATTCTCTGCGTGAAGAAGACCACAGGGGAGTTGTACGTCAAGGGCAAGAAGCCATGTCGTCCAGGACACCGCAAGGTCATAGTCCGTCACACCGGGCTTGCGGGGTCGATCGGACCACCGGGTGCACCCGGTGTGCAGGGTCCTGCCGGGGTACCCGGTGCGCAGGGTCCTGCCGGCACGACTGGGCCGCAGGGTCCTGCCGGTGCGACGGGTGCGACGGGTCCTGCCGGTGCGACGGGTGCGACGGGTCCTGC
>CAZKFI010000051.1:15381-17551 GCA_964551975.1 uncultured Bifidobacteriaceae bacterium | reverse complement strand
CCGGCGGCTATCAGTTGCAGGTTGGTGTTGTTGCCGATCGAAACGGCGCTCGAATTCTTCGCTGCTGTACCTGCTATTGCTCGACACCTGAGCACCTTGGTCGATGTAGGACTTGGCTATGTCCGCATGGGTCAGTCCGCTCCTACTCTCTCAGGCGGTGAGGCTCAACGAGTAAAGTTGGCAGCGGAGTTACAGAAGCGTGCCACTGGTCGCACGATCTACGTTCTCGACGAACCTACGACCGGACTGCATTTCGAGGACGTCAGGCGACTTCTGGCTGTCTTGCAGTCTCTGGTTGACCGGGGGAACACCGTAGTCGTTATCGAACACAATCTTGATGTCGTGAAATGCGCCGACTGGGTGATCGACATGGGTCCTGAGGGAGGCACTGGTGGGGGCACGGTGGTGACCGCTGGGACCCCAGAAAGCGTGGCGAAGCACAAGAGTTCCTATACGGGTGCATTCCTCAGCGAATTGCTCGCGTAGGACTAGGCGGATCAGGTCGGTCGTGGCAGACTCAGAGAATGGAAACCGACGCTCTGAATCAGCAGCATCGCTCGCCAGGACACGACCAGGCTGATCAAACAGCGGGAATACAACTCGGACGCCGGCAGGCCCTCGCACTGGGTGGTGGGGCAGTTGCCGCCGTGGCTCTGGTTGCCTGCGGTGGTTCCGAGTCCTCCAGTTCGACCTCAGATACGAGTTCGGCACCAGCAACCGGAGGATCTGCGCTGACGTCGGTTGACCAGGTCCCCGTGGGTAGCGGCGTCGTCCTGGCAGATCAAGCGGTGGTTGTCACCCAGCCTGAGACGGACGTATTCAAGGCCTTCACAGCAATTTGTCCGCATCAAGGCTGCCTTGTCGACGAGGTAGTCGACAACGAAATCATCTGTCCTTGCCACGGATCCCGATTCTCAGCCGTTGATGGTGCAGTTCTCGTTGGCCCAGCAACGGAAGGCCTTGCGCCGGAGCCCATCACCGTTCAGGGCACCGAGATCTCACTGGGTTAACGATGGTCTCGTTCCGCCCCGCGGCGGCCGAGATCCCCACAGCTCCCGGGGTCTACCGATTCCGCGACAAAACTTCCCGGGTTATCTACGTTGGGAAGGCTGCAAATCTGCGAAGCCGACTCTCTTCCTATTTTGCTGATCCGGTCGGCCTCCACCCGCGCACCAGCGCCATGGTTGCGGAGGCAGCGGATCTCGATTGGGTTGTGGTCGCGAACGAGGTTGAAGCTCTGTCCCTGGAGTACTCGTGGATCAAGGAGTATGAACCTCGCTTCAACGTCAAGTATCGAGATGACAAGAGTTACCCATTTCTCGCCGTAAGCCTCGCAGATCAGTATCCACGAGTGAGCGTGGTCCGCGAAGTGAAGCGCAAAGGAACTCGCTACTTCGGTCCTTACGCGCACGCTTGGGCCATCAGAGAAACTATGGATGAGCTGCTACGAGTCTTTCCGGTGCGTTCATGTCGTGATGGGGTATTCCGGCAGGCTCAATCGCAGAATCGACCTTGTCTCCTCGCGCACATCAACAAGTGCGCAGCGCCCTGCGTCGGTTGGATCACCCAAGAGGCGCACCGGGCTCTGGCAGCTGATCTGTGCGCCGTTATGCAGGGTCAAGGGGCCCGGTACCGATCAGACCTATATCGGCGAATGAATGACCATGCCTCAAGCGAAGAGTTTGAGTTAGCAGCTCGGGACCGAGACAAGATCGCCGCCTTGGATCGTGTCATGGAACGCAATGCCCTAGTCCTGTCAGACGCCACTGATGCCGACGTCATTGCGCTTGCTGATTCAGAGCTCGAGGCCGGCATTCAAGTTTTTCACGTGCGTGATGGACGCATCACAGGTGAGCGAGGATTTGTCTTAGAGAAGACCGAGGACCTACCCCCCGGTGGGTACCTTGAACGTGCCTTGCAGCGAATCTACGATCTCCAGGAGACCCAACTCGACAATCGAATCGATCACGAAGTGAGAGCGCAGCGTTTCCCCAGGGAGGTGCTCGTCAACCTTCTCCCACACACCGCAGACATTTGGGAGTCCTGGCTGAGTGAGCAGCGCGGTTCCAGTGTCCAATTGCGAGTCCCGCAGCGGGGCGACAAGCGAGCCCTCGTGGAGACCGCGATGACTAATGCACGGGAAATCCTCGCCCGACACGCACTGCGACGA
>CAZKFI010000051.1:0-15371 GCA_964551975.1 uncultured Bifidobacteriaceae bacterium | reverse complement strand
TCGAAGCAGAGCCATCGAAGAACTCCAACAGGCGCTGGGCCTCGCCCAGGCCCCTTTGCGAATTGAGTGCGTCGACATCTCGACGATCCAGGGCCAAGACACGATGGCTTCACTCGTGGTTTTCGAGGATGCTCTCCCGCTGAAGAGGGACTATCGCAGCTACGCGATCACCTCTGTGACTGCAGATGATCCGAGGGCAATCGCTGAAGTGATGACCCGTCGTTTTCGCAAATTGCGCAAAACTGAAGTGCTGCCGGACAGCGTGAACTCAGAGCCTGCTGATCCATCGGAAGCTAATGTCCCTGATCTTCGGGCGTATCCACCTGGTCTCGTACTCGTTGATGGGGGTTTTCCGCAGGTAATGGCCGCCGCGAGTGCGCTTCAGTCCCTGGGACTCGGTGATATCCCCGTGGCGGGCCTGGCAAAACGTCTGGAGGAAGTGTGGCTTCCTGATCGCCAGGATCCGATCATCCTGCCGCGCGGTAGTGAAGCGCTGTACCTGGTTCAGCGGCTGAGAGACGAAGCGCATCGCGTAGCCATCCGGCTTCATCGACAACGTAGGGGCCGCCGAATGACGGCAAGTGCGCTCGATGCCGTTCCGGGCCTTGGGCCACGCCGAGCACAAGCACTGCTGAAGCAGTTCGGTAGCGTGCGGCGAATCAAGGCAGCGTCTCTGCAGGATCTCTGCGAGGTTCCCGGAATTGGCTCAGGATTAGCTCAGGCCATCCTGCAGAATCTGGGTGAGGAACCATGAATCGTTTCCCGATAGCTCTCGTCACCGGAATCTCCGGTGCAGGTCGCTCGACCGCCGCACGGGCTCTGGAGGACCTTGGCTGGTTCGTGATCGACAATCTTCCCCCAGCGCTGCTCAAGCCGGCCATCGATCTCACTCGCGCACGCACCGATAGTGAGCGAATCGCCGTCGTGGTGGATGTCCGTGGTCGTGGCTTGTTTACGGATCTCCATCGGACTGTCATTGAGTTAGCCGATGATTCCGGCTTATGGGTGCGCACACTATTTCTTGAGGCTTCCGACGAGGTGCTGGTTCGCAGGTTTGAGAGTTCGCGCCGGCCACATCCACTTCAGGGGCAGGGACGGATCGTAGATGGCCTCAATGAAGAGCGAGCCATGCTCGGAGATCTTCGGGCACAGGCAGATGTTGTCATCGACACTTCGAACCTGAATGTGCATGACCTTCGGCATAAGGTCGAGGCCGCCTTCGGCGCTGATGAGCCAATGGAGATGCACGCCACGGTTCTGTCATTCGGTTTTAAGTACGGGATTCCTATCGATGCCGACATGGTTGCGGACATGCGCTTTTTGCCGAATCCGCATTGGGATGAGTTGCTCCGGCCTTACAGCGGGCTGGATCCCAGGGTGTCTCAAGCCGTGTTAGGCGATGCCATGGCCGAGAGCTTTCTCGATGCTTATGTGCCACTGCTCCTCTCCATGGTTCCGGGCTACCTGCGAGAGGGCAAGCGCTATCTGACCGTGGCGATCGGCTGCACAGGTGGAAAGCACAGGAGTGTCGCTGTTGCAGAGCAACTCGGCGACACCCTGCGCTCGCGCGGCGTACCAACGCTCGTTGTACACCGAGATTTGGGACGCGAGTGACGACCCGAACCTGGCCGAGTCTGACTAGTGCGGCGGGAGGTGAAGGACGCCCTCAAGTGGTCGCATTGGGTGGTGGTCATGGCCTCGCTGCGTCCCTCCGGGCACTTCGTCGCGTCACTGATCGGATAACAGCTGTCGTAGGAGTCGCTGATGACGGTGGCTCCAGCGGCCGCCTCCGCTCGGAATTCGGCGTTCTGCCGCCCGGCGATTTGCGGATGGCATTAGCAGCTTTGTGCACCGATGATGCCTGGGGACGCACCTGGGATCGCGTCCTCCAACACAGGTTCGAAGGTGACGGCGAACTCGCCGGACACGCTCTCGGCAACCTGCTCATCACCGCCCTATGGGATGTCACCGGGGATCCGGTGATCGGCCTGGATTGGGTGGCAACTCTGCTGCAGAGTCAGGGCAGAGTCCTGCCCTGCAGCACTGTTCCACTGGAAATCGTGGCTGACGTCGTGGGCACCAGTCCAAACGAACCAACGGCCATCGAGCGTGTGCGTGGTCAGGTTGCGGTAGCAACGGCTGCGGGCCTGATCACGGATATTGCCATAGATCCACCGAATCCAACGGCCTGCCCACAGGCACTTCAGGCAGTGCTGGACGCCGACGCCATTGTCATGGGACCCGGCTCTTGGTACACCTCAGTGCTACCGCATCTCCTCATCCCGGACCTGGGCAAGGCGATCGCATCGTCGTCAGCGCAACGGATCATCGTGTTGAATCTTGCGCCACGCAACGATCCAGAAACCTCTGGCGCCGCCATTGATGAGCACCTGGCTTTCCTTACTCGGATCGTTCCCGACTTCACAGCCGACGTCATCATTGCCGATCCATCCCACGTTCACGACGAGCGGGACTCAGCAATGCTCAGTGCGGCCGCAGCACGCCTGGGTGCCTCGCTCTTGATCGAGCAGGTCGCATACCTGCGTGGGGCCAAACCCGGTAGTCATGATCCGGGACGACTTGCACTGGCGCTGGAGAGTGCAATAGCGCTACACCGACCAGGCGCCAAAGGCTCGACTACTCAACGATAGGTGCTTGCACGGGCACCCGTGCGGAGGGCCGGCTGAGGGCAAATCCGGAGCATGGCAGGATCAAGTCATGGCCATGACGGCTGCGGTGAAAGACGAGCTGAGTCGCGTCAGCGTCACCAAGGCCTGCTGTCGCAAGGCTGAAGTAGCCGCGCTCCTTCGATTCGCGAGTGCACTCCACCTCGTTGGGGGCAGGATCGTCATCGAAGCCGATGTGGATGCCGGCGCCATCGCACGACGCTTGAAGCGAGAGCTCTCAGAGCTCTATGCCCAGGATTGCGAGGTGGTGCTCGTTCAACCCGCCGGCCTGCGCAAGGGATCTCGCTATCTGGTGCGTGCGATTGATGGAGGCCCTGACCTGGCTCGTCAGACCGGCATAGTCGACGCAGGCGGACGCCCAGTGCGAGGCTTACCAGCCTCAGTCATCTCCGGCGGGCTCTGCGATTGCGCGGCTGCCTGGCGCGGTGCTTTTCTGGCTCACGGTTCGCTCACTGAACCAGGCAGATCGGCCGCACTGGAGATCACCTGCCCCGGTCCTGAAGCAGCCCTGGCTTTGGTTGGTGCAGCCAGGCGACTCGGGCTCGCCGCAAAATCACGCGAGGTTCGCGGCGTCGACCGGGTAGTTATTCGCGATGGGGACGCCATCAGCGCGATTCTCACACAGATGGGTGCACACGAGGCGGTTCTGGCATGGGAGGAACGCCGTATGCGCCGTGAGGTTCGGGCTACGGCGAACCGGCTGGCGAACTTCGACGATGCGAACCTGCGTCGAAGCGCACGGGCTGCTGTTGCCGCCGGTGCCCGCGTTCAGCGCGCCCTAGAGATCCTTGGCGACAGCATCCCGGAACACCTGAGAGCCGCGGGCAACCTGCGTATGCAACATCAGCAGGCCAGCCTGGAAGAACTGGGTGCACTGGCAGACCCCCCGATGACCAAGGATGCGATCGCCGGACGAATTCGCCGACTTTTGGCCCTGGCTGATCGACGTGCGGCCGAGCTAGGCATCCCAGATACGGAATCAGTTCTCACCTCGGAGCACCTGCTTACGTGATCTTCCCGTAACACGCGCCGCTAGGGTTTGTCTGGACGAGGTTGGTTTTCACCTCGTAGCAGCGATCGAGGCCAAGGAGCATGAAGTGACAACGAAGGTTGGAATCAACGGTTTCGGGCGAATCGGAAGGAATTTTTTCCGAGCTTTACTGGCCAATGGCACCCCGGATATCGAAATCGTTGGCATCAATGACCTCACCGACACCAAGACCCTCGCACACCTTCTCAAGTACGACAGCGTGCTTGGCCGTCTCGGCCGGCCCGTCGAGGCTGGCGATGGCTGGATCACTGTCGATGGTCACAAGATCACCGTGCTTGCGGAGCGGGATCCGCAAGCTCTTCCTTGGGCCGATCTCGGGGCCGACATCGTCGTGGAGTCAACAGGGTTCTTCACCGATGCCGAAGCGGCTGGAAAGCACCTCACTGGGGGCGCGAAGAAGGTGATCATTTCCGCTCCCGCAAAGGGCGAGGACATCACCATCGTGATGGGCGTGAATGAGGGGGAGTACAACCCTGCGCAGGACACCATCATTTCGAATGCATCCTGCACCACCAATTGCCTTGCTCCGATGGCGAAGGTTCTCGACGACACCTTTGGCATTGAGCGCGGATTGATGACGACCATTCATGCGTACACCAACGACCAGCGGATTCTCGACTTCCCGCATAGCGACCTTCGTCGCGCTCGGGCTGCAGCACTGAACATGATCCCCACGACGACCGGTGCCGCAAAGGCAATCGGGCTGGTGCTACCGCAATTGAAGGGCAAATTGGACGGCTATGCCATGCGCGTACCGGTGCCAACAGGCTCAGCAACTGACCTCACGGTGACCCTCCGCACGCCCGCTTCAAAGGAGGAAATCAACGCTGCGATGAAGGCCGCAGCTGACGGTCCACTCCGCGGCATCCTCTCGTATACCGAAGATCCAATCGTCTCCTCCGATATCGTCACCGATCCAGCATCCTGTGTTTTTGATGCACAGCTCACCAACGCCAACGGGCCGATGGCCAAGGTTCTTGGTTGGTACGACAACGAGTGGGGATACAGCAACCGCCTGGTTGACCTCTGCCGGTATGTGGGCGACCGCCTCTAGAGGTTGAAGCTCATGCGATCATTCGACGATCTGGCCCGGCCGGGACGCACAGTCTTAGTGCGCGTCGATCTCAACGTACCGATGTCAGATGACGGTAGCGGGGGTCGACGCATCACCGATGATGGCCGTGTCAGAGCCTGCCTGCCAACTATTGCGGCGTTGCGCCAAGCCGGATGCCGGGTCGTACTGGTGGCTCACCTGGGACGCCCAAAGGGTCAGGCAGACCCAGCGCTGTCACTGGCACCCATCGCGCGGCGACTTGGTGAGCTGTTGGGAACGCAGGTGAGGCTCGCGAGCGACGTCACCGGACCGCAGGCTCAGGCGATGGTCAGCGCCATGGCCGATGGTGACGTGATCCTGCTGGAGAACATTCGGTTCGATCCGCGAGAGACGAGCAAGGACTCTGAGCAGCGACAGGCATTGGCTGCCGAACTCGCCGGTCTGGCAGATGCCTTTGTCAGCGACGGTTTCGGGGTCGTGCACCGAGAGCAGGCGTCGGTAAGTGATATCGCCCAACTCTTGCCCAGTGCGCCAGGGCTGCTGGTCACTCGCGAATCCGAGGTTTTCACGCGCATCTTGCAAGAGCCGAACCGTCCACTCGTTGTCGTTCTTGGTGGATCCAAGGTCAGCGACAAACTCGGTGTCATCGCGAACCTCATTGAGCGTGTGGACGCTTTGTTGATCGGCGGTGGCATGGCCTTCACATTCCTGGCAGCTCAGGGCTATGAAGTGGGTGACTCTTTGCTCGAGGCCGATCAGATTGCAGCAGCACAGAAGTTCCTGGCTCGCGCTAGTGAACGCGGTATACCTATGCTGCTGCCAGTCGATGTTGTCGTCGCGGATGACTTCTCAGCCGACGCGGCCGTGCGAACCGTCCCGGCAAACGAGATTCCGGCCGGATGGCGTGGTCTGGATATTGGCCCCGAGACTGCGGCAGCCTTTGAGCGGATCATCTCGACAGCTGGCACCGTCGTCTGGAATGGGCCGATGGGCGTGTTCGAGCTGCCACCCTTTGCTGCAGGTACTCGTGCAGTAGCGGCTGCAATGGCCGCGAGCGACGCCTTCACCGTTGTCGGAGGAGGGGACTCTGCCGCGGCGATCCGTGTGCTTGGGCTTCCCGATTCGGCATTCGATCACATCAGCACTGGAGGAGGGGCAAGCCTGGAATTCCTCGAAGGAAAGTCACTACCGGGACTTACAGCCCTTGAGGAAGGAATCTGAACATGAGCGAGGACCGCAAGCCACTGATCGCAGGCAACTGGAAGATGAACCTCAATCATTTCGAAGCCATTGCCCTCGTCCAGCGGCTGGCCTTCACCCTCAATGAGCAAGACTTCGCTGCCGTAGACGTGACAGTACTGCCACCTTTCACCGACCTACGAAGCGTTCAAACGCTCATCGAAGGAGATAAATACGAGATCGCCTACGGTGCGCAGGACGTCTCCGTGCACGCCTCTGGTGCTTACACCGGTGAGGTGTCAGCAAGCATGCTTGCCAAACTTGGTTGCTCGATGGTCGTTGTAGGTCATAGTGAGCGCAGGGCGATGCATCGCGAAACCGATGACATTGTGAATGCGAAGGCCCGTGCCTGTCTGAACCACTCCATGACACCAATTGTGTGCGTGGGTGAACCTCTCGAGGTACGCGAGGCCGGGCAACAGGTTGGGTACGTGCTCGACCAGGTCAAAGGCTCCCTAGTCGGACTAAGCGCCGACCAAGTGGCCTCATTGGTCATCGCCTACGAACCTGTCTGGGCGATCGGAACCGGCCGGGTCGCCACCCCTGAGGACGCCCAAGAGGTGTGCGAGGCGATTAGGAACCAGGTCGCGGGTCTGTGGCAGGCCGAGACAGCCGAAAAGGTTCGGGTGCTCTACGGCGGCTCAGTCAAGGCCAACAACATTGCCGAGATTATGGAGAAGCCCGATATCGATGGCGCGCTTGTTGGGGGAGCCAGCCTGGATTCCGATGAATTCGTAGGAATTGTTCGATACCGACTCCACGCCACCCGGGCTTGACGGCAGAGTCGTCGCGACACGGTATTCTGCGCTCATGATCAACGTCCTGACCATCATCCTTGCGGTGATCCTGGTGATCACCAGTGCCCTCCTGGTGGTGCTGATCCTGCTCCATCGAGGCAAGGGCGGTGGTCTTTCGGACCTATTCGGAGGGGGCGTCAGTTCCTCAATCGGCGGGTCCAGCGTCGCGGAGCGCAATCTCGACCGCCTGACCGTCGGCATTGGACTCGTCTGGGCAGCCTGCATTGTGGCGGTCGGACTGCTCGTCCGCACAACCTCCTGAGTCACCGGCACAGTTCATCCCTTGACCTGCATCACTGAGAGGAGTTCACGTGGCCGGTGGTAGTGCCATTCGCGGGAGCCGCGTCGGCGCGGGCCCGATGGGTGAAGCTGAGCGGGGGGAGACAGCACCGAGGATCTGGGTGTCATTCTGGTGTTCTCACGGCCATGAGTCGCGTCCGAGTTTTGCTGCCGATGCTGCACCCCCAACCGAGTGGGAATGTCCGCGTTGTGGACTTCCCGCGGGACCGGATCGCGAAAACCCGCCCGCTCCGCCACGAATCGAGCCGTACAAGACTCATCTGGCCTATGTGAAAGAACGTCGTTCTGATGAGGATGGAGCGGCGATCCTTGCGGAGGCCATCGCCAAACTGCGTGGCAACTGACTAGTTTCGCCGACCTAGTGCGGCTGGCAGTCGAACCGCAGCGGAATCATCAACAAACCACACGGTGCGAGAGCGGCCGCGCAATCCCCCTGCGGGCATCTGAAGCGGACCAGCCGCTGAGTCCAAAGTCAGCCGCAGCGCACCTGCCTTCTCGGATCCACTAGCCATAACCCAGACTTCATCAGCAGCGTTGATAGCGCCCAGGCTCAAAGTGACCCGAGTCACGGGTGGTTTCGGGGAACTGTGCACGGCCGTGACCTGACTCGTGGTGTGCAACGTTGGTGACTCCGGAAAAATTGACGCGATGTGGCCATCTTCGCCGAGGCTCAAGAGCGCTACATCCCAGCTACAGCCCTTGCCGGGAAGTAGCTCACTGTAACGCTGGGCTGCTTCTTCCGGAGTTCGACAGCTGTCCGGTCCGGGTACGCAGTGTTGCCTAGCTTGTGCAGGTTTCCATGAGTCACCACGCAGCAGGTCCCCGACATAAACATCGTTCCGCTCAGGATCTCCAGGCACGAGGTACCGCTCGTCAGACCACCAAATCTCCAATGCAGACCAGTCAATCGCAGCACGTGATGGCGAGGCCGCCAGCATCGATACAACCTTCCTGCTGGTGCGTCCCCCGGTGAGAAGTAGACGCATAATGCCAGTTGCAGCCTGCCGTTCAACGATGCGCGCGGCCAGTGCACCAGTCACCGCCTCGGCGAACTGCGTGTCAGGGAGTCGAAGGACCTGCCGACCGGACACGAATACGGCCCTCTACTGTGACGTCATCGCCGTGGCAACCGTGACCCGTAACTGCTCCCAGGATTTGATGAACTTCTCCACGCCCTCTTTCTCCAAGACAGTGAACACGTCCTGCTCGTCGATCCCAACTGCACGCAGGTCCGCCCACACCGCAGCAGCCCCACCTGCCCTGCCATCCAACGTGTTGGATGGCTCAGGACCGTGGTCGGCATAGGCACGCATCGTCGCCTCAGGCATCGTGTTAACACAGTCAGGTGCCACCAATGACGTGACGTACAAGGTATCGGGGTAGGCCGGATCCTTCACACCAGTTGACGCCCACAGCGGTCGCTGCACACGGGCTCCGGAGGCAACGAGGTCACGCCAGTCCGGGGTCTGAAGGTCGCCCTGAAAGGCCTGCCAGGCTAGCTGTGCGTTGGCGATTCCGGCCTGACCACGAAGGTGATCTGCCCCCAAGAGCGACAAGCGGCGGTCAACTTCACTATCGACTCGCGAGATGAAGAACGATGCCACGGAGGCGATGGTAGAGATGTTATGACCAGCCGCCAATGCCATGCGCATGCCCGCACGAAATGCGGCGAGTACCTGTTGATACCGAGCGACGGAGAAGATCAGAGTGACGTTCACACTGATGCCCTGTCCAAGAACCTCGGTGATTGCAGGCAGCCCGGCTGGTGTTGCCGGGATCTTGATCATGGCGTTCGGGCGATCTACAACCCGCCAGAGTTCAACCGCGGCCGCAATCGTCCCGGCCGTGTCTTCGGCAAGTCGTGGGTCTACCTCGATCGAGACGCGTCCATCAACTCCATCGGTGCTCTGCCAGATCGGTGCCAGGACATCACATGCAGCCCGAACGTCGTCGGTGGTGAGACGGCGGATCACTGCATCGACATCGAGTCCTGATGCAGCACACGCCTCAAGATCCGGTCGATAGGCCGCTGATCCTTTCGTTATGGCCTGATCAAAGATGGTGGGGTTCGTGGTAACCCCGGATACGGACCAGTACCGAACCAGGTCTGCAAGGTTCCCCGAGCGGATTCTTTCGCGGTCGAGATCGTCGAGCCAGATCGACACACCCGCCGCCGAGAGGGCAGCAAGTCGTTGCATATCAGACTCTGTCATGTCACCCCTTGAGTGTGAGGTTTGCTTTGATTATTTGCGGCACAAATCCAGACTGCGTTGGGCTGCCTCAGTCACTGCCTCAGCCGTAAGCCCAAAATTGGCAAAGAGCTCTTCGGCAGCCGCACTCGCACCAAAGCGGTCCAGGCCTACCACCTGGCCCTTGTCACCGAGGTACCTCCACCAACCAAATGTCGCGCCAGCCTCCACTGCCACCCTGGCTGCCACGTGGCCGGGCAGGACTGACTCTTGGTAATCACGTGGCTGCGCTTCGAACCATTCCAGGCATGGCATAGAGACGACGCGCGCACCAACCCCCTGAGCCGCGAGCAGATCAGCTGCAGCCACAGCGATCTGTACCTCCGAGCCGGTGGCCATCAGGATGACGTCGACACTGCCTGCATCCCGGACAACGTATGCACCCTTGGATACGCCCTCGATCGCGCGTGGCAGGTCGACCAGAGTTGGCACGGTTTGACGAGTGAGAATCAGTCCGGTCGGGCAGCGACGCTGAAGAGTGACGTACCAGGCTGCTGAGGTTTCGTTTGCATCGGCTGGGCGAACCACCGAAAGCCCTGGGATGGCTCTGAGAGCCCACAGATGCTCTACCGGCTGGTGGGTGGGGCCATCTTCGCCAAGTCCGATCGAATCATGTGTCCAGACATAGGTCACCGGTAGGTCCATAAGCGCCGCGAGCCGCACTGCAGGTCGCATGTAATCACTGAACACAAGGAAAGTTCCACCGAACGGTCGCGTCAACCCTTCCAAGGCAATGCCATTGAGGATTGACCCCATGGCATGTTCACGAATCCCAAAGTGAATGACTCGTCCGCCTGTCGAGCCATAGCGAGAATCCGAAGGCATGAAGTCCGATGCGCCGGCGATCGTTGTGTCATTTGATTCGGCAAGGTCTGCTGACCCACCCCATAACTCGGGCAACGCCGCGGCGAGAGAATTCAGAGCTACGCCGGATGCCTTGCGGGTTGCGACCTGGGAGCCTAGTGGGTGTTCAGGCAGAACCTCGATAAGGCCGTTGGGCAGCTCTTGAGTTACGAGACGCTGTAGCAAGGATGCCTTAGTCGGATTCACATCAAGCCAGCTTTGGTAACGCAGCTCCCACGCGCTGCGTTCATCGGTGGTGCGCATAACGAGGCGTTGCCGCACCACGCTCAGCAGGTCGGCTGGAAAGGCAAACGCCTGACTGGGATCCAGACCAAGTAACGCCTTGGTTGCCGCTACCTCCTCGGAGCCGAGTGCTGACCCATGTGACTTGGCGGTATTGCGGGCATTCGGCGCAGGCCATGCGATGGTGGTGCGAAGGCGAACGAACGTCGGTCTGTCGACAGTGATACGCGCCTCGTTGAGTACCTGTTCGAGAGCAAAGACATCAAGATCACCATCCGGCATCATCTCGACCTCGTGCACCGCCCAGTTGTAGGCGCGGTATCGGCTCACCACGCTCTCGGTGAAAGCAAGGGCCGTATCGCCTTCGATGGAGATTCGATTGTCATCCCAGATGACGCACAAATTTCCTAGGGCCTGCGTGCCAGCCAATGAACTGGCCTCAGCACTCACCCCTTCCTGGAGGTCACCGTCGGAGGCCAAGACCCAAATGCGGTGATCAAATGGACTGCGACCGACAGGCGCATCGGGGTCCAAGAGCTCCCGCTGAAAGCGCTGTGCCATGGCCATTCCCACGGCTGTTGCAACCCCTTGTCCGAGAGGACCTGTCGTCGTTTCCACTCCGGGCGTGTGGCCATATTCCGGGTGTCCAGGGGTCCGGCTCGCCCACCTGCGGAAGGCTTGAAGGTCGTCCAAGGTCAGCCCATAGCCGCTGAGAAACAGTTGCGAGTACAGCGTCAGGCTCGAGTGGCCCGCCGACAGCACGAATCGGTCCCTACCCAGCCACGTTGGATCAGCCGGGTCATGGCGCATGACCCGCTGGAACAGGAGGTATGCGGCCGGCGCCAGGGCCATGGCGGTACCTGGGTGACCATTTCCGGCGGATTGGACCGCGTCCATAGCCAAAGCGCGTAGGTGAGCGATTGCCTGGCGATCAGTCTCATCCCAACCCGCGTAGCCGGGGTCACGGACATCTGATTGAGTCACACTACGACCCTAGTCAGGCTGTATGCGGGGACAGCAGCACCGTCCATGCGCGCAGCAGGAACGCGGGGTGCGGTGTGAGACAGCGCATACGCTGCACCTGTAGTGATATCGGTAGATTGTCTAAGTGACCCACCTGCAACCCGAGCGCTCGGCGTCCGGGCAGGCAGCGCCACTGGCCTTTTCTCTCAGTGATCGTGTTCGCGCCCACATCCTGCTCGCGAAACCGCGAATCATTGAATTGCTGCTGGCCACCGCTGTACCCACGGCGTTTCTGGCAGCCGAAGGGCTCCCGAGTTTGCGCGTGACTCTTGCCATCGTGATCGGTGGAACCCTCGCTGCCGGTGCTGCAAGTTCCTTCAACAGCGTCTACGACCGCGATATCGACGCTCACATGGCTCGTACACGCCTGCGCCCAGCGGTGGCCGGAAAGGTGTCGGTTCGGGCTGGAGTCACCCAAGGGATCCTGCTCAGCGTCGCCAGCATCGGTGTGCTGCTCTGGCTGGCGAATCTTGTGGCGGCACTCCTGGCTGCACTCGCGATCGCCATGTACGCAGTGGGCTACACCATTCTGCTCAAGCGCAGAACTTCCCAGAACATCGTCTGGGGGGGAGCCGCAGGCTGTATGCCGATTCTCATTGCTTGGTCAGCAGTGCGGGGCAGTGTGAGTTTGGTGCCGGTACTACTTTTTCTCATTGTCTTTTTCTGGACTCCGCCACACTATTGGCCCCTTGCAATTCGTTACCGAGAGGAGTATGCCGCTGCAGGGGTGCCGATGCTCCCGGTGGTCCGGCCTTTGACGACGGCATGCACACAAACGGTCGTATACGCAGTGCTCTCAGTCCTTGTTTCCCTGATCCTGATTCCCCTGGCTCCTATGGGCTTCGTGTACTCAATCGCCGCAGTAGTCCTCGGGGTTGCATTCATCGCGCTGGTCATTCAGTTACGCCTTACCGTTCGGCGTTTCCCACAAGGGGGAGCGATAGTCGATCGGGCGGCGATGCGGGTGTTTCACGGATCAATTACCTACCTTGCGCTGCTTTTCCTTGCAGTCGCGCTCGATCCTTTTGTTGGCTGAACGATCGGAACTGGCTCCCGCAGGCTCATTGGGAGGAAGAGCACGGCGATCCACAGCACGCAGGCGAGCAGGACATGGATCGCAACGAGGACGATCGGCAGCCCGGTGAAGTACTGCGTGTATCCCACTGCCCCCTGCACAAGGGCTATCGCCAGACAGGACAACGCGAGTAACTGAGACGCTCTGGGCGCCTGCACAATGCGCAATGCAGCAATAACCCCGACGCTCAACCCGAGGAATGCAAAGACAGCATCGGCATGCAGCCACGAGATCACCCGGGGATCGAGGGGTAGGCGGGCGTCAACCCCGGTATCACCACTATGCGGCCCTGTTCCGGTGACCAGCACCCCCAACACGATCACAACAGCTGTCGTCACCACGAGTGCCAGAACGAGTAACCAGACAACTCGACGAACGGAAACGCGCATCTGCGTACCAGGTTGCTGCGGATCGTATGAGCGCGCCACCAGCTGCACACAGCCCGCGATGATCAGCATGGATACGAGGAAGTGCGCGGCCACGATTCCTGGTGCTAGACCAGTCAACACGGTGATACCCCCAAGAATCGCCTGAACTACCGTGCCAAGGAGCGGCACGGTGGCCCAGAGCAGAAGCGATCGACGTGATCGCGCACGGCGGTCTAGGAGCGCCGCCAGAAGGGCCGCTATCGCCAGAATGACCAGAACGAAGGTCAGCAGACGGTTACCGAATTCGACGTACTTGTGCCAAGACTCCACCTGTGACGAGGTAGGCAGTACGGAACCATCCACACATTCGGGCCAGGTAGGGCAACCCAGGCCAGAGCCGGTGAGGCGCACAATGGCTCCAGTGAGCACGATTCCTGCCTGGGCCACCAGGTTGGCGACGAATATGCGACGCGTAAGCGCTGAGCACCGGTTCACGTTTCCCACCATAGGTGGTCACGGGTCTCGTGCAGCCTGTCAGGCACGGACACAGAGTGAGCTCGGCTTCGATTCGTTAGCTTGCGCGGTCTTCCCATCGAAAGAACCGCAGCGACAGGAATAAGCCCACGCCGGTCCACACCGCGAGTGTGACAAGTGCTGCCGGTTCACCAGGCTGCTGCAACGCCGTGATTAACGCTGCCGACGGAAGCCATCCCGCGATAGCGGCCCAGAATGACGGAAGAACGTCGAGCGGAGCTGCTATGCCCCCGAATAGCAACAGCAGAAGGAAGATGGCATTGGCCAAGGCGAGAACCGACTCGGCTCGCAGGGTGCCAGCCATCAGAAATGCCCAGCACACGCACAGCCCACCCCCGAGGACCAGAGCGATCAGTATGAGCAGGAGACTGAGTAGGTCGAATTGCGGGAGACGCCAGCCAACGGCAAGGGACGCAGTGACCACGGCCGCTATAGAGAGCGTCGTAATGGCTCCAACTGCGAGAACCTTGCCTGCCAGAAGTCCAGATCGGCCCAGCGGTGTCGTGCCAAGGAAACTGAGCGCTAATGCTCGTCGCTCAAATGCCGTACCGATAGCAACCGACGTGAAGCAGCAGGCGATGACGGACGCCACTGCGATTCTGGCTAGGCCGTGATCACTCGGGGCAATTTCCAGTGCGGGGATCCAGCTCCCGACCAAGACCAGCAGCACCGGTATCACCACGATCAGGAGTAGCTGCTCTGCGTTTCTTGCCGCTGCCGTGCCTTCCCACAACGCCTGCGCGAGCACGGCTCGTGCGTGGCTAGGGCGTGGCGACTGTTCGCGGAGCAACTGCGTATTCATGGCGCCGAGGGCTTCTCGTCGGAGGGACCAGGAGGAGCCTCCGCGTCTTCCACGAGGTGATTGAGTGAGCGTGCATCAGTGCGCACCTCAAGAGGAACCCAACCCCACTCTGAGCACCAAGACATCACGGCGGTCAATGCCGCTGGCGATGCAGCGCAGCGCGCGGTCAGCTCTTGACCGCGCGCCGTAACGACAGGTCCTTCGATCCTGACGCCATGGACAGGCGAACCGACGGCACTTGACCCCGCCGCCGCAGGGTCAGCCGCCTGGAGTCGCTGTTGCAGTGCCAACAGGTGGTCGAGCGAGATCGCAGCTTCCGCCGGAAGTACCAAACGAATCGCCTCACCGGAGCCCAAAAGTTCATGAACAGATCCGCGTTGCGTTACGGACCCTTGGGCCATGACAAGGACCTGGTCGGCTTCAGTGAAGAGAGTGTCGATTTCATCGAGTCGATGAGTCGTCAACAGCACACCCGTTCCATCGTCTCGTCGATGAGCGACAACGTCGAGAATGCGTTGCCGCATAACGGGGTCGAGTCCTGTCGTGGGTTCATCGAGCACCAGGAGTTCCGAACGCGCCAACAGTGCTGATCCGAGGCGTACGCGCTGTTGCTCGCCTCCTGACAGGCGCTTGAATGGCGTCTTGCTGTGCGGGTCAATACCCAGTTCGTCCATGACAGCATTCACGCGAGACAGGGTTGCAAAGAGGCGACCCACGTGGCGCAGCCACTCGGCCGATCGTGCAGTGCCCGGAACCCCACCCTGCTGCAGCATTACCCCGACGCGACCGTCCCGCAGGGCCTGCTCGACTGGCTGGCCGGCAACGAGGACATGGCCCCCGGAGAGTCGGCGGAGGCCAAGGCAGCCTTCGATGAGTGAGGTCTTTCCCGCACCGTTGGCACCAATGAGCGCCACCGCTTGACCACGAGCAACGCGCACATCGACGTTCTGCACTGCCGTTCGGGCTCCGTAGCGCACAGTCACCCCCTCGGCTAGCAGGGCGTCCATCACGTCAGCATAGGCAGGGAGCCGGCAAAGGCAGGACCGGAAAAGGCAGGACCGGCAAAGGCAGGTTCCGGGCAAGGCAGGATGACCTCGATTTGCCTA
>CAZKFI010000050.1:0-17675 GCA_964551975.1 uncultured Bifidobacteriaceae bacterium | reverse complement strand
CCGGTCCGGCCGCGACGCCAGCTCCGGTACCGACGCCTCCTGGTCCGGAGCGTGTGACGGATTCCTCGGAAGGCTCGCGGGGTACGGGTGAGATGCCGGTGCCTGCGCCGTTGCCGGCGAACCTGGACAACATGCGGGTGAAGCCGCAGGAGCGGGTGATCGGGCCGACCGGTGGTGTGGTGACGCCGGTTCCGCAGTCGATTGCGTCGAAGGGCGGGAAGGTTCAGGCCGGGTCGTTGGTGATTTGGACGGGTGCGTCGTGGGTGAAGACGTTCACGGATCCGAATGTGGGGACCTGGACGGTCGTCGGCGATGAGGTGCAGTTCGTGCCGATGCCGGGCTATGTCGGGGACACCACGATCCACTACCGGCTCACCGATTCCAAGGGCCAGTCGGCGATGAGCACGATCACGATGCGGATCCGCTCAGGAACGCTGCCGAAGTGTTCCCTGCCGGGCTCTAAGAAGGTGTCGGTCACGTTCGATGTGTACAAGTTCGTGGTGTCCACCGCGGACCGGGCAGCGATCCGTAAGGTCACCCGCCCGGGCTGCTCCTATGTGGTGATGGGCTTCGTGCAGCCCGATGACCAGTTCAGCAACGACTACTCGTTGTCGCTGAACCGGGCCAAGGCCGTCGCGGCACAGATCCGGCAGTTCGAACCCAACGCCCGGATCACCATCGTGGCCGGCAAACGACAGATCAAGCAGATCTGCGACCGGGCCGATAACCGCTGCGTCGTGGTCTCCCTGGCCAACAAGAAAAAGGCCTAACCACACACAGCACCACCCCCCACAGCACCACCCCAACGATCCCCTGGCCAACCACCCCGGCCAGGGGATCGGCACGTTGCCGCAGGCTGTCGAACTACGCCCCGCGGCAGGTCAACCGACCGGGGAATGCTGCATGAGTTCTTAAGCTGGCACCTCTCGCGAGACGGTGAGCGTGAGGTCAGCGGGAACTGCATTCTCCGACCAGTCAAGATCGACTTGGAACGAACGGGGAAGACCCCCCTCGCCGACACCCTCAGCGTTTGCCGTTTTGGTGCTGAGCACCAGTGCACGCAGGAGGTCGCGGGGTACGTGTCCATCCGTGAGCCAGCGCAGTGAAAGGACGAGGTAGTCGGAGCTGTCGTCGTGAAACACCTGCAACCGCACCTCTGCATCCGCAGATGCCACGAGCTGAGCGAGCTGTGAAAGCAGGTCTCGGGGCAGTGGGTCGGAATCCTGGGATGCATCAATAACACGAACGTCGAAACACACCCCCGATTGGAAGCCCATGGTGACGAGCTCACTCGCCGCCTGCGCAAAGCCGCCACTGCCGACTGGGTCAACTTGAATGGTGGCGCGGATCAATCCATCGAGGGTTGATAGGCGTTGGCGCTGCTCTTCAGACACTGTTCCCGAAGCCGCCACGGCATCGATGATGGCGTGTGCTTCACCCGCACAGGACTCCAGGTGAGCATTGATTGAACGGGAGACTTCGGCACGGGTCGCTTCCAGCACAATCCGGGCACGTTCCTCCTCAACGACACGCTGCGCAGCCACGAAACGGCGGGTGCCGATTCGCGAAATACTCACGACTAGCGGCATGATCACCAAGCAATTGGTGACCGAGACCCAGATCGGGGCCCGCATATCGGAGGGCAAGGTCAACGACAACGATATGGCCCCGCTACCCCACAGCACCAGGCCCAGTACGCCAATCCAAACTCGTGACCACATGGTCAACGTGATGACCGTGTAGCCAGCGGCCTGAATCAAAGCTGCCAAGGCACTGGTCTGCACCAGGGTCGTTGCCAACAGCCGGGCCGGCTCAGACTCCTCCAGCGCAAACGTGAACCAGGGGATGAGACCAGCAGCAACCGCGAACAGCGGCAGAAACTGATTGAGTCCGTGAAAGCGTCTACCGATACTGCCGATGCTCAGCAGCACGATGGCGGTGATCAGGACACCGAGAACCAACGACAATGAGGCGCTCAAGGGGAGAAACGCCGCGCAGGGGATGCTGGCAATGGCAACTGCCAGCAGCGGCCAGGTCATGAGAATGCGTCCCTGGGCAAAACCGTCGTCACTGCTGGGTCGATGCGGATTCTCCGAGGTATTCGGAAGTCGCAGGACCAAACGTGACCCTGATGTCGATGCCTGGAAGGTCCACGAACCTGCAAGGGCCCTCAACTGACCATCCAGTACCTCCGACCAACCAAGTCCAGGGGTCGAGTCGGGTCTGGGCCCGCGACCGTTATCGGTCACCGCAATCCAGATACCGTCGTTATCGACGCCCCCCGTCACCACAACGCGGGTTGCTTCACCATGGCGCACGGCATTCGAGACGGCTTCGAATACAGCAGATCGAACCGGTTCACGCATTGAGCTATCGATCGGGAGATCGGCTAAGGATTCCTGCATCTCTACGATCCCTGCACCGATGCGTGCCGCTGTTGCCTGAGTCACCGCCTCACGCCAATCAAGCTCGCTGCGGGATGCCTTAGCCTGGCGGGCTCGCCAATCAACCAGCCCCGCAGGGTCGAGTGTGGGGGTTTGCAGCACATAGCGAATGGTCGTCAGCAGGGTCTCATGCAACTGCGCTACAGCCTCGCGCCACAGCCGTGCTCGCTGCTGCTGTTGACGTGCAGTGACGGTGATGCTCTCCCAGGTAGCTACTCGCTGGTCGACGGCTTTCGCCTGATCCTTCAATCGATGCCAGGCGAACCACAGAGCAAAACTTGAAGCCATCATCGTGCCGATAGCCAGCCAACCGTTGGCGACGATAAGTAATCCGGGTAGAACGTTGCTGGGCCGGCGTACCCAGATGAGCCCGAGGACGCAGGCGACGGCGCCGATTCCGATGAGGCCTGCACATCGGCTACCCAGAAGCACGATTCCAAAGGCCACCTGTGATGCGGAGGCTGAGAGTGAGATCCAGGACGCTGAGCCGGCAGAGGAATCCACTGCTGCGGCAAGAACCAGCATGGCTGGTGCACAGGTCATCACTGCCAGGGCCACCGTTCGGGTGCGAAGGATCCATGCGGCAACAGCGCACGCGATGCTGAGCAGGACGGCGACTCGATCAAAGGTCGTGAGCAACCCGAACTGCAGAAGGCCCAGCAGCGCTGCCACCCCCCATGCCACGGTGAAGAAGAGCAGGATCAGCCAACGCCGAGTGGCAATGAGGGCTGCCAGGCGGGGCCCTGACGGTGGTGCGGGTGAAGTCACGTCAGATTCTGTCCCTTCATCGGTGGTCCTCCCCGAAGGAAAGAGGCTCGGCAACGTCACTGCTGGTTCACAGCAACCGCGCAATAGGCAACAATGCTCCCAATGCCAGTGAACCTGATCGTGATGGAAGATCATCCCCTCTTCCGGCAGGCAACCGTGGACTTGCTTGTAACCCAAATGGAGGACGTCAACGTCGCGTACTCCGGGACGGACGTTTCCATCGCCAAGACCGTCTGCGAGCAGGTACCCGTGAGTTGCATCATCCTGGACCTCGATCTGGGGAACGACACCCCGCCCCTGGAAACCATCGAGGACCTCTCTTCGACCGGTGTGCCCATAGTCATCATCAGTGCGATGGGTGAACCTGCCCTGATTCGCGCCGCACTCGCTCGAGGCATTGCCGCCTTCGTACCGAAGAAATCGCAGCCGGTTGAACTGGTCCTTGCCGTGCGTCAGGCCATTCGGGGCATGCACTACACCTCACCTGAACTTGCCTCGATGCTGCTCCAGGGCGAAGCAGGGGGAGTCCAACTCTCTGAGCAGGAACGCAAGGCGCTGATCCTCTACGCCTCAGGACTGAAGATGGACACGGTGGCCCGACGCATGGGCGTCTCCACGACCACCGCCAAGGAGTACATCAAGCGCGTGCGCCAGAAGTACGCCAAGTCGGGAACGAGCCTCCCAACCAAAGTTGACCTTCACCAACTCGCTCGCTCCCAAGGGCTACTGCCGTAAGGACCAGATCGCGGCGTAGGGCACCATAGGCCTGTGTCCTCCGCAGGGGTGGGATCGGCGGGCGCGGCCTTCTACAGCCGCATCGTGGTGGCCATCGTTCTCGGCGCCATAGGCCTGGTCACGGGTATCGCGCTTTTCGTCGCTGTCAATGCAGAACAGGACGTCGAAACCCGCCCTGCGGAGTTAACCAAGGTCCTCGGAATCCAGATCCTGATCTCCGAGGAACGTCCCCCGGCTGTCATCGTGATGGCCTCACTGCTCGGCATCGTCCTCATCGCGCTGACGGCCGTCAGCTTGGAGGCGCTTGGAGCCGTGTTGACCCTGACACCCAAGCGCACGCTCCTGCGTGAACTGCGGGCACCGGGTACCCCGCATTCGCCGCCCACACAGCTTCGAGTCACGGCGCTGGTTCCAGCCCACAACGAGGAAGTTTCGCTGCCGGACACACTGCGAGCGTTGAGCCAACAGCACAGGCCGCCCGATCGCGTCATCGTTGTCGCCGACAATTGCACGGACGGCACCGCTGCAGTCGCCCAAGCCATGGGTCATGAGGTTTTCGCGACGGTCGGGAACGTCCATAAAAAAGGTGGCGCTCTGAATCAGGTCCTCGCCAGAATCCTGCCGAGTGCGACGGCTAGTGACGTCATCCTGGTGATGGACGCTGACACCAGTCTGGCCCCAGGATTCATCGCCGAGGCCACCCGTCAACTGCACGAAGATCCGGAACTCACGGCAGTGGGGGGAGTCTTCTACGGTGAACCGGGGCACGGCCTGATCGGACAGTTTCAGCGCAACGAATACACCCGATACTCCCGCCAGATCCAAGCTAGACGCGGCCGAGTATTCGTCCTTACCGGAACCGCCACCATGTTCCGGGCAACGGCCCTGATTGATGTTGCTGCGGCTCGCGGTCTCTTCATCCCGGGACAGCCCGGTCAGGTGTATGACACGGCTGCACTCACCGAAGACAATGAACTCACCCTTGCACTCAAATCCCTTGGCGCCACCATGATCTCGCCGAGGGAGTGCGCGGTGATCACCGAGGTCATGCCAACCTGGCGCAACCTGTGGCGACAACGCAAGCGTTGGCAACGCGGAGCGCTAGAGAACCTTGGTGCCTATGGCATGACACGTGCCACCATTCGGTACTGGGGACAGCAACTCGGGATCGGATACGGCACCGTCGCACTCAACGCCGCCCTGGCGTTGATGCTCATCACGGCGTTCGCCATCGATCAGTGGATCTGGTTTCCGTTCTGGACGGCAGTCGGCGCAATTTTCCTTGCTGAGCGGGTAATCACGGTGTGGCAGGCAGGTTGGCGTGGCCGACTGCTGGCGGCAGCACTCATCCCAGAACTGCTCTATGACGTCTACCTGCAGATCGTGTTCCTCACCTGCCTGTTTGATATTGCCCTCAACAGACAAGCCAACTGGGGTCACGTCGAACGACAGAACCTGCAGGCCGCATCATGAGAACAGGCATCCTGCTACCAGAAAGCATCCTTGAGGAGCCCTGGTTTCTGGCCTTCACGCTATTCGTAGCCTTCAACACCATCATCTATCTCGGACTGACCTTGGCGAAGGTCGTTCCATGGCCTGGACAGATTCACCCCCGACAAGTTCGAGCCTTTTTGCCGGGGCCATGGCTCACCGATGGTTCAGCTCGACGCCTCGTGGAAGGGGAAATGACCGTGACCCAGGCGAAAGAAAAAGGGGTGGAACTCGGTTCGGATCCCTTTGCCTATGCCCGTGCAGAGTCGGCCCGGGCGACAGTCCCGCTGGGTTTGGCCTTTCTCGGTGCGCTCGTCGTCATCTTCGCGCTCGTCAACGCCCTTCTATCGCCCATCAACCAAGACCTCAGCCGATTGGTGTCAGTGGTATTCGGGCTCCTCATGTTGATCCTCGCGCAGCGCTTGGATCGACGCGGTGTGAAGACGCGAACGATGACATTGGTGATGGCTATCGTGACGGTGCTCTTCACGGCCAAGCTCTCCTGGGATGCGGTAGCCCTCGATAGCCCCGTCACGCTGACCTATTGCATTGTCGTCATCACCATCATGCCGGCCATCACGCTGTCATGGCGTGTCGCAATCCCATCAGGCCTTATCCAATGGCTCATCATCGTCTGGGCAGGATTCCAAATCGAGGCCGTGGACACCTTGCTCTGGGCGATTGCCGCACTCTCAGGTTTGCTTGCTGGATGGACCGTCCTACGCCTTCGTCTGAACAACATCGATCGCATCACGCTTGAGGAGTTGCGACGAAACACTTCAGCAACCCTGGATCCATTGACCGGCCTGCTTTCTCGGCAGGGGTTGACCTCGGTTGCGAACAGTATTGATCGAGCGATCGAGTCGCCAGATGACGCCCGCTACATCGTGGAAATCGATATTGCCGACATGACCGGCATCAATGCGCGGTACGGACTTGAATACGGGGATTCCGTTATCGATAGAACCGCCCAGGTCTTACGAAGCCAGTGCACCGAGGGCCAGCAGGCAGCCCGATGGGATGGCGATCGCTTCCTCATCCTCGGTTTTGGTGAGGCACCGAAGTCTGGGCCACTGATTCACCAGATTGAAGCCGCATTGGCGGACTCAGGGATAGCACTCGGCAAATCACCCATCACGTTCCATGCCCGGGTGGTCTCCGGACCGAAGACCACCTTCCAGCAGCTGCTCGTCGACCTGAGTCAGCTCAGCTCGGCGCCAAGCAAGACCCAATCGAGCGGTACTGCCCGTGACTGATTACGTCTCAAACAGTGGAGGCCCACGATGAGGGTGTCCCGCGGCCGGCCCCTGGAACGACTCATCAATTTCACCGATGCCGTGGTGGCTGTGGCCATCACTCTGCTCGTGCTGTCGGTTGTCGACCTACGAGGCAAGAGTGATGACGAAACCGTCTGGCAGGTAATCGCCGACAACAGCAGTGTCATCACGACCTTTGCATTCACATTCGTTGTTGTCGCCCTCATGTGGCAGGTACACGCACGAGTCCTGGCCCAACTCGTGGCCTACGACACGGTGCTCTTCTGGTACAACCTGGTCTGGTTGTTCGGCATCGTCATTCTTCCGTGGACGAGTGCACTCTTCGGTGAAGGAATCTCAGGCAAGGTCCTGGAATGGTCCGGTGGTGAAGGCCTGGGCGGCGCAGGACTGCTCTACTGGGGAACCCTGGCACTACTGAGTGCCATCGCTGGACTCATTAGCGTGCACCTGCGTCGCCACCCGGAACTTGTTGAGCCGGGAGTCAGCCCAGGATCGGCCGGCAAGCTGCGTGGTCTGCTGTATACGACGATGTTTGCCTCGATCGGCATCGTCTCTTTGTTCGCGCCGGCATTGAGTTGGTGGCTGCCATTTGGCCTCCTGCCACTGGGATGGATTCTGGCTCGAATTGATAGTCGTCGAGAACAAGTAGCGTCCTAACTCGAAGTCCCGTCCGCTGCAGCCCAGCGCAGCGTCACCGTGAGACCAGCCCCGGGTTGGGTGGAGAGTTCGACAGAGCCGCCACTGTCCTCGACGGACTCACGAACCAGCGCCAACCCCAACCCGCTGCCGCCTGGCACTGCTCCATGGCCGCGTTGAAACCGGCCCCAGATGACCGACTCATCCCCGGGGTCAATGCCCGGCCCATCGTCACAGATCGTGAGCACGACCAAGGCATCCCCTGCCTCTAGGTCAGCCGTTATACGCGTGCCTGCGTAGGTGAGGGCATTGGCCAACAGTTCATCAATGCATCGAGCAACACTGCCGGCAGTAGCCATGGCCCAGGCCTGCGGCGCTGACCGCACCTGCACGGTAATGTCGCGATCACCTGCCACGGGCTGGACACTCGATACGCGATCGCGCAGTACAGCGGCGATGTCGACGACTTCGAGCGGATGCGCCTTCGCGTCACCGCGAGCCAGGGCCAGAATCTGCTCCACGCGACGGGTGAGTCGATCGACCTCCGTTAGCGCTGCCTCAGCCTGCTTCACGACCTCCGCATCCGAAGCGGTCTCCTCGATCGCCTCGATTCGTAGGCGAATACCGGTCAATGGAGTGCGCAGGTGATGCGAAGCCTCGGCAGCTACCGCCTGGGCGCGCTGGAGCAGTTGCGCTAGGCGCTCGGCCGTATGGTTCAGGGCTCGGGCGACGGCACGTACCTCGGCCGGTCCGCGCTGCTCGTCAGCTCGGATTCCTAGATCATCGGGGAGATCGGCAGCGACGTTGGCAACGGCAAGCAGTGGTGCGGCGATGCCGCGGGCCAGTATCCAGGCAACCAACGCAGCGATCACCATGACCGCGATGACGAACACCGCCAGCCAGAACTGGGTCTGACGAATGCGCTCGGTGACCAGGTCCTCTGGTAGCGAAAGACGGACGGCAGCAACGACCTGTTGGTCTTGAATCACCGGCGCTGCCACGTAACGAAGGTCGATCCCTAGGGTCGACGATGCTCGAATGTCCGAGGCCAG
The DNA here is from genome assembly GCA_964551975.1 of uncultured Bifidobacteriaceae bacterium. Lineage (GTDB taxonomy): Bacteria > Actinomycetota > Actinomycetes > S36-B12 > S36-B12 > REEB426. The sequence continues at coordinate 9,272 of CAZKFI010000050.1, read as the reverse complement.
GGAACCTTGGAGTGCCTGCTGGATCTCGGGACGGTCGAAGGAGCGATCAAGGCCCGAGTCGTCGGTGTCTGCCACCAACTGCAGGGCGTCGTCCACCACAACAACTCTGCCGCCGACGTTCGATGCGATGCTATCGATCGTTACATCCCAAGAGTCCGGTGGTTGGGACGCAAGTGCCGAGGCCGTGCTCAGCGCGTAGACCTCGAGTTCGGAGACAAACGCCGCCTTCTGGTCCTGCGAAACGATGATCGCTAGTGGGATCGCCAGTGCAACGGACACCACCCCGGTCAGGAGCACCATAACGGTCAGGAGTCGTCGGGTCACCGATCAACCAGTCGATAGCCGACGCCACGAACCGTCTCGATCAAGTCGGTATCACCCAACTTCCGACGCAATGACGCAATGTGCACATCGAGGGTCTTACCTGTTCCCATCCACACCGGATCCCACACGCGCGAGAACAGTTCCTGCCGCGAGATCACTCGACCCGGCTCCTCGGCCAATACGGCAAGGAGCGCGAACTCTTTTGCAGTGAGTTCGATGTGCGATCCGTCGACCGTCACTTCGTGCCGGGACCTATCGAGGTGAAGGTGCTCAGTCTGGCTTGCCGGTTCAGTGCGGCGTCGACGACTGATAGCCCGAATGCGTGCGGCGAGTTCACGTACCGAGAACGGCTTGACCACATAGTCGTCGCTACCGAGTTCCAAGCCGATGACGCGATCCGTTTCTTCACCACGCGCAGTAAGGATGATGACCGGGACGTCACTTATTCGGCGAATGTCTTTCAGCACGTCCAGACCGTCACCGTCCGGTAACCCGAGGTCAAGCACCACCACGTGCGGGTCTTCCTCCTGGATGGCCGGAACCACCTGCACGGCGTAACTGCAGGCCTGCACGGTGAAGCCATGCCGCTGAAGCCCAGCAATCAATGGTTCCGCGACCGCCGGATCATCCTCCACAACCAGAACCCGCACCCACAGATCGTCCCACGGTGCGATCGCGTTGGGCTCACTCCTTACCTTGGCTTTACCTTGGTCTCACCCGGCCCTGGCCTGGGCGGCCTACCTTCGTGGACATGGAGCGAAAAGACGTTATCGCCGCAGTCATCGCGGCCACCGGAATCATGGCAGCAGCCACGATCGCGGGTATTGCCGTGATCAAGGTTGCCTCACCGGAGACCACCAGTATCGCTGACGATGTCAACGCATTGACACCGACAGCCGTGGTGCTCCCGGAGTTGCCGGCACCGCCGACACAACTTCCCGAGTTGCCCGCGTTGGTTACGAACAGCGGCGGGAGCTCTCCGGATATCACACAGCCTGGCAACCAGGCCTACGTGGACGAGGATTCCACCCCCACGAAGTCACAGTCACCGGAGTACGGCGAGTACGCCGAAGAGGGTGAGTATGCCGAAGTGGATGAGTACGAGGGCGAAGAGCACGGCGCCGAGCACGAAAGTGGCGAGCACGAAGGTGATGAGAGCGAGTACGAGGGGCACGACGATGACGACGACTAGGCGGAACAGCAAGTCATCCGGTGACATGGTGCTGGCAACGGGACTTTCCGTAGCCGCCTGCTTGGGTCTGGTGGGTGTGATCGGCATCCGGGAGGCTGCCGCTGCGGACACGTCAGCTGCAGAGTCATCGGCCGAGGCCACCACGACCGTTGGCTACTCACAGGCGGAACTCGATGCCTATGCATCCGCCCTGCAGGACCAGGCGACCCAATTGGCCGACTACCGAGCGCAACTGGATGAGGTAGCCGCTCAATTGAACCTGCGGATTGCTCTGGCTCAGCCAGCGCCGGTAACAGCCCAGCAGGTTGCTGCCCAAGCGCCTGCGGCCCAGAGCGGAAAGAAGCAGGACAAGCCGCGCAATCGCAAGCCGGCCAAACCACAGCAACCGAAAACCACCACGCAAAGTAGTTGAGGTCATGAAGCTGATGCAGGAGCACGCCGGCCCACCAGGTGCGGGTACGGCTGAGGTCCAGGGTCGTGCCATGGGTTCTCACGCACAGATTCTGGTGTCAGCGCAGACCTCCAGCATTGCGCAGCAGCTCGCGCAACTGGGGATGCGCAGGGTGGAACTTCTTGAGCAGTGCTGGACTCGCTTTCGTAGCGACAGCGAGTTGATGCAGCTCAATGCACAGGCTGGCACTGGTGCAGTTCCGGTGAGCGCAGACCTGGGCCTGCTGGTGCGCCGAATGCAGGATGCATGGTCGTGGACCCAGGGAGCCTTCGACCCGACGGTCCTGCGTTCGATGGTCTCGTTGGGCTACGACATGGACTTCAACCTGATCACCACTGGGGGCCCGGGAGCGCTGCCACGAGACCTTCGAGCCGCCCCGGGTATGGCGGACGTGGTCGTGGACGAGTCCACGGTGAGCCTCCCAGCGCACCTCGCCCTGGATCCGGGGGGAATCGGCAAGGGCCTAGCGGCCGACATCATCAGCGCAGAGTTGATGGCAGCGGGTGCGACCGGAGTGCTGGTCAACCTCGGCGGTGATGCCGCCGCCCGAGGCACCTGCGACGGTGAGCCCTGGACGATTGGCATCAGGGACGACCGCTTGACGGAATCTCCGGTGGTGGCCGAGCGAATTCTCGATCCGAGCGGGCAAGGGGTTGCCACCTCATCCATCCTGCGGCGCCGCTGGCAGGGTCGACACCACCTCATCAATCCGCAAACCGGCGCACCGTCGGCGACCGATGTGGTGCAGGCAACGGTCTTTGCCCCGTCGGCTTGGCAGGCCGAAGCGATGGCAACGATGGCTCTCGTCCGCGGGCAGCGCACTTACGAAGAGTGGTCGCAGGGTACGAACTCCGCGGCTTATCTCTTCGGAACTGCCACCGAACCAACCACGATCATTCAGCAGAGGGAGTACGCCAATGCTTAACGCCGTCCTGGAACTGCCCTGGACCTGGCTTGCGATCCGAGCCAGCGGTCTGGTGGCCTGGAGTTTGCTGACCTGCGTCGTGGTGTGGGGACTCCTACTTCGCACGCGACTGCTCGCCGAGCATGCCTCACCAAAGTCCCTGTTCATGATGCATCGCTGGCTTGGGGCTCTGGCCGTGGGATTCCTCGTCCTGCACTTCGGTCTGCTGCTGATCGACCCGGTCATGACGTTCACTCTTGGTCAGGTACTCATCCCCTTTACCTCTCCGTGGGAGCCGATTGCCGTGGGCCTGGGCACAGTGGCCCTGTGGACTTTGCTGCCAGTAACCGTGCTGGGTCGACTGCGAACCAAACTTGGAAAGGCTGGCGCCACGCTCTTCAAGCGTTCGCACCTCCTTGCTTACATCGCCTGGCCCCTGGCAACCATGCACTACGTGCTTGCTGGGACAGACGCCCTCGCAGACTGGTCGTTGGGCCTGCTCATCACCGGTACGGTCTCGATCGTCCTGCTGCTCCTGGTTCGCGGGTTTGTACCGGTCAGGCGGCCAGTCGCTGCTCGATGAACCCTTTGGCGTGCCGGGCCAGTTCCATGCTGTCCTCCCAGAGATCACGCCAGACGCACAGGGCCACGGCCAGTTTGTCGTCCACAATTCGTGAAGAGAAGGATTCGAAGGTAATGGCCCCGGTGTAGTGCATCTCATTAAGCGCACCGAACACCTCATCGAAGTCAATAGTGCCGGTTCCCAGATATCCACGGTTTGACTCGCCGATATGGATGTAGCCCAGTCGGTCACCGCATGCCAGCAATGGCTCGCGGAAGTTTCGCTCCTCGATGTTCATGTGATACATGTCGGCATGGACATAGACATTGCTCTCACCGACCAGATCGATGTAGTCCAGTGTCTGCTGCACCGTGTTGAGCAGGTTGCTCTCGTAGCGATTGACGAACTCAAGGCCGATGCGCACCCCGCGACCCTTCGCCTCTTGAGCGATCTCCCGTATGACCGCGGCGCTATTGCGTCGAGCGGCATCGGTCGTGGGTAGGTCGTACTTGTTGAGCGCTCCAAAGATCACGCCACCGAGGAAATCGGAGCCGATCCCTGAAGTGAGATCCAGTGCCGACATGAGAATTCGGCGACCCTCTTCGATCCGTGCTGGGTCTTCGGAGTTGATGTCGCCGGAAACCGGCAGCCCGAGGGTGACCGTCGAGGCCAACCCGGCTCGCGTCAGGGCATCCCGGGTATGACCGATGTCAATGGCATCCGGTTGCATGCCGGAGATCTCGATGAGGTCGTAGCCCGCTGTGACCGTGCTCGTGATGGCGAACTCACACTGGTCAGGGGTCCATTGGCCGACCCAAACGAAGGAGTGGATACCCAAAGGATTACGCGACATGGCGGCAGCGTAGGTCACCGGCGTCCGCCGTGGAAGTACTTGACCTCGAGGCTGCCTTGGCCAACACTGCACGGGTGAGTACGTCCGAACCCCTGGTTGCCTGCGCGGGAATCCTGGTATCCGACCTCTTCGTTCCCCCGTTGCCCGAGCTACCCAAGCCCGGGATTTTGGTCTCCATCGACCCACCGCTCTACCAGTCTGGGGGCTGTGCGGCGAACACCGGCCTTGACCTTGCCGAACTTGGTGTGCGGGTGCGGATAAGCGGGCGGGTCGGAGCCGACGGTCTGGGGCAGCAGCTGGTTGATGAGCTCATCGCGGGCGGTGTTGATACCTCGACGATCACCTACAGCACTACCTCACCAACCTCGCAGACCGTGGTGCTCTCGCTCGCCGGAGATGATCGACGCTTCCTGCATTGCTTCGGCGCGAATGCCGAGTTCACAGCACAGGATGTCGACCGGGGGGCGCAGGACGCAGACATTCTCATTGTCGGCGGATACCTCCTCCTGCCGGGCCTGCTCGCCGACGACCTTCTGCCAGTCCTGCAGCGAGCCCGTGCCGCTGGCAGCATCGTGTTGCTGGATGTTGCCGTTCCCCTAGGTACGCCGGGAACCGCCGAACGCGTCCGTCCGCTGATGCCGTATGTCGACTGGTTCCTTCCCAATCAAGACGAGGCAGCGGTCATCACCGGTGCGTTGGACCCGGTCGAGCAGGCGAAGGTCCTCCTGCAATGGGGCTGCCCGCGGGTTGTCATCACCTGCGGCTCGGGAGGTGCGCTCTATGCCGACGGCGACCAGGTACTGCGCATCGCACCGCTCCCGGTCGAGTTCATCGACGGATCAGGTGCCGGGGATGCGTTCATGGCTGGCGTGGTGCTGGGAATTCTGCGGAACTGGCCCATCGCCGACACCCTGCGCTACGCGGCGGCACTTGGTGCATCGGTGTGTCGCGGTTTGGGTTGCCACTCAACGCTCTATAGCGACGACGAGGCGCGTGAGGTCATGGCGCAGGTGCCCCTCGAGGTACTAGCCTGAGGGTACGTCGATCGCGAAGGCATCCTCGAGGACTCTATGACCCTGGTAGCCCTACCCGAACTGCTCAACCACGCACGCGCGCAGGGATACGCCCTGGGCTATTTCGAAAGCTGGGACAGCTACTCATTCGAGGCAGTGCTCGCCGCCGCCGAAGCTGAGCAAGCCCCGGTGATCGTCGGATTCGGAGCCACCATGCTCGCCGACTCCTGGCTTGATCACCGAGGCATCCCATTCCTCGGCGCCATGGGGCGGACGTTGCTCGAAGATTGCTCGGTACCCGCGGCATTCCTACTCAACGAGACGCACACGCTGGAGCAGGCCATCCGAGGAATCGACTGCGGCTTCAACGCCGTGATGATCGACAGCCATCGTTGGCCGGTGGGTGAGGCACAGGAGGCGGTAGCGACCCTGGTCCAAGCAGCCCATCCGGTGGGTGTGGCCGTCGAGGCCGAGTTCGGTTCACTGCCGGACTACATCGGTGGGACGGTGCAGGACGCGCACGCCTACATGACGGACCCAGACCAGGCCCGCGACTTCGTCGCGGCCACCGCAGTGGACGCCCTGGCGGTAGCCGTGGGCAATGTGCACCTGCTAACCAGCGGCACGGCCACGATCGACCTGCCTCGACTGCAGGCCATCAGCGCGGCCGTCGAGATCCCCCTAGCGATCCACGGTGGCACGGGCTTTCCGCCGGCAGACGTCACCGCGGCGATTGCAGCGGGCGTGGCCAAGTTCAACGTCGGCACCCGCCTGAAAAAGACGTTCCTTGAGGCGGTTCAGGCCAACGCCGCCACCTGGACTGGGCAGGAGTCCGTCCATGACCTGGTCGGCTCCCATAAGGAGACGGACTTCCTGGAGGCCGGAAAGGCAGCGATCACCGAGGCTGTCCGGGATCTGATCCGTCTCTACGGCGGCACCGGACGGGCCAGGAACATGGAGGCGGTGGCATGACCCACTCCAGTGAGCCGGCCATCGACCTCACGGGTCTGACCCGAGAGCAGGCCCATCACCTATATATAGAGCTCGTTCGGCTCCGTCGGTTCGAGGACAAGGTCTACCAGCTCTTCCTTAAGGGCGAATTGCCCGGAACTGTCCACCAGTACCAGGGCCAGGAGGCGGTCGCGGTAGGCGTTTGCGCCGCCCTTCAGCCACAGGACTGGATCACCTCGACCCACCGGCCTCACGGTCACGCGATCGCCAAGGGCGTCACCATGCGTGCGGCGCTGGCTGAGCTCTACGGCAAGGCCACCGGCTGCTGCGGCGGCAAGGGGGGCTCGATGCATCTGGGTGATCCGGAGGTCGGCATGGTCCCCGCCATAGCGATCGTCGCCGGCGGCGTCAGCATCGTGACCGGCATGGGGTTGGCCTTCAAACTGCAGCGGTCCGGTCAGGTCGCGGCCTGCTTCTTCGGAGAGGGTGCGACCAACGAGGGTGCATTCCACGAGGGCGTGAACTTCGCAGCGGTCCAGCAGCTCCCGATCATCTACATCTGCGAGAACAATCTCTACGGTGCCTCCACTGCCTACCACCTGACGACACTTGTACCCAGCGTTGCCGAACGTGCGGCCGGCTATGGCATTCCAGCGTTCACTGTTGATGGCATGGACCCGGTGGCGGTGCGTGCGGCAGTGCACCAGGCACGCGAACGCGCAGCATCCGGTGCCGGACCCACTCTGATCGAGGCACTCACGTATCGATTCGCCGGTCATAGTCGTGGTGATGCTCGCAAGTACCGGGAACGTGACGAGGAAGAAGTGTGGAAGCCGCGGGATCCGCTGGTGCGCATGGAGGCTGCCTTGCGTGCGGCCAACTACGCAGACGATGCACAACTGGCCCAAATGCAGGCAGCGGTTGAGCAGGAATTGGACGACGCGGTGGAGTTTGCCCGCAACTCACCGGATCCTGATCCCGATGACGCATTCAGTGACGCCTACGCCATGCCATTTCCCATCGCCTCAATGGGTACCTCCGCATGAACGCTGCCAGCACCTTTGAGCCATCCAGCGGGCGCAGGCTCTCCATCGGCGAAGCGATCCGTGAGGCGATTGCCGAGGAGATGGCCCGCGATGAACGGGTCTTCCTTATTGGTGAGGACATCGGCATCCCAGGTGGATTCGGTGGTGCGTTCGGTGTCTATCTCGGCCTGCCGGAGAAGTTTGGGCGGGAGCGCATCATCGATACCCCGATCAGCGAGAAGGCCATCGCAGGCACAGCTGTAGGTGCGGCCCTCATGGGTATGCGCCCGATCCCTGACCTGCAGTACGCCGATTTCGTCTTCGAATGTATGGATGAAATCGTCAATCAGGCAGCCAAGATCCGTTACATGTCGGGCGGCAAGATGACCGTGCCGCTCGTTCTGCGCTGCCCAGTGGGGACCGCCAATCGAGGCGCCCAACATGGTCAGTCCCCGGAGAGCTACTTCATCCACGTACCCGGGTTAAAGGTGGTCTGCCCCTCGGACGCCTACCACGCGAAGGGCATCATGAAGTCGGCCATTCGCGATGATGATCCGGTACTGGTGTTCGAACACAAGCTCCTCTACGGCAGCAAGGGCCGGGAAAGTGCCGGCGGCATGGATCTGACGGCGCATGTGCCAACCGAGGAGTACCTGGTGCCGATTGGCAAGGCGATCATCAAGCGCCCCGGCACCTCGGTAACGGTCGTGGCCACCCACCTGACGCTCTACCGCTGCCTTGCCGCAGCCGAACAGCTCGCCTCTGAGGGCATCGACTGCGAGGTCATTGATCCACTCTCACTACTGCCGCTGGACGTCGACACCATCTACCGATCCGTCGACAAGACTGGGCGATTGGTCATCGCCCATGAGGACACATTCACCGGCGGTTGGGGAGCTGAGGTTGCCGCACGCGTGGCCGGTGAGCGCTTCTCCGCACTGCGCGCACCGATTCTGCGTATTGCGGCCCACGACGTACCGCTGCCAGTGGCACCGGTTTTGGAGCAGGCCGTCGTGCCAAGTCAGGAACGCATCGCGCAGGGAATCCGACAGTTGGTGAAGGGGTAGCCACCGTGGCACATGAGATTCGTCTGCCAGCACTCGGCCAGACCTCAGACGAGATGGAAGTGGTCAGCTGGCACAAGGCTGTGGGTGACCCCGTGGCTATCGGTGAGCCACTGCTCTTGGTTGAGACGGATAAGGCGCAGGTCGACGTGGAGTCCGCCGAGGTGGGAGTGCTGCTGCGGATTATGGCTGCGCCTGGGCAGGTCTGTATGACCGGAGACCTCATTGCCTATGTGGGGGACCCCGGTGAGGTGATCCCCGACTGACCGCGGCAAGGCCAGCAGTACAACGCACCTGAAGGAGTGACCATGGCACTGACCCAGGATCAAATCCGGCGATCACAGGAGTGGACCGCCCAGCAGTTCGCCGACGCAGGTATCGCGCTCAGTGACCAGGAACGGGGGAATATCGAAGTATCGGACTTTGGACTGTCCGATCTGGAGAACACCGGCCTGCAACTCATCGTCTACGTCAACACCGATCGGGTCTGCGCCAAGGACATCGTGTTGCTCCCCCATCAAACCTGTCCCGAGCACCGCCATGTCTCAGTGGGTACTGAGCAGGGAAAGGAAGAGACCTTCCGATGCCGCAAGGGCACCGTCTATCTCTATGTGGAGGGCCAGCCCACAGCCAATCCCAAGGCCAACCCTGCGCGTAAAGATCGTGGGGTGTTCACCGCCTGGCACGAGATCGTCCTCCACGCCGGCGACCAGCACACCATCTATCCAGACACCTTGCACTGGTTTCAGGCTGGTCCTGAGGGCGCCATCGTCAGTGAGTTCTCAACCCGCAGCACTGACGAGTACGACATCTTCACCGATCCGGAGATCCGCCGGGTGACCGTGGTAACTGAGTAGCGCTCACTTCGAAGACTTCGGAGACGCCGACTCGGTCGCTTTGCGCCGCTCCTCCTGCAGTTCCTTCAGTGACTCA
>CAZKFI010000049.1:2450-17791 GCA_964551975.1 uncultured Bifidobacteriaceae bacterium | reverse complement strand
CCGACGATGCCGATGGTGAGCGCCATAGTGCCCAGATCATTTCAGAGTGGCTGGTGGCTTGCCTTTCGGGCCTTCGGGACGTCCCCACTGCCTGGACTCCACTGACCTGCGAGGTTCATACTCCAGGAAACCTCAGGGGTGATCTTCATGACCAGCGTGGAGCCAGTATCAGTCGTTCGATCGACCAGTTCTACGGTCCCGTAGACGCGAAGGTAACGAGGCCTCCACGGACTGATAGAGGCCAGGTCGTCGATGACTAAGGCGACCTTGTCGTTTCCCTCCTTGATGTTGCGCGTACGCCTCGTCCGCTCGGGTGCGAAGCCGCCCACATAGAAGTGCGACCCATCAAACTCGAAGGACACCGGAACTACATCCGGTTGCCCGTCTCTTGAGACAGTCGCCACCCGAGCCAAAGGCTGACTTCGGATGTATTCCACTTCCTCGTCTGTGAAGGCCACAGCCACTCAGCCGGCGACGACTGAGCGCCCAGGGCGCACCGCGAGGAACCACACCACGCCGGTGATCACGTGCATGGACGCCAGTGACAGGCCAGCAGCGGCATTCTCAGCTGCGAACAGAGGTGCTGGCAGGGTGACGATGCCGAAGGCTAGGCCGATCCAGGCCATCACCGTCGTTGCTTTGCCCCAACGGCGCGACAACAGGTAGGTAATCGCGCCACCTACCGCCATCGGAAACAGCGTGGCGAGGATCACCATGATCCAGGTAATGGATTGTCCGTTGGCGACCCAGCTCGCGCCAGCCAATGAGCCGACCGCGTAGGCGATCAGGTTAAGGACTGCGGCTGCAAGTACGGCCAGCCCAAATCGCTTGCCATTCATAGCGGTGGACGTTTTCGCGGCGGGTGCTGAGGTGTTTGCCACGGTGACTCCTCCTTTCTCTTGTATATGCAATAGCTGTTGTGCGTGCAACATAGCAGGGTCGTATTGCATGCGCAATACTGGGGCATGAGTGCGCGCCGATCGGCAAAGAACATTTGGCTGGCTCGGCCAGAAGCCGATCGTCAGGCATGGAACAACTTCCGCAAGGCGGCGAGTTCTGTCTTGGCTCATGTCGACAACGAACTTCAGCAGCATCTCAACGTCGGCTATACCGACGTGGATGCGCTTCTCCACCTATCCTCCGCTGACGAACAGTGCCTACGGATGGCTCCGCTGGCGCGTGCGGTGTCTCGCAGTCCCAGTGCTCTCACCCGGCTCGTCGATCGACTCGAAGACCGCTGTCTAGTCGAACGCAGGCGCAACTCGCCCACCGATGTCACCGTTGAAGTCACAGACCAGGGCTTGGAACTACTGGCAGAGGCCGCCCCTGTGATCTTGGCTCAGGTCGAAGAACGGTTCTGGTCGCGACTCACTGCTGACGAGCGGGACATGCTGAGTGCGATCTGCAGCAAACTCCTGGACTCGCAGGCGCGGAGTTGCTGAAGACTTCTCAAGCCCTCGGCATCTCCAGTGCCGGCTGCGATCGGTTAGCGTACCGACGTGGACGAGGCAAGGGGCACTGCGAGCGGCGGTGACGATGGCTTCTGGGATCTGTTTCAAGAGGAAGAGCCCGCGGTCAACCCTCGCCCGAAGCAGGAACTCCAAGAGGAACCCCCGGCTGAGGTGTGGATCCAGGAGGAGTCAGTGCAGGCTGAGCCAGCAATGGCGGCTTCGGCTTCCGGTGCGACCGGTCGCCTCTTTCGCAGCTACTACGTGATCGACGCCACGGCTACACCCGCCCTTCGTCCCGATCAGGCGCGCAAACTGCGCACAGTCCGCAGTCCGATCGATCAGGAGGCCGAGCGAGAGGAACCGGCTCGGCGGTCCGCACCCAAGGACGATGCGGATGGGTCCCGGCGGTCAGCAGGTCGCGGTCGGCGCTCCCGCAGCAACCGCCAACCAACGCGGTCGCGGCGCGGGTTGCGCGGCGGCATCGCCTATCTGGTCGTCATCGGCACCACCATGGTTGTCGGTGCACTCGAGGCTCTGATCACCGGCAGTGGCATCGGTTGGTGGACCGGGATCGCCCTGGTCTGTTCCACGGTCTACGTGGCCCTCACCCTGAGCCCTGCAGACGCGCCAGTAGCCGTCATCGCACCACCGCTGGCGGCGTTGATTGCCGCGGCAACCGTCGGACAGGTGGGCGTGCAGGGAGGCATCATCGAGCGAGGTCTGGCGATGTTTCTCGGATTGGGCCGTAACTGGCCGTGGATCCTGGGAGCTGCTGTTATCGGGCTCGTTATTGTCCTTGTGCGGTCGCGCCGCGAGCCTTGATGTCTTTGCGCAATTCCGGTGGCAGAGCAAAGACCAGAGTCTCCTCAGCGGCACTCACTGATTCCACGTCGGAGAACCCTCGCTCGGCGAGCCAGGCAAGAACAGCAGTAACCAAATCTTCGGGAACGGAAGCCCCACTGGTGACGCCCACTGTCGTTGCCTGACTGAACCAGTCTTCCTGCAACTCACCGGCATTATCGACTCGGTAGGAACTCCTCGCGCCAGCTTCGAGCGCTACTTCAACCAGACGCACCGAGTTCGAGGAATTCCCCGAACCGACAACTACAACAACATCGCACTGCGGAGCAATGGTCTTCACTGCCGCCTGACGATTCTGTGTCGCGTAACAGATGTCGTCACTGGGCGGGCTCACCAGGGCTGGAAAACGATCACTCAGCACATCAACGGTCTGCATGGTTTCGTCAACGGAAAGCGTGGTCTGGGAGAGCCAGACCAATTTGTCGGTGCTCGACAATTCCACTTCCGCAGCTTCCGCAGGAGTTTGTACCAGGGTGATGGCCTCGGGTGCCTCACCCATAGTCCCAACGACCTCTTCATGGCCCTCGTGGCCGATTAGCACGATGCGATAGCCCTCTGAGGAGAAGCGTCGCGCCTCTGCGTGCACTTTGGTGACCAGTGGACAGGTGGCATCAATGGTCTTCAACTGGCGCGCGGCGGCCTCTTCGTGCACTGAGGGCGCTACCCCGTGAGCCGAAAACACGACCGTCGAACCCTCTGGCACGGCATCCAACTCGTCGACAAAGATCGCCCCTTTGGCCTCGAGCTGCTCGACCACATGCTTGTTATGCACGATCTGCTTGCGCACGTACAGCGGGGCTCCATAGAGATCGAGCGCCTTCTCGACGGTGATGACGGCTCGATCGACGCCGGCGCAATAGCCGCGTGGGGAAGCCAGGAGGACCTTTTTGGGGCTGGGCACCTCTTCATCGTAGGCGCAGAGTCACGACTGCGCCTACGCTCGCCTTCCGTGGCCCTGGAGAGTTCGGCCGACGCACCGGTACCGGTGCGCAATGTTGCCAATGCGGTCAAGGTTTGGATCGGTCGCCTCGGTGCGATCTGGATGGACGGCGAGGTGGCCGAGTTTCGTCCGCGACCGGGGGGTCGCCTGCAATACCTGCGACTTCGGGACATCGAAGCGGACATGTCACTCACCGTCGTCGTCGAAACCAGTCTTGTCGAAAGCCTGCAGCCACCGCTGAGCGCAGGTCAGCGCCTGATCGTCCATGCCCAGCCCACCTACTGGACGGGCCGCGGCGACCTGCAGTTCCGAGCTCGCCAGATCCGTGCGGTGGGAATCGGCGAACTCTTGGCACAGATCGAGGCGCTCCGCGCAACACTGGCGGCTGAAGGACTCTTCGCACCCGAACGCAAGCAGAAACTGCCCTTCCTGCCGAACCGCATCGGTCTTATCTGCGGGCGCAACAGTGCGGCCCAACATGATGTGCAGGTCAATGCATGGGAACGCTGGCCTGGGATTGCCTTCGAGGTGCGCGAGGTTGCGGTGCAGGGCTCGCAAGCCGTCGGCGAAGTCGTGGCCGCTCTGCGCGAACTGGATGCACTCCCTGCAGTCGACGTGATCGTTATTGCCCGCGGTGGGGGCAGCGTCGAGGATCTCCTGCCCTTTAGCAACGAAACATTGATCCGCGCGGTAGCTGGCTGCGGCACCCCTGTGGTCAGCGCAATCGGGCACGAACAGGATGTGCCCCTGCTGGATTTCGTTGCCGACCTTCGAGCGTCGACTCCAACCGATGCCGCCAAACGGATCGTGCCTTCCTGGCGGGAACAGGTGGACCTGATTGCCGGCTTAGCCGCACGCGGTCGCCGGCAACTCACCGGACACACCGAGCAGGCCGGTCGACTCATTGAAGATCGCAGGGCACGACTTCGCCGTGCCATGGCTACCCGGCTGGAGTCCGCCGAAATGACCCTGGCGCACCTTCAGGCCCAACTTCAGGCACTGTCACCGCAGGCGACATTGGAACGTGGGTATGCGATTGCCGTACGCACGGATGGAATGGTGCTCCGAGATGCGGCGCAGGCACCAATCGGAACACGGCTGCAGCTGCGGCTCGCGCAGGGTGAACTACCGGTTGTGGTCGCAGACTCCGAAGCAGGTGCCACCGACCTTGAGTAGACAGTTCCCCATAAAAGGGTTCCCTATACAACGGTTCCCCATATAACGGTTCCCCATTCGACGAGGTGATGGCATGGCGAAGGCAATAAAGGACGGTTCAGCTGACTCAACGCTGCCCTTCGAGCAGGCTCGTGACGAACTCCAGGCGATCGTGACCGAACTCGAGGTCGGTGGTTTGGGCCTGGAGGAAAGTTTGCGGCGCTGGCAACGTGGTGAGGAGCTCGTTCGCATCTGCCAGGTTTGGCTTGACCAAGCACAGGCGAGCATTGCCCGAGTCATCGCCGACTCCGCTGAGGACAAGCAAGCATCAGCCAATGTCAGTGCCAACAAGGCCAATACGGCCAATACGGACGACTAGGACAAAGGCGAATGCTCAGGTGTGGCCTACGCGCTCCCCAATGACGCAGCGATAGAACGCAGTCGCTCGATGGGCACGGTGCCACCAACAATGGTGGTCACCCCATCGACCTGGCGTACCAGACTGCTGCGATCAACGGAGGTCCAGAGCGTCCAGGCCTGACCTTGAATCGTGACCTCCTGCTCGGGCTGCCCGCCGGACGTCTGCTCTGCGAGGTACTGCGAGTCCGCCGAGGTGGACTGCGAGATCACGACCAGGATGCCGATGGAGACGGTTTTTCCGCCGATGTGGACTGCGATACCTGGAGGTATTCGCGCCCGTCCACGACATAGCCCACATGCCATACCGGAACCTGTCCAGAGGCCTTTGTGGGCTCCCACCGCACACTCGTGGGCTGCAGTCCGTTCTGCCCGATGGGCTGAAGCGGCGTGAATGGGGCCTGCATCTGCGCAATCGTCAACACCGGTTGCACGTCGACGACTTTGATGGCCTCCGATTGGGGTCGCCAGGTCACTGCGAGCAGCGCACCTACGACAACCAAAACCACGATCATCGAACGGACCATGTCACCGATGGTCTGGCGCAGGCGAGCGTTCGGCTGACCGGTCGGTACCGGCTGCTCACTCACCTCACCATCCTGACAGTTCGTCGCAGGATCGCGAATCGGACGAGGTCTGGGGACTACTGTGGCCTAGATCACTGCGAGAGCACGATGCGGTGAAAAGCAGCAGAAGGAGGCCCCATGGTGAACACGGACACTGCAGGCCGATCCCGACCTGAGCCGGAGGTCCCGGACCGCAATCTGGCTCTCGAGCTGGTGCGCGTAACCGAGGCCGGTGCGATGGCGGCAGCGCGCTGGGTGGGACGCGGAGACAAGAACGGTGCCGATGCAGCGGCAGTCAATGCGATGCGCCGATTCATCGGTTCGGTTTCCATGAATGGTGTCGTAGTGATCGGCGAGGGTGAGAAGGACGATGCACCCATGCTGTTCAACGGCGAACGAGTGGGTGATGGCAGCGGTCCGGAGGCCGACGTCGCCGTGGATCCCATCGATGGCACCACACTGACTGCAAAGGGCATGGGCAATGCAATTTCCGTGATCGCGGTGGCCGAGCGTGGTGCCATGTTCGATCCCAGTGCCGTCTTCTATATGGAGAAGTTGGTGGTTGGTCCCGATTGCTCCTCGGCTATCGATATCACTGCACCCATTGGATGGAACCTCGAGCAGATCGCCAAATGCAAGGGCGAGGCGGTGGCGGACCTCACGGTCTGCATCCTGGACCGGCCGCGGCATGCAGAACTCGTCGATCAGGTGCAGCGTGCTGGAGCGCGCATCAAGTTCATCAGCGATGGGGACGTAGCCGGGGCGATCATGGCTGCGCGCGCCGGAACAGGTGTCGATCTGCTCGCGGGTATCGGAGGCACCCCTGAGGGCATCATCGCTGCTTGTGCGCTCGCCTGCATGGGCGGTGAGATCCAGGGGCGGCTCTGGCCCCGTGATGACGCCGAACGTCGCCGGGCAATGGAGGCTGGCCTGGACCTAGAACAGGTGCTCACCACCCGCGACCTGGTGACCGGTGAGAACATCTTCTTCTGCGCTACGGGTATCACCGACGGGGAATTGCTCCGCGGTATCCGTTACCGCCCCCAAGGCTCGGTCTCGCACTCCATCGTCATGCGGGCTAAGAGCGGCACCATTCGAGAGATGATCAGCGAACACCGCGCACCTGCGGATTCGGCCTAGCACCCCGAGCGCGGGACCTGCTACCGAGCGTGGGCGCGACTACGCTGTCGGCGTGCCGGAATTCGCCTACGAAGACCTGTTGCCGCTCGGCGAGGACTCCACGCCCTATCGATTGATCACCGCAGATGGTGTTCGCACCGTGCAGGCGGCGGGACGCACCTTCCTGGAAGTAGAGCCAGAAGCGCTACGACGCCTAGCCTTCGAGGCCATTCGAGATATCTCGCACCTGTTACGCCCAGGGCACCTTGCCCAGTTGGCAGCGATCTTGGCGGATCCGCAGGCCAGTTCCAACGACCGTTTCGTGGCACTGGACCTGCTCAAGAACGCCAATATCTCGGCGGGCGGGATTCTGCCGATGTGTCAGGACACGGGTACGGCAATCGTGATGGGCAAGCGCGGGCAGCAGGTGTGGACCCAGGGACGAGACGAGGAACACCTCGCGCGTGGCATCTATGACGCCTACCAGCAGTTGAACCTGCGGTACTCGCAGTTGGCACCATTGACGATGTTCACCGAACGCAACACCGGGACGAACCTGCCGGCACAGATCGAGCTCTACGCCAATACTCACGCGGGGCATGAAGCGACCTATGAGTTCCTCTTCATGGCGAAGGGTGGTGGTAGTGCGAACAAGAGTTTTCTGTATCAGGAGACCGCAGCGCTGCTGAATCCGGATGCCTTCGCGCGATTCCTGGACGAAAAGCTGCGCTCGATCGGCACCGCAGCATGCCCGCCGTACCACCTTGCCGTGGTCGTCGGTGGCACGAGTGCGGAGTACGCACTCAAGGTCGCCAAGTACGCCAGTGCGCGCTACCTCGACACCCTGCCGGTGCACGGCTCGGAGTCCGGGCACGCATTCCGTGATTTGGAGATGGAGCAGCAGGTCTGGCGGATGACGCAGGAGTTCGGCATCGGTGCGCAGTTCGGTGGCAAGTACTTCTGCCATGACGTACGCGTGATTCGGCTACCCCGACATGGAGCATCCTGCCCCGTCGCAATCGCTGTTTCCTGCTCGGCGGATCGTCAGGCCCTCGCACGCATCACCGCTGAAGGCGTCTTCCTGGAAGCTCTCGAGCGTGAGCCCGGCCACTACCTACCCGAGATCGATGAATCCCAGTTCGATGGCAACGTCGTTCCCATTGACCTCAATCAGCCGATGGATGAAATTCGACGCCAACTCCATGAACTTCCCATCCGCACGCGCGTGAGCCTGACCGGCTCACTGGTGGTGGCACGTGATCTGGCCCATGCACGGATGCAGGCCATGTTGGATCGGGGCGAACCACTGCCCGAATACATGCGCGATCACGCGGTCTACTACGCCGGTCCTGCCAAAACACCAGCTGGCTATGCCTCGGGGTCCTTTGGGCCCACCACCGCGGGGCGGATGGACGGCTACGTCGATTCCTTCCAGAAGGCAGGGGGATCCTTCGTCATGCTCGCTAAGGGCAACCGCTCCAAGGCCGTCACAGAGGCTTGCCGCGCCAATGGCGGCTTCTACCTGGGTTCCATCGGCGGACCGGCGGCTCGGTTGGCTCAGGACAACATCACTAAGGTCGAAGTGCTGGACTTCCCCGAACTTGGGATGGAAGCCGTGTGGTGCATCGAGGTACGTGACTTCCCGGCCTTCGTCGTTGTCGACGACAAGGGCAATGATTTCTTCGCCGAGACCATGAAGCCGATGATTGCGCGTATTCCGGTCGGCCAACCGACCTAGTTGCGCTTCTTCTTCTTTTTCAACTTGCAGTTGTAAACATCGCTTCGCCAGTGTTTGGCGCCCTTGCCCATGCGATAGATCACGTAGAAGGCTCGGTCCTGCCAGTACCGGTTCCACTGGTTGATGGGCATCTGCCGCAGTTGCTGAAGTAATTCCAGACCAACATCGCCGAAGTCGCGGCGGACCTCCTTCTGCATCATCCAGGTCGCACCGATGCCGAGAGCGCTACTCATCTGGTACGCACCGCGATACAGGCCGCCACGGCTCACCGCTTCATATTTGTGGTGGCTCTCGCGCCAGCTGATGCATTTGCGGACCCGTTCGTACCTGGGTGCAAACCACCGGCCTTGATACAGGCTCGGTCTGAATCCGCGAAGGTCCCCACCGGCGTCCTGGCTCTGCGCATGCATCAACTCACGCACTAGTCGCTCATCGTCAATGAAGTCCTCCGCCGGCGGCTGGCCACCACCCAGGGTCGGATCGTCGTCGGGAGCCATCGGTGCCAGGGCGGGCTTTGGTTGAGCATGGGCCGCTTGGCCGATGCCTGTTGAAACGAGGGCGACTGCCAGCACGCCAGTGAGTGCCGCGAGCCCAATGGCTCGCAGGCGGGGCGAAATGCCGCTTAGCACCGTTCCTCCACAGTCGACAGGCCTTGGTTCACGTTCCCATCACTGTAAGTGCCCCCACCATTTGCCGGTCATGGGTCACCCCTTTATGGCCGGCTGTGATCTGCCTCACATCTCAGAGGTCGCCCTGCTCCAGCACTTCGGTGACCAGTGCAGCGATCGGTGAGCGCTCCGAACGAGTCAACGTGATGTGGGCGAAGAGTGGGTGTCCCTTGAGTTTCTCGATAACCGCAACCACTCCGTCGTGCCGGCCCACCCGCAGGTTGTCGCGCTGGGCAACGTCATGGGTCAGCACGACACGGCTATCGCGACCCAAGCGCGAAAGGACCGTCAGCAGCACATTGCGCTCTAGCGACTGGGCCTCATCCACGATGACGAAGGAGTCATGCAGCGAGCGTCCCCGCACGTGCGTGAGTGGCAGGACTTCCAGCATGCCACGATCAAGGATCTCTTCGACGACTGCCGGGGAGGTGATCGCATCGAGCGTGTCGAATACCGCCTGCCCCCACGGCGTCATCTTCTCCTGCTCACTGCCCGGTAGGTAGCCAAGATCCTGCCCACCTACTGCGAACAGGGGTCGAAACACGATCACCCGGCGGTGGGACCGACGTTCCAACACAGCCTCAAGTCCAGCGCACAGGGCCAGGGCGCTCTTGCCTGTGCCGGCGCGACCTCCCAAGGAAACAATCCCAATATCGGGATCAAGCAGCAGGTCCAGCGCAAGGCGCTGTTCGGCGCTGCGACCGTGGATACCGAAAACTTCGCGATCACCTCGCACCAGTCGCACTCGCTTCTCGGGCGTCACACGCCCCAGCGCATGCTGTCGGTTACCGGTGAGCAATAGACCCATGTGACAGGGCAGCTCACGGGCAATATCAAGATCAATCTCGGAGTCCTCGAACAGGCGATCGATGTGTGCATCTGAGACGTCGATCTCGCTCACTCCGGTGTAACCGGTCTCCAGGACCAATTCCGCGCGATACTCCTCCGCGACCAGACCCACGGCTGACGCCTTGACCCGCATCGGTAGGTCCTTGCTTACCAAGACCACGTCGTAGCCGTCTGAACGGAGGTTGTGCGCGACTGCCAGGATGCGCGAATCATTCTCGCCGAGGGGAAAGCCATGCGGCAGCACACTGACATCCGCATGGTTGAGTTCGACGCGAACCGTGCCACCAACATCGCCCATCGGCATCGGCGCGTCAAGGCGTCCATGCAGGACACGAAGGTCGTCAAGAATGCGCAGTGCTTGACGGGCGAAGTAGCCCAATTCCGGGTGACTGCGCTTGGCCTCAAGTTCGATCACCACGACGACGGGGATCACGACATCGTGCTCTTCGAAGCGACTTAAGGCGCGGGGGTCAGAAAGCAGAACGGAGGTGTCGAGCACATAGGTCTTGCGCCTGGACATCACAGCTGGCGAGACCTCCCCGCATCACGACTGCTGCTCTGGAGGGTGCTGTTCTAAGACCCTTGTCGTTGAGGCTAGGGCCTGGTCAGGTCGATCACGGGCGACACGCCGACTAGGCGCCGTAGCGCCGGTGACGATCCGCGTAGGCCCGCAGGGCGCGCAGAAAATCCACGTGTCGAAAGTCCGGCCAGTAGGCCTCGCAGAAGTAGAACTCCGAGTGCGCGCTTTGCCACATGAGGAATCCGGAAAGGCGTTGCTCGCCTGAGGTGCGAATCACCAGGTCCGGATCCGGCTGCCCCTTCGTGTAGAGGTGCTCTGCGATGTGTTCAACGTCGATGAACTGGGCAAGCTCGTCCAGGGATGTTCCCTGGGACGCATGCTCCTGCAGCAGTGAGCGCACTGCATCAACCACCTCGCGACGACCGCCGTAGCCCACCGCGACATTCACCAGTGAACCAGCGATTCCCGCCGTGGACTCCTGGCTCTCCTTCAGCAGTCGCGCTGTGGAGTCCGGCAGCAGGTCCAGGGCACCCACCGGGTGCAGGCGCCAACGACCCTGCTCAACCAGCCCCTGCACGGTGTCTTCGATGATCGACATGAGCGCCTGCAGTTCGGGCTGCGGCCGATTGAGATTGTCTGTGGAGAGCAGCCAGAGGGTGACCACCTCGACACCGACGTCATCACACCAGCCCAGGAAGTCGACGATCTTGGCGGCGCCTGCGCGATGGCCGGCAGACGAACTGGAACCCTGGGCCAGGGCCCAGCGCCGGTTACCGTCCAGGATCACGCCAACGTGGCGCGGTATGCGATCGGGGGGGATTTGCGACTTGAGTCGGCGTTCATAGACGCCGTACGCCAAGTTAGAGAGCCCCACAGACCCTGAGGCTACCCCGAGAACGACCGCGCTCCGACCTGGTTCGCCAGGATTGCCCCGTCCGCGGTCGGGAGATCGCAGACAAACCCTTGGCATACGTACGCCAACGGCCTGTTGCCGTCGGGCCGTCGCCCCTGGAGCAGGGGCATGGAATCGGCTGATCCGCAGGCCACCACCATGCCTGGTCGGGTGCCTCGTCTGGCAACCCGACCCAGTTCACCGCCGGCCAGGGGCAGCAGATCGTCGTCATCTCCCGGCAGGGCCACCGCGACCTGCATCGGTCCGCTCACCAGCGCACAGGTCGCAGCCAGACCAGTACCCACTGCGCGCGGAGCCCGCGGCCCGAGTTCGGCCACGACACCCAGCGCCCGCTCGGCCATGGCTCGGAATTCGAACTCCCCCGTCAGCGCGGCGTAAGTCAACGCGGCCTGGGCAGCTGCGAGCCAGCCGGAGGGTTCTGCGCCATCGGCCGGATCCCGCGGCCGCCGGACGAGCGTTTCACCATCGTCCGGGGTATCGAAGAAGCCGCCGGCCCCGTCACTGAAGTGCTGCTGGATCACTGTGAGCAATTCACCGGCCCAGTCCAGCGTGGCCAGGTCGCCGGTGGCCTGGTAGAGCGCCAGCAGCCCTTCGGCCAGGTCTGCGTAGTCCTCCAGGACTCCATAACTGGTGCCGACCTCACCATCACGCGAGGTGCGGCGCAGCCGCTGGGTCTGCACATCCCAGTGCAGATCACGCAGGTACCCCCCGGCGTCGTGCGCGGTTTGCACCCAGCTGGGTTCGTCGAAGATCGCACCAGCGTCCGCGAGGGCCGCTATCACTAAACCGTTCCAGGCCGTGACGACCTTGTCGTCACGGGCCGGTCGGACTCGCTCCTGGCGCGCGGCCTGCAATCGCTCACGCAGGTTCCGCCATCGTGGCCAATCCTGTGGGTCAACGCGTAGCTGCAGGGTGGACATGCCGTGTTCGAAGGTGCCCTCCTGCGTCACCCCCAGGAGTTCGATCACCCAGCTTGCATCTGCGGGATTGAGGATCTGACGGACCTGCTCCGGCGTCCAGGCGTAGAACAAACCTTCAGCACCGTCGCTATCTGCATCTAGAGCAGCAGCGAACGCGCCCTGTGACGTGCATAGTTCCCGCTGGAGGAACTCGATGGACTCACGCACCACGCGCTCAGCAATTGGGCTACCGGTGAGGCGCCACCAGTGGGCGTAGACACGTATGAGCAGTGCATTGTCGTAGAGCATTTTCTCGAAATGGGGAACCACCCAGTCGGCGTCTACTGAGTACCGAGCGAAGCCGCCACCGAGTTGGTCATACATGCCGCCACGGGCCATCGCCTCCAATGTGACCTCGGCCATCTGCAGGGCCTGGCCATCGTCCACTCGAGCTGCCTCACGCAGTAGAAATTCCAACAGCATGGACGGTGGAAATTTCGGGGCCGATCCAAAGCCACCGCGCTGGGCATCGAAGTCGCGTTGACATGCCTGCACCGCCTGCTGCAGTGTCTGGGCGTCGGGACGACCCGGAAACTCGCTGACCGCAGCGCGGTCGGCCAGTGCCCCGGTGATTCGTTCAGCAGCGGCCAAGATGTCCCCACGTCGATCGCGCCATGCTTCATCGAGCGCCTGCAGCACCTGGCTAAATGCGGGCATACCGTGCACAGGTCGCGGCGGAAAGTAGGTACCGGCGTAGAAGGGCCGACCCTGGTGGTCCAGCCACACACTCATCGGCCATCCACCCTGGCCGGTAAGCGCCACGGTCGCCTCCATATAAATGGCGTCAACATCGGGTCGCTCCTCACGATCCACCTTGATCGCGATGAAGTGATCATTAAGCAACTCGGCAGTCGCGACATCGTCGAACGACTCGTGGGCCATCACGTGGCACCAGTGACAGGCCGAGTAACCGATGGATAAGAAGATGGGCAGGTCACGCTCCCGTGCAGCGTCAAAGGCCTCGGGGCTCCACTCCCACCAATCAACGGGGTTGTGCTGATGCTGAAGGAGATACGGCGAGGTCGAGTTCGCTAGACGATTGGGCACTCCACATCTTCTCCAATCCTGCGCTCGCACATCCTGGCACCGTCGCCGCCGGCTCCCCTACCCGAGGTACTTTGCCTTGCTAGAGCTCGGCGTCAGTCCGTGGCGGATGTGCCGGGCGCTGCATTCGGTGGAGTCGCAGAGGGAAAGGCGATGCTTTCCACCCGACTAGCGTCGGCAGCCTGACCTGTCCACTCCGCGACGTGCTGTTCGACCTTGGCCTCAGCAGCCGGTCGGTCCACGGTGGGCTTGGACTCGGCGGCCATCCACTGGCGCCGCGTCTCCCACTCCAGTTCGCGAGCGCGCAGAGCCTCCTGCACGCGAGCCATCTGCTCATCCGTTGCGGAGAGTCGGAAGACCGTGCGCAATGCTTCGGGGATCTCGCGACGGTAGTCGTGGCCGCCTTCTTGAAAGGTTCCCGGTGTTGGGGAAAGCGCGTTTTGCATGTCAAGGAAGGTCGCGAAGAACGTCACGATCGGCATCCAGTGCGTTCCACGTGGTGCACCCGGCGGCCGCCCATCATTGCTGCAAAGCCAGTCAGGTCGGTTCCACAGCACCGGCGCACCGAACTTCGGGATGGGGTCATCACCGTTCTCCAACAACAGGTACGACACCTTCGAGCGTTCCTGGGGAGATAGCGCCGTCCAGTCACGAATGGCACGCGGCAGGTAGGCACTACCCGGTCCGATCTGCGGGCGCTCAGAGACGGTTCGCGTGCCCCAAAGTTGTTGACGCCACACGGTGGCCGCTGGCGTTCCCACCCACACCGCAGCGTCGAGCCCGATGCCGGCCGGTCCGGTCATGCCTTGGCCGCGGAACATTTCCTGACTGACTTGCGCGCCCAGGCTCTCGCCGAACAGGAAGAACTTCGGCCGACGCTTGGCCGGCATGTTGCGCAGGCGCTCCATGACCCCGTTGACCACGATGCGCGTCTGCTCAGTACCAAAGGGCACCTTGGTGAGCGAAAGCGCCGATGGCAGTACCGAGTACTGGATACAGGCGGATGCACAGTCACCACGGGTGAGGTACTCGACCGTTTCGCTGGCAACGTAGTTGACGTACCCCGACCCAGTGGGTGAGTAAAGGACGAAGACGGACCGTTCCAATGCGGCGGTGCGATCGATCTCCTGCAGGAGCAGTTCGGCGCGCTCCAGCGGGGTGGCTGCCGCCTTCAGGGCCCCGTAGACGCGGATTGGCTGCCGAGCGGGCTCACCCATCACCGACTCAATGGCTTCGGGCGTGAGCACCATGGACAACCAACGCCGTGACTCGCGGGATTGGTCGTTCCAGGAACTCACCGATCCAGGTCCGCCGGTCACCTCCGGGATCGCCGGGGGAATGGCGTGCGCCGGCTCAAGGCCTTCACCACCGCGTTCTAGGAACGTGCAGGCGAGGGTTACCGCCCCCCAACCGGCTGCCGCGGTAACACCTGCAGCAGTAAGGCGGCCCAGCATCCGATGATCATCGGGATCGCCACCGAGGACACGGGCAGCAAGGCGGGCGGTGCCAGAGGTGAGTGAGGACTCGCCTTTGGCTAGCACGACAAGCAGCGCAGCCACGGCAGCACTGCTCGCCGCAGCTTTTGTGACATTGACCTGACGATTGACGTCCTCATGGGCGCGGCCGTCGGGTGCGTCTTGGGCGCCGGATTTGGCCTGCCCGGGTCGGGTAAGGGCCACCGCACCGGCGGCGGTACCGCAGGCAGCCAGCAGCGTGAGTAGCCCGTTGCCCTTGCGACCCGCCGCCAGCCCGAGCAGTTCACCGCCGAGTCCAGCCGCACCACCGGCAACCAGGCCGATTGCCGCAAGTCGACCCAGGGCGTGGCGCGGACTCTGCCGCTCCTGAGCGGGTAATGCGCGCAGGGCAGCCGCACCGCCAGCAACCACGGCTGCCTCCAACGCCATGGCAACAGCCGCATTGGTTGGTTGCCCATCACGGGCACCGGTGAGCTTGCGGGAGAGGGCGGTCACCGTGGAGTGATGTGTCGTCGCCCAGGCGTATCCGACGGTGGCACCGATACCGCTGAGGATGGCCTGGTCCCTGGTGGCCCGGGAGAGCAGATTCGGCTGGTAAGACAGGCCAGTGGAAAAGGCGCCAAGCAGTAGTCCCGCCCTAGCAGCTGGGTCCATGGCTTTTGGCAT
>CAZKFI010000049.1:0-2430 GCA_964551975.1 uncultured Bifidobacteriaceae bacterium | reverse complement strand
GCTGGCCGAGGCTCCCTATGGCCGCGGCTTGTTGCACCATCCTGCCGTATCGACGCGGCCGCTTATCTCGATGGGCAGCCCACCATGACTGACCAACCATCAGCGGATCAAGCAGGACATGACGCCATGGTGCGCCTGCAGTCGGTCGCCGATGATGCTGATCGCCCTGACTCCCCGAGTCCGTACAGCGACTGGGGTGATATCGACGCACGGGCCCTCCATGCTGATATCGAGCGTTGGTTGATCCTGGTTACCGATTCATCGGGCACCGAACGCGCCGTCGGCGATATGACCGCGATGCCCATCTGGTTTGGACCAACCAGGGGCTCAATGGCTATGAGTATCGGCATTGCACTGGTGCCAAACTTTCGGGGTTTGGGAATCGGCACACGCGCACAGCGAATGCTGGCGGATCTGCTGCATGGTCGGGGTGTCGTCCGAGTGCAGGCATCGACCGACGTAGCCAATATCGCAGAGCAGCGCGCACTGGCCAAGGCGGGATTTCAGTTCGAGGGCATCATGCGCGGTGCCCAGGTTCGACGAGATGGACGCCACGACTTACAGGTGTGGTCGCACCTCACCGGTGATGACTAACGCCGCTGCCAGGCGCCTGGCTCAGTAAGCAGATCCCGAACCTGCGCTGGCAGCGATCCATGCGCGACCTGGGCGAGGGTGACGTGCTCCAGGACATCACGAATAGCTGCCCGCGCCGCCACCCATACATCACGTAGGTGCTCGGCAGGTCCGTTATAGGCAAGGTCCTCCGGACGACTGCCGCGCACTGCGGCCAGTGGCCCGTCAAGGGCACGGATCACATCGGCCACGGAAATATCTTCAGGCGATCGATCGAGCCGATAACCGCCATCAGGGCCGCGGGTTGCCGAAACCAAACCAGCAAGACGCAACTGCCTCAGGATCGCTTCGAGGAACTTCACCGGCACCTGCTGTGCGCGGGCAATCACATCTCCCTTGACGACAGCATTCGGGTTCTGTTCGTAGGAAGCAACCAACTCAAGCATTGCCCGCATGCCGTAGTCGGCCTTAGCGGAGACGTTCACGTCCGATGCTCCCTTGCTCTACCGAGCGTGACGAATCTAGTTGCTGGTACGCACGCGCGTCTGTGTTCGCATGGTTCCGGCCTGGAACGCCGTGTTAGGAGTTGGGGTGAACGTTGCCGTCACGTTCCAGGTGCCCGTTGTCGCCTTCTTCGGCACCTTCCAACGCGCTGTCACCTGGCCACCGGTCACCGGCACGTTCTGGGCGATGCGGTAGTTCTTCGACCCGCGCGCAACCTGGATGGTGACCGTGCCCTGCACCGTGGTCGAAGTGAAGGTGACCCGGAACGTACCTGTCGCCTTCCGCTTGATTGAGGAAGGTGCGGACAGGGATGCAACGACGTTGCTACCCACGCGAGCCTGGTTCGCGGGAAGTGGCGCCAACGACGCCACCGCAATGACGTTGGAGTAGGCCGCAGTACCCGAACCTCCGGCGTTGATCGGTGTCACCGATGCGCGCAGGTACTTGCCCGCATCGCTGGTTGTCGGTGTGTAACTGTTGGAGGTTGCCCCGGGGATGCCGGTGCAGGACGTTGCCCCGCTATCCGCGCACTGCTGCCAGGCATAGGAGTAGGAACTCGGCGTTGGCGACCACGTCCCGTTATCCACGGTGACTGCGGTTCCGGACTGCACACCGGTAGCGGGCGTGATCGCCGGGGCCGTGGTCATGACCGGGACCTGGCCAGTAATGACCTTGCCGACCTTGTTGGAGGAGCCGAAGGTGACCCACATGTTGCCGTCCGGACCCTGGGTGACGCTGATTGCGCCAGCCGGCGTCATCAGGTACTCGCCCACCACGGCGCCCACACTGTTCATCTGACCAATGCGCGAACCACTGCTGCCACCCGTGGCGGTGTTGCCAGCCCCGACGTACCAGACCGTGTCCCCGGGGCCATTGGTGATACCGAGTGGAGCGCGCGAGGAGTCGTAGTTCTGGGTGCTGGGCAGCGCAGTCTCAGACACTGTGTAGGTGGTGGAGGTCGGCGAGGCTGACACCACGCGACCGATCTTGTTCCCAAGATTCTCGGTGAACCAGGCCGCGCCATTGGAGAAGGTGATGCCCTTAGGCGACGAGGCTGCCGTCGGAATCGTCAGCGTCGCCTGCACCGAGCCATCGGTCTTCAGGACCAGGATCTGGTTCGAGGTGACCGCAGTGACATAGAGCGTGTTACTGCCAGAAGGTCCGGAGGCGATCGCATAGGGGCCGGTGGCCGTGGGCAGGCTGTACTCCGACAGGGTTCCGGTCGTCGTAATGCGCCCGATTCGACTCACCGAGTTCATCGTGAACCACAGCGCACCATCAGGTCCCACCGTGATCTCCTGCGGGCCAGCAGCCGCCGTGTTCAAGGGGTACTCGGTAATGACGCCCTGCGGG
>CAZKFI010000048.1:2226-18214 GCA_964551975.1 uncultured Bifidobacteriaceae bacterium | reverse complement strand
GATTTGAACCCACGACCCCTTGACCCCCAGTCAAGTGCGCTACCAAGCTGCGCTACAGCCCGCTGCACGGTTGCTTGGGTCTTCCCCACGCATGCCTGCAGGTAGACCCTACAGGGCGCTGCTTCGTACGGGCAGCCACCCCGGAGGCCTCATCGGGCCCCCCGTCGGGTGCGCATGCGCATTTGTACCCGAATAGGTGTGCCAACGAAGCCGAACTCTTCTCGCAATCTGCGCTCGATGAAGCGGCGATAGCCAGACTCAAGGAATCCGGTGACGAAGAGTACGAACGTAGGCGGTCCAGCAGAAACCTGCGCTCCGTACAGGATGCGTGGCTGCCGTCCACCGCGAACTGGGTGAGGATGGGCTTGTTCGAGTTCAGCAAGAAACGCATTGACTCGGCCTGTTGAGATTCGTGTACGCCACCCCTCCTCAACCTCAATGAGTGCAGACTCCAGGCGGGCGATGTGGCGCCCCGTTCGGGCCGAGATATTGACCCGTGGAGCCCAGGCAACTTGGGCAAGGTCTCGATCGATTTCCTTGTCCAAGTAGTGGCGGCGGTCTTCATCGACGAGGTCCCATTTGTTCATTGCCAGTACCAAGCCACGGCCAGCGTCCACCACCATGGAGATGATGCGTAGGTCTTGCTCACTCATGGGCTCGGAGGCGTCGATGAGAACGACAGCGAGTTGGGCGCGATCGAGTGCCGCTTGGGTGCGGAGCGTGGCGTAGTACTCCGAACCGCTCGCCTGATGTGAGCGCCGGCGGATTCCAGCGGTGTCGACGAACCACCAGGTCCGCTCGCCAATGGTGATGAGTTCGTCTACGGGGTCAACGGTTGTACCCGCCTTAGCATCAACCACGACTCGGTCGGCACCAGCAAGAGCATTCAGAAGTGAGGACTTTCCGGTGTTGGGCCGGCCAATCAACGCAACTCGGGTCGGTCCGGTGTCGCGCGCCCTGCCCGTACCAGCAGTCGGAAGTTCGGTTACGAGGCGATCCAGGAGGTCCCCCGAGCCTCTCCCATGCAGTGCGGATACCGGCTGAGGCTCACCAACACCTAACCCCCACAGCGCCGAAGCCTGGAGCTCAGTCGCAGCGTCATCGGACTTGTTCGCAACGAGGATCACCGGCCGGCCTGAGCGTCTGAGCACCTGCACAATCGCTTCATCCGTATCAGTGATCCCTACTTCGGCATCGACCACGAACATGACCACATCGGCATCAGCGGCTGCGCGCTCGGCCTGTGAGGCAATCTGCGCCTGCATGCCCCGTACCCGCTGCTCCCATCCTCCGGTATCGACAAGATTGAATCGGCGACCGTTCCATTCGGCTGTGTAGGTGACTCGATCTCTGGTTACCCCGGGAATATCCTCAACGACTGCCGCACGTTGGCCGATGATTCGGTTGACCAACGTTGATTTGCCGACATTTGGTCGCCCGATAATCGCGACTACGGGCAGGTTGGCGTCCTCCTCCGCTGGCCATTCGGCAAGGTCGGCGTGTTCGGGGTCAAATCCACTGAGACTCGAACCCACCACATCGAGATCCAGATCGGCCAGTCCCTGAACATCGTCATCATGTTCGTCCGTGAGTTCGATTTCGATCCAGCCATCGTCATCGAAATCTGAGCCAGTCTCACTCGACATTGGTCGTCCTCAATGCAGGGACATGTGCGCAGACGACATCAATCACTTCAGAAAGTGATAACGCAGAGGTATCAACGACCTTAGCGTCGGGTGCTTGGGTCATTGGCGAAGCCTGACGACCTGCGTCGTGAGCATCGCGCGCCTGCAGTAACGCTGCCGTGGTTGCCACCTCTGCTCCATCGGTCTCCGCAGCGCGCCGCTGAGCCCGTATTTGTGGATCGGCAGTCAGAAAGATCTTTACCGATGCATCCGGTAGAACAACCGATCCAATGTCCCTACCCTCAACGACAATGCCAACGTTGTCGAACACTGCCTTGGCGACCTCGGCACGCTGGGCGTCGACCATCGCAGAGCGAATCTCCGGAACTGCGCTCACTGCACTGACCGCAGCTGTTACATCTGCGCCGCGAACAGCCGCGGTGACATCATCCCCGTTGAGCGCAATTGCGGGAGCTTTCGGATCCGTGCATATCGACAGTTGAACTTGCGGCAGCAGTCCACAGACCCCGGGTGCGTCACGTGGATCAATGCCCGCTCGTAGCACCGCCAGGGTCATCGCCCGATACATGGCCCCAGTGTCGAGGTAACGAAGATCAAGGCGTTGAGCTACACCACGGCACACACTTGATTTGCCAGACCCAGCCGGACCATCGACAGCGATCACGATCGGGGACTGCATGCCCCTACCCTCTCATGCCAATGACCAGACTCTGTGGTGAGTCCTCAGGTCCGCAGATCAAACCCTTCCGACATAAGTACCCGATGAAGGAGCTCTAGCGATTCAGGCTGCACGACTAACTCAACCAATCCGCTTGGCCTACCCAGCACGTGTTCGATGCGAACATCGTCGAGGTTGATGCCTGCTTGGCCTGCAGCCGTGAACAGGCGGGCAAGCTCACCCGGACGATCCGCGATCATCACCGTAGTTACCGCCTCGGCTCTGGCACTAGTCCCGTGTCGCCCAGGAACTCGACTTCGACCCTGAACTCCTGATTGCAGCATCTGATGAATACGTCCCTCGGATTGCTTCGATGGGGCTTCAAGGAGGGCATTGGCCATGATCTGGAGTTGCTCGGCAAGACCCTGGAGGACCACACCGACCGGGGCGGCATTGGTGGCCAGAATCTCGGTCCATAGATCCGGATTCGAATCGGCGATTCTGGTCATGTCGCGAAGCCCCTGGCCGGCGATTTGGACATGCTCGTCAGGCGCATTGACGAGGAGTCCGGCCAACAGACTGGACAGAATCTGCGGGGTATGGGACACCAGCGCTACGGCGTCGTCATGCGCGGCTGGGTCCATAACGACGGGGAATGCCCCGCATAATTCGATCAAGCGCTTGACCCGCCGCACATGTTCGGCAAGCACTTCAGATCCAGAAGTGATGATCCAGATGCGGTCATCGAGCAGATCTGCCCGTGCGGCAGCAGCACCCGAAACCTCGCGCCCCGCCATTGGATGCCCACCGATCAAGCGCTGAGCATCGGCTCCAGCCGCGAGGGCGGCGCGCAGGATAGGTGACTTGACGGAGGTGACATCGGTGATCGTTGCCATCGGAAAACGTTCGCTCATACGGGCCAGCGCAATCGGCGCCTCCTGCGGCGGAACAGCCACTATGACGATGTCCGGTGTGTCACCTGGGGCCAGCGGCCGACCGCCGCCTCTGGCTTGCGCCACGGCGACCTGTTCAGCGTCAATGTCATCTAGGACTACATCGATCTGAACGCGTTTAAGGGCCAAGGCGATTGAGCCACCGATGAGTCCGCTGCCCAGGATGAGTACCTGGTGGATGTCATCGCTCATGTGGTGTGTTTGAGGTCCTGTCGGAGAACCTCCGCACCACGCAGGTAGACATGGCGAAGCTCACCGCGGGATCGGGTGCTTTCAATGTGCATCAAGATGCGGACAACTCTGGGCAAGGCACCCGCGACGTCAATCTCCTGAGCGCACAGAAGTGGGACGTCAACCAGACCGAAGGCGCGCGCTCCCGCAGCGGGGAATGCGCACTTCAGGTCTGGGGTTGATGTCAGGATCATGCTCACGACCGCGTCATCCTCAACGTCGTTTATCGACATCATCGTCTGAACCAGTTCACCCACCGCGTCGAACATCTCTTGCGCTTCATCCCGCTGCAGGCAGGTAGCACCACGTAGACCCCGGAGGCGAAGTCTCGGCTCAATCATTGGCTTATGGTAGTGGTCGCACTTCTCCCCACTTATAAGCCAACGGCCTCATAGAGGTCACCGAGTTCAGCCACAGTGAGTTCGCGGATCTTTCCGCTGCGCAGGGCGCCTAAACGAATGGGACCTATAGCGGTGCGGGCGAGCTGTTGAACAGGATGGCCAACCGCGTCAAAAATTCTTCGGACGATCCTGTTGCGCCCCTCGTGGATGGTGAGTTCCACCAGCGTCCGATCCGTGAGTCGCTCGCGAATGCGCACCGTGTCACAACGTGCGGGACCGTCCTCCAAAACCACTCCAGCCAGGAGTGTGCGCATGGTCTGGGGCTGAACGTTGCCCTGGACCGTCGCGAGGTACGTCTTGGCAATGGCAAAGGATGGGTGTCCCAGGCGATGCCCAAGGGAACCATCGTTAGTGAACAGCAGCAACCCCTCGGTGTCAGCGTCCAAGCGACCGACATGGAACAGCCCGGCCGGCTGCTCAGGCACGAAATCTCCTACACATGGACGCCCATGCTCATCCCGCATGGTCGTGAGTACGCCCCTTGGCTTGTTGAATGCCAGAACGCTCACATCAGCACGCGTGGCGATGCGCTGACCATCGACCATGATGACATCGGACTCCGGATCAACGCGGAGCCCCTGAGTTGATACCACCTGACCATTCACGGCAACACGGCCTTGTTCGATCAAAACTTCGCATGCCCGCCTGCTACCTACTCCAACACGAGCTAGAACCTTCTGCAGCCTTTCACCAGACTGTGGTGACACCTGCCTCAGTCACCTACGCCGACGGTGTCCAGAACGTCATCGAGTTCGGACAGTTCAGGCAGGTGCTCAGCCAGGGGCGGCAACTCGTCCAGCGCGGCGACTCCGATTCGCTCCAGGAACACCGCCGTGGTTCGGTAGAGCGTCGCCCCGCTCTCCTTGTCCGTGCCTGCCTCTTCAATGAGGCCACGACTCAGCAGGGTGCGAATGACTCCGTCAACGTTGACCCCACGTACGGCGCTGACTCGACCGCGACTAATGGGCTGCCGATAAGCGATCACGGCAAGGGTTTCCAGGGAGGCCTGAGTGAGCCTGGCCTGTTGACCATCGACCACCCAGCGCTCGATCAAGGGAGCACAATCAGCGCGCGTATAGAAACGCCAACCACCGGCAACTTCTCGCAGGTCGAAACCCCGACCTTGAACTCGGTACTCCTCCATGAGTTGAGCAAGGCGCTCTTCAACCTGTGCCACAGGTCGACGCACTGCCTGGGCAAGGGTCACGGCCGACATGGGCTCGTCCGCAATGAGCAGCAGTGCCTCCAGCGCGGCAGCCAGGGTTGGGGCACCGAGCTCGTCAGTCTCCACCTCTGCCGCTGGCTGTGCAGCTGGGTCAGTGTCCGTCATTGCTTTTCACCTCTCCATCAGAAACGGATTCAGTCGCCGGGGCTGACTCTGGCTGGCCTACGGTTGACTCGTCGACTTGGTCGACTTGGTCGACTTGGTCGACTTGGTCGACTTGGTCTACTTGGTCGACTTGGTCGACTTCGTCGATGGCGCGAGGAATATCGAATTCGTCGGTGACTTGGACTTCCCCGTCATCGGGGCCCGTCCATCGAATCGTCAGGTCACCAAGGGGCGTCAGTTGCTCAAATGCCACGACTGCTTCGCGGTAAAGCTCAAGGAGCGCAAGGAAGCGCCCGATGACCAGCAATGTGTTGTCACAGTCGGCAACCAGGGCCCGAAATGTGGCCGTGCGGCTGCGGCGCAACCTGTCCACTAACAACCCTGCCTGCTCGCGAACGCTTACCCGTTGTAGGTGGAGATGCGAGATTGATACCTGCGGCTCAGGTTTCGGTGCTAAAACGCGCGCAGCGAGTGCAGCGAATTGCTGGGGGCCCAATCCGATCAGAACCTCTGGCAAGAGCGCAGCGAATTGCGGCTCCATACCCACGGTTCGCGGCACCTGCCGGCTGGCCTGCAACATGCGCTTGGAGAGGAGTTGGGCCACTTCCTTGAATGCGCGGTACTGCAGCAACCGCGCGAAAAGCAGGTCACGCGCCTCGAGTAGGGCGAGATCCTCTTCGTCTTCGACTTCACCAGAGGGCAGCAACCGTGCCGCTTTGAGGTCGAGCAAGGTTGCCGCAACGACAAGGAATCCGCTGGCTTCATCCAAATCCCAGTTGGTTCCTTGGGCATGAATATAGGCAAGGAATTCGTCAGTGACCTCGTGCAGGGCTAGCTCAGTGACTTCAAGACGTCTTTTGGAAATCAGCGATAGCAGCAGGTCAAAGGGTCCATCAAATTCCCCAACTTTGACTGAGAAACCGCTGGTTGTTGTTTCCCCGCCATCCGGCGTGAGTTCAGCATCGACAACAGCGGTCACCGCGCAAGCACCTCGCGAGCCAACGCCTTGTACGCCTCGGCCCCAACGCTGCCGGGAGCGAACAACTCGATGGGTTGTCCGGCAACAGCCGCATCCGGGAACTTGACGGTGCGGTGAATGGCCGTCTGGAAAACCAAATCCCCAAACGCTTGAATCACACGGGCGAAAACTTCACGACTGTGCAGGGTTCTCGGGTCATACATGGTGGCGACCACGCCGATAATCTCCAGGTTCGGATTCAACCGCCCTCGGACTTTCTCAATTGTTTCCGTGAGGAGCGCAACACCCCTCAGCGCAAAGTACTCACACTCGAGCGGAACGATGAGGCCGCTGCTTGCCGATAGCGCATTTAGCGTGAGCAGGCCAAGCGAAGGTTGACAGTCAATCAGGATGATGTCGTAGTCAGGCAGGACTGGTTCTAGCGCTCGCGCCAATGCGTGCTCGCGTCCGACTTCACTCACCAGCTGCAACTCAGCGGCTGCTAGGTCAATGTTGCTGGGAAGCAGGTCCAAATTGCCCTGCTCGGTGCCTTGGATGACATCGTGTACGTCGCAGGTCGGATCGCTGAGCAGGTTGTAGATGGTCAGACCAAGTTCGTTCGGATTCAAGCCCAGGGCAACGGACAGGGCTCCTTGTGGATCAAAGTCCACGATGAGTACCCGCCGCCCATACTCCGCCAAGGCTGCACCGAGACTGACGGTAGTGGTCGTCTTCCCAACCCCACCTTTCTGGTTGACCACAGAAATGACCCGGGCAGGACCACGCTGACTAATGGGCTTTGGCTCCGGGATGGGCCGCTTGGGCCTATCGAGGATCGCATCGATATCCATCGACGTGCCTCCTACCCCAGTGTCAACGAAACGGCTTGCGCATGCAGAAGCGTCAATGCTCCTCCTACGACGCTGAGCCTACCCGCGTGTCGGCACTAGGCGGGATCAGCGCCCGAGGGTGGCTAGCCGCGTAGACCTCGCGCAGTGTTTCCGCGGTGACCAGCGTGTAGATCTGGGTCGTGGTCACTGACGCGTGGCCGAGGAGCTCTTGGACAACGCGAATATCCGCGCCGCCCTCCAGCAGGTGCGTGGCGTAACTGTGGCGAAGGGTGTGCGGCCCGATGGAACGGTGAATGTGCGCCGCCATGCCGGCGGACTGCACCACGCTGAAGGCACTTTGACGACTCATCGGTCCGCCACGGGTGTTCAGGAAGAGCCGCGACGCACCTCTCCCACGCCTCGCCAGTTCTGGCCGACCCCGAACCAGGTAGGCCTCCAAGGTGCGAAGGGCCGGTAGTCCCAGAGGGAGTCGACGTTGCTTTGAGCCTTTGCCGGTTACTAAACAACTGTGATCCCCCAAGTCCAAATCGTCTACTGCCAACCCCACCGCCTCTGAGATTCGGGCGCCGGTGCCGTAGAGAAACTCCAACAGGGCCCTGTTGCGAAGACCAACCGGAGAATCGTCATGGTCATACACGCCAAGCATGCGTTCCACTTCCGCGTAGTCCAACGCTTTCGGCAGGCGTCGAGGCAGTGTAGGAGTGACCAGCGCATGCGTGGGATCGTCCGCTGATAGGCCTTCAGCACAAGCGAAGCGGTGAAGTCCGCGCAGAGTCACGGTAACCCTGGTGGCACTCACTGCGCCGAGTGCTCGACCCGGTCCATCCTGTTCAGGGTGGGCCAAGGAAGCAATGAACGCCGTGACGTGAGTAGGTGTGATCTGTGCCATCGCTGTGAGTTGCTGTCCTTGGCACCAGCGAGCGTAGCGACGCAGATCGGCTCGATATGACGCGATGGTGTTGGCCGCTAGGCCCCGTTCGACAACAAGATGATTGATGTAACTGGTTATCGCGTCTTGTAGCTCCACCGTCAGGTGGTGCCTTCAGGTAAATGCACCCGACCCATCTCCAGTAATGCCGCTCGTGAACTCCACGGTGCATCCGGTGGGCGCAATTGCCGCCATTGGAGTTCACGATGTGCGCAGGCGGCCAGAACGCCACACACCGTGGTTGGGTTCTGCAGTACACCCGACAGGACCAGGTCGCGTGCCTCAGGCAGCGGCACCCAAGCCTTTGGCAGGTGGTGCTCCTCGGCCTCACCGGTATGTTCGCGGCCCTGCGGGAGAGCCTGTAGGTTGCGTGCGAGGTACACCCGGATTGCTTCGCTGGATCCACCGGGGCTGTTCATCAGGTCAACCAGGACGTGCCAGGTCTTGGCACGGTATCCAGCCTCCTCGGCTAGCTCGCGTTGCGCCGTATCCCAAGGGTCCTCGCCAGGGATGTCAAGAAGCCCGGCCGGCGTCTCGAACAGGCTCATGCCGACCGGATGCCGGTACTGACGAATCAGCAGAACCTGATCGTGTTCGTCGAGAGCGACCACCGCGACTGCGCCAAGATGCAGCAGGATGTCCCGCTCGACCTGCTGATCACCTACCTGGACACGATCCCGTCGAACTGACCAGATACGGCCGCTGAAGCCCGGTGTCGATCGGAGGATCTGGCGTGGGTCAACGCTGTCCCGTACCTCCCCTACCCACTCCTCCGAGTCCGCGGTCATCCGCGAGCAAGTGCACGGTCGGTTACCGCGGCACGATCCAATGCTGCTCGCACAAGGCCAGCGAATAACGGATGTGCCCGGGTGGGTCGGGATCGAAACTCTGGGTGGGCTTGGGTCCCCACGTAGTAGGGGTGGATGTTGGCAGAGAGCTCGACGAACTCGACGAGCCTGCCATCGGGCGAGGTGCCACTGAAGACCAGACCCGCCTCTTCCAGCGGTGTGCGGTACGCGTTGTTCACCTCATATCGATGGCGATGCCGTTCGTCCACGTA
Source organism: uncultured Bifidobacteriaceae bacterium (assembly GCA_964551975.1). Taxonomy (GTDB): domain Bacteria; phylum Actinomycetota; class Actinomycetes; order S36-B12; family S36-B12; genus REEB426. The sequence goes on along the minus strand of CAZKFI010000048.1, from coordinate 9,198 downwards.
CGGCACTCCGTACGCAGAGGCAACAACGGAGCCTTCCAGCAGTTTGGCCGGATACAGCCCAAGTCGCATGGTGCCGCCCATGTCGCGTTCACCGCTGACGACCTCACGCTGATCGGCCATCGTCGAAACAACCGGGTGGGCTGTCGACTCATCGAACTCTGTCGAGTTGGCACCCTGTAGTCCTGCCACATTTCGAGCGAACTCAATGACCATGCATTGAAGACCTAAGCAAAGACCCAGTGTCGGGATAGCCTGCTCTCGCGCGTATCGCAGAGCGCCCAGTTTGCCTTCGATTCCGCGCACACCGAAACCTCCCGGCACGCAGATTGCATGCACGCCGGCAAGTTCTCGCTGGGCCCCCTCCATGCTGATGCAGTCATCACTGCTGACCCACCGAATAGAGACTCGACAGTCATGGTGGAAGCCACCCGCGCGGAGCGCCTCAGTCACCGACAGGTAGGCATCGGGAAGATCCACGTACTTACCGACCAGGCCGATCGTCACCTCATTGCTCGGCTGATGAACTCGGCGTAGCAGGTCGTCCCAACGCGACCAGTCAACGTCACGGAATGGCAAGCCCAGCCTGCGAACCGCGTAGGCATCAAGGCCGTCGCTGTGCAAAACCTTAGGGATGTCATAGATGCTCGGCGCATCGACCGCTGCGACCACAGCCTCCGCGTCTACGTCGCACATCAGTGAGATCTTGCGCTTGATACTCGCCGGAACGGGCCGATCAGCGCGAAGCACGATGGCATCAGGCTGAATGCCGATGCTCCGCAGGGAGGCAACCGAGTGCTGCGTGGGCTTGGTCTTCAATTCCCCAGATGGGCCGATGTACGGCAGCAGGGAAACATGCAGGAAGAAGACGTTTTCGCGGCCAACTTCATGGCGAATCTGACGCACCGCCTCCAAAAACGGCAGTGACTCAATGTCGCCGACAGTGCCTCCGATCTCCGTGATGACAACGTCGACATCACCGGTGGCCATTCGTCGGATCCGGGCCTTGATCTCGTTGGTGATATGGGGAATGACTTGCACCGTGTCGCCGAGATACTCGCCGCGACGCTCCTTGGCGATCACCGTGGAGTAGACCTGACCCGTGGTGACGTTTGCCGAACCGTGCAGATCCACATCTAAGAAGCGCTCATAGTGACCGATGTCGAGGTCTGTCTCGGCGCCATCATCGGTAACGAACACCTCACCGTGCTGAAACGGGTTCATCGTGCCTGGGTCAACATTCAGATACGGGTCAAGCTTCTGCATGGTTACCCGCAAACCGCGCGCGGTGAGGAGATTCCCCAAACTGGAGGCGGTGAGACCTTTACCTAGTGACGATGCGACACCCCCGGTGACAAAGATGTGCCTGACCGGCGCCGCAACCACGAATTGAACCCTAACAGCGCGGACTGCTCCTAGCGGGTCAGGACACCCGGGCCCGCCCCAATCAGCTCCCCCAGGAAGCCCGTTCGAGAGCGGCCACCTCGAGAAGTTCGCGAGCGTGGGCAGCCCCTGCCTCAGTGGCCTCAAGACCAGAGAGCATCCGGACAAGTTCCGTCACACGATCCACATCGGCCACACGCTGAACGCTAGAACGCGTCACCGATCCATCTGCGGCCTTGGTGATAACGACATGGCGGTCCGCGAACGCCGCCACCTGGGGCAGATGCGTCACCACCAGCACCTGAGCCGATCTGGCCAACCTGGCCAGGCGACGACCGACCTCTACTGCAGCCCGCCCACCGATTCCCGCATCAACCTCATCAAATACGAATGTCGGAACCGGATCATTACCAGCCAGGACAACCTCAATCGCCAACATCACACGCGAGAGCTCCCCACCAGAGGCACCCTTGCTCACCGGCCTGGCTGGTGCACCAGCGTGCGGGACGAGGAGGAACTCCACCTCGTCAGCGCCATGGGCGGTGAACGATCGCGGATCTGGGCGCGAATTGACTTGAACTACAAGTCGGGCGTCGGGCATGGCCAGAGCAGTGAGTTCGTCGGTTACCCCGGCGGCGAAGGTCACCGCGGCCTCAGTCCGCGACTGGGTCAGTGCGCCCGCAGCGGAGACGACCAGAGTCTGCAGTTCGGCCTCCCGCCGCTGCAGTTCGTCAAGGTTGTCATCGATGCGACTTGCCAACATGACTTTGGCGCGTGCCTGGGCCAGCCAGTCCAAGACTTCGTCGATGTCCGCGCCGTAACGTCGCAGCAGCCCCCGCAGGGCGGCCCGCCGCTGCTCAACCCACTGTTGACGGGCTGGATCGGCGTCAAGATCCTGCGCAGAGCGCGAGAGCTCATAGGAGAGATCCGCGACCAGGCTGGTCACCTCATGAAGGCGATCCCGAACATCCGCGAGTGAGGGGTCCAGTGCATGCACCCGTTCCAGGGCCTTCTGTGCGCGTTCCAAGGAAGCCATTGCACTCGTCGGCTCAAGCTCGTCTTCATCCCCAGTGAGCGCGACGCGGGCCAACCGAGCATCAGCGAACAGGGCACCGGCATGTGAAAGTCGGGCGGCGGCAATATCGAGTTCAGTGTCCTCGCCTGGCTGGGGATCAACAGCCTCGATCTCTTCAATGCCTAGGGAAAGTTGGCGAGCCTCATCTTCCATCGTCGTTCGCCGGGCGAGCAGGTCGGCCAGCGCCTCACGTGCCTCGCGCCACTGCTGGAAGAGTTCCTGATACCGCCGCATCAGCTCCGCATGGTCGGGGCCCGCAAACCGGTCGAGTAGTTCACGCTGCCGTGCACCCAGTCGTAGGTCATGCTGCTGCGCCTGACCATGGACGGTCACCAAATGATCGGACACTTCCTGCAGCACGGAAATCGGTACGGTGCGCCCGCCAAGGATGGCACGGCTGCGTCCAGCATCAGCCACAGTGCGAGCCACCACCACGCGCATGGTTTGTGTGGCTGCAACATCCTCTACATCGACACTTGCCCCCGCCTCTTCCAACCGCTGCCGCACCGCGCCGGCGGCATGTTCCCAGCGGTTCGGATCAAGTCCCCATACCCCTTCGACCTCGGCCGTCCCCGAGCCATGCCGAACGCTGGCTGGGTCCGCTCGTTCGCCTGCCAGCAGGCCTAGGCCGGTGAGAACCATGGTCTTACCTGCACCGGTCTCGCCCGTCCGCACCGTCAGTCCGGCGTCCAATTCAATCTCGGCATCTTCAATCACGCCGAGTCCTTGGATACGAATGAATTCGATCATCGGCTGCCTCCACGCCAGCCATCAACAGGCAGGTCGAACTTGGCCACCAGTCGGTTGGTGAACGGGGCATCGACCAAGCGGGCGAGCCGCACCGGATCGGGACTACGCCGGATCTCCAATCGGGTTCCACCTACGAGGTCGAACATGCGCCGTCCATCTGCTGCAAGCACCGCGCGACTCCAACTCGCCAGTTCCAAGCCGATGACACTTCCCGGACCAACCACAAGGGGCCGAGCAAACAGTGCGTGGGCACTTAGCGGCACCAGCAGCAACGCGGCAACCTCTGGCCAGACAATTGGCCCGCCCGCCGAGAATGCGTAGGCGGTGGACCCGGTGGGTGTTGCCGCAACGACTCCATCGCAGCCCCACCGTGAAAGAGGACGTCCGTCCACATCCGCAACGACCTCGATCATGCGTTCACGTGCCTGCTTCTCCAGGGAGATCTCGTTGAGAGCCCAGGTACTCATGGGTTCACCGCTGGGCACCATGATGCGCACGTCAAGGGCCATCCGCTCTTCGACATGCCATCGTCTATCAATCACCGCGTCGACTACTGCCTGCACATCTTCCGGCTCAGCTTCGGCGAGGAACCCAACATGACCGAGGTTCACGCCCAGAATCGGGACGCCACTTGCCCGGGCGCGCTCCGCGCCCCTCAAAATGGTGCCATCGCCACCGAGGACTACAACAAGATCGCATCCATCGGCCGAGTGTTCGTCGGCTTGCACACGATCGAACCCCCCGGGTTGGCCTCCCCAGGCTCGCCAGTCATCTTCGGCGAGGTGCACCTGCACACCACGATGACCGAGCGCTTCGGCCATTCCCATGGCTAGCTCGCGCGCACTTGCATGACGGGTATTGACCACGACGAGGATCCGGCCCTGAGGTGGTTTACTCACCTGGGCTTCCTTCCACGGCTCTGAGAATGGCAGAGGCCAACTCTTCCGCGTTCAGCGCCTGCTCCGGTGGAGTCTGGGCACGACGTAACCAGAGGAAGAACTCGACATTTCCTGCCGGGCCAGACAAGGGGCTGACCGTGACCCCCATGGGCCAGCAGCGGCACGAACCTGCGCTATCAGCGACCTTCGATAGAGCCTGTGCATGCTGGGCAGGATCGCGCACGACTCCCTTGCGCAGGTTCTCTCGACCAACTTCGAACTGCGGTTTGACGAGGACGCACAGATCACCCCCCTCGCAGATACAGCGGGCCAGTGCCGGCAGAACCGAACACAGCGAAATGAACGACAGATCGGCAACGACGAGATCCGGCTTGAATGGCAGTTGATCTGGCTCAAGGTGACGCACGTTCGTTCGCTCGAGGAGGATCACCCGCGAATCCTCACGGAGGGACCACGCGATCTGCCCGTAGCCAACATCGATGGCCAGTACCTCGGTGGCACCTTCGTGCAGCAGGACATCGGTGAAGCCCCCGGTTGAAGCACCAGCGTCCAGAGCACGCCGACCGTGGATCTGAATTTCGGGAAATGCGGTGAGGGCACCGAGCAACTTCAAGGATCCACGCGAGGCCCACGTCGGACCCTCAGACTGGGCGACCAGGATGGGATCTGCTACGTCAACCTGAGTAGCAGGCTTACGCGCGATCGTTCCTTTGACGCGCACACTTCCGTTGTCGATGAGCACACGTGCATGTTCCCTAGAGCGGGCCAAACCACGACGGGTGAGTTCGGCATCCAGACGCCTCAGGGTCATTGCCTGTAGTCAGGTCGCGGTGGCGTCGGAGTTCTGTGCTGAGTGCGGAGCGGGGTCTGCGGGCGCTGCATGCGAAAGCCGATCACGCAGACTGCGATGAATGCCGTCGAAGACTTCAGCCTGTTCCGCCAGAGTCATTGACCCAAGACCCGCCATTCTCCCCAGCGCACCATCAACGTCCAAGTCGCCGGTGGCTTCCCAGGTGACCATGGGCAGTTCCCGTGCAATGACTGTTGCCTGAATCTCGCTGCTCTCACTGCTCATGACGACGTATCACGGGTCCAAGGGTTGGCGGGTGGGAACGATGCATCCTTCGGCGGCTGGGACGCGGGACTCGGGACATCAGCCGGCGGCGCCGCCTGGGCAGCTACCGCCGCCGCAAGATCACTGAGCGCACTTTCCAGCCGGGTCTCCAGGCGCGTCACGTGAGCCCGCAGCGCAGCCAGTTCCTCTTCACGAACCAGACTGCTACGCCCGATTGCCAGGTCTACCTGCTCGCGGATCGCAGTCGCGAGCGCCGTGGGATCCAGTCGCTGGCCGCCAAGCAGCCCGTCAGCTGCCTGCTGGATCTGCTCCAAGACCTCAGGGGCCTTAGCGGACCATTGCAACCCCTGAGCCAGCAGCCAGGCGGCGAGGTCTTTGGCACGGTCGGCAGCGGCCTCAGTCATGCCACTTGCTGCCGAGACATATCCGCGAACGTCCTCCTGCATGTTCCCTCCTCTACGGCTGCACGCTACCGGGCCGCCTCACCATGGCTCGCCAGCGTGCCGGCGTGGTCAAGCAGGTGAGGTCATCGGCAACGTACGTGGGTGCCTGCTCCCCCTGTGCTGATGCTGCTGCAGTCGCATCAGAAATGCCAGTCAAGACCAACAGGGTGGGGATGCCGGCGCGATTCCCTGCTGCCATATCGGTGTCCAGTCTGTCGCCGACCATGATCGGTCGCAGAGCCGCTGTGCGGCGCACGGCATCCTGGACCAGGAGTGGTTGAGGCTTCCCTATGACGCAATCCGGCTCACGACCGGCAGCAGCCGCTACCGCAGCAACCAGTGAACCATTGCCTGGCGCGACACCACGAGCAGTTGGAAACGTGCGATCGAGGTTCGTTGCCACCCAAGGTAGGCCAGCTTGCACCGCGTAGGACGCCTCAGCCAGGTCGCGCCAGCCAACATCGGGCCCGTAGCCCTGCACCACTGCCAAGGGTTGCTGGTCGAGACGTGTCACAGGAACGAGGCCGACCTGCTCCACTGCAGCCCACAGTCCTCGACCACCGATGGTGAGGACACGACCGCCAACCGGCAGTTGCTGGGCCAGGTAGCCGGCCGCAGCTGTTGACGAGGTGACTACCGCCTCCTCGGACGTCGGCACTCCGAGTTCCGTCAGGTGGTCAGCAATCTCCCTTGGGGTGCGACTGGCGTTGTTCGTCACGAAGCAACAGCGCCGCCCGGAGGAACGAATCTGTTGGATCGACTCCACTGCACCCGGCACCGGATGGGGACCGACGTACACCACACCATCCAAATCAAGCAGGATGACGTCGAAGTCACCAGATTCTTCGACTTCCAACGTTGCGCTCATCCCGGGCACCCCTTCACGCCGTTACCCCTCCACCGGAATCTGCGCGTTGTTCATTCGGAGGTAGTGGGCCATCCAGCGGTAGACCACTCTCCTGACGTGCTCGCAGCGTCGCCTTGACTTGGGCCAGCGCGGTTCCGTAGTCAGACCGCTCCGGCCGCATGACGTGTGCCATCGCCAGGTGATCCCGTGCCTCAACAAAGCGCTGCAGCCGCCACAGGCTCATACCAAGCCCGAAGTGGGCGTAGTCGTCATCTGGAGCAACGGCCACAATGTGGTCAAAGGTCGCTGCGGATCGTGAGTAGCGCCTGGAATCGAATTCGGCTCTCGCCCGCATCTCAAGAACCGCTCGCGATCGCGGCTCAGCCTCGCTCAACCACTCCAGTAACTGCAGCGCTGCATCGGCATCGCCACTGTTCAGTAGGGCATCGGCCCGGCGAAACCACTCGTATGGACTTCCGCTGGGAGCCAGGGGGCTGGACACC
>CAZKFI010000048.1:0-2216 GCA_964551975.1 uncultured Bifidobacteriaceae bacterium | reverse complement strand
CGTCGGTATCCGCCCACCAGCCCAGAGTTCTTGCCTCTCCGACAGCCACCATCCACAATGCCCAAGTGACCCGTGTCGAGGACCTTGGCAATGACGTGTACATGCTGGACAGCGCAATGGGTGGGTACGAGGGGATCACTGCCACGTACCTGATCCGGGGCTCGCGACCATGCCTCATCGAGACGGGGACGGCGCGCTCGGCGCCCACAGTCATTGCGGGACTCGCAGCCCTTGGGATTGGTCCCGAAGATCTGGCGAGCATCGTGGTTACCCATATCCACCTCGATCACGCTGGTGGCGTAGGTGACCTCGCCGCGGCCTATCCCAAGGCTCGGGTGGTGGTGCACGAGCGAGGTGCCCGTCATCTGCAGGACCCAACGCGACTGGTGGATAGCGCACGAAGGGTCTTCGGCGCAGACATGGATCGCCTGTTCGGGGATCTCCTCCCCACCCCGACCGAACGCATCCAGAGCGTCGGAGAAGTAGGCAGTGTGGACCTCGGTGATGGTCGCCAACTGAGGACATTTCACAATCCCGGGCACGCCTCGCACCACGTCGGATTGGTGGACTCACTCACCGGGGATCTCTATACCGGTGATGCGGCAGGAGTCTTCGTGCCACAGACCGCCGAGGTTCGCCCGGCAACTCCTCCCCCGGACTTCGACCTTGACCTAGCCCTGGACTCTCTGCAGCGCATGGCCGACTGCGAACCCACCCGACTACTTTTTAGCCATTACGGACCGGTAGCCGAAGTTGGTGCAGTGCTGGATAGTTCTGAAGCCGAATTGCACTACTGGGTCGAGACTGTTCGTGAGGCTCGTCAACAATCCCCAGATCTAGATCACGCCGTGGCCCTAGTTCGCGAACGCGATAGGGCCAGACACCCGGATTTCTACGCGGACGCAGCTCTTGTCGAGAAATTTGAAGAATTGTCGAGCATTCGAGCGCAAGTGGTCGGCATCAATCGCTGGCTCGACCAGCAGGAGTCAACTAGTCGCTGAGCGCAGCAAGCTCCTCACATCGCAGCTGAGCATCAGTAGCGCCATACAAATCCGATCCAGCGGCACGCTCCATCCATTCCCGGGCATCCATCAGTCGGCCAGCCTTGAACAGGGCTTCTGCGTAAGCGAACTGCAGTCGCGCACGCTCTGTTCCGGCCGGCAACCCGGTGAGTTCAGGAACCTTCAAGGTCAGCACCGCGGCTTCATGCTGTCGCATGTCAGAACGCGCACCAGAGAGCACGATCAACCCTTCAATGCGTGTAGGCAGGTCCTTCACCGACCCTTGCCTACTCTTCTGAGCATCAAAGCCCTTGAGAATCTCGACTGCCCGCTGGGGTCTACCTAGGCCTCGCTCACAGTCGGCCATGATTGGCAGGTAATTGCTACCGCCACGCATTCGACTGACCGCACGAAAGTCTGCCAGGGCCTGGCTGAAATCCCCGGCGGTGTAATGAAAAACAGCACACGCTTCTCGAACCGCACCGACTCGTCCCGCGTGCTTGCGGACGTAATCGATATGACTTCGCGCCGAGGAGATGTCGTCATCCTCCAGCGCTCGTTCAGCAGCAACGAGGTGACGGGCAACAGCGAGTGCGAGTCCATCCGGCAGTGTGCGCAGCTCGTTCAGAATCTGTCGATCTAATTCCTCGCCGGTGATGTCCTCGGCGACGAACGGTGCCTGGCGCCCCGCACTTCGCTCACTTCGATCGCGCTCCGATGTCTTGCGTCCAGCGGCAGAGCCATGAGCCGTGGAACGCGCACCACCAACTCGATCACCAGTCGGTCGTCCACCACCGGGACGGCCACCACCGGGACGGCCATCACCGGGACGGCCACTGGTTACGCGTTCACCGGATGGTCGAGATCCGGCTGAGCGCTCACCCCCCGAACGAGGTCCAGCAGATCGTTCCCCGGTCGACCTGCCAGATGGTGCCCTTCGATCAGCCGCAGCACGGCTGGGGACTCCGTTTCCAGGTGACACAGTGGAGCCGGCGCGCTTCGAGGCAGATCCCCGTCCGGCCTCTCCTTTTGCCTGCGCTCCCCTAGTGGGTCCAGCACTACCGGCAGCCCTACTTGGTCCGGACCTCATTGGCTCGGATCTAGTTTGTCCGGATTTACTTGGTCCGGATTTACTTGGTCCGGACTTACTCGTTCCGGATTTACTCGGCCCGGACCTACCTGCACCAGACGTACGTGCCGGGCGACCTGGCTGCG
>CAZKFI010000047.1:16275-18472 GCA_964551975.1 uncultured Bifidobacteriaceae bacterium | reverse complement strand
GGGGCACCTGCCACCACACGCCCACCACCGGGCAGTGAGCCCTCCCTGATGAAATCAGTGCAGCGTCCCCCGGCCTCGCCGATCATCAACAGTGCCGCCAAGCAGTCCCACGGGTACATGAAGGCCTCAACGAACCCGATGCTGCGTCCGCAGGCCACCTGGCACAGACCCAGTGCCCCGGAACCTCCCCGGTGGAAGGTGCCACCTTTTTCCAGCAGTCGGCCCACCGTCGCAACAACCTCTGCTGGTGAACTCGTTGTCGAGAACTCCAAAGTGACGACCCCGTCTGCAAGCTGTTGAGCGTCACTCACCCTCATCGTCTGACCATTGAGCGTCGCGCCCTGACCACGCACTGCGATGTACCGCTCACCGGCCATAGGGTCGAGGATCAAGCCGATCTGCACCTGCTCCTGATGAACAAGGGCGATCGTGATGCACCAGTTACGTGAACCACGTGCGAACTCCTGGGTTCCGTCAATCGGATCCACGATCCACAGTGGCTGCCCCTGGCGCAGAGCACTGGCGCCTGACTCCTCGCCAAGGAACGCATCTGTCGGGAAAACCCCCAGCAGACCGGCTCGAAGGAGGTCCTCTACTGCACGATCGGCCGCGGTGACCCAGTCGTGTGCGCCTTTGCGCGTCGGGTTCTGTAGTGAGCGATCGTTGAAGTAGGTCAGAGCCAACTCACCCGCTTCAGTAATCAGCCGATCAGCAGCCATAAGGCGCTCGGCAATTGCATCCTGGGTCAGTGCACAACTCACGGTCACGTACTCACCGTACGCCCTTGGTGGGCGCGCACCTGCAGGATCCCGGCAGCCCAACCGCCAGTGGATTCATTCGCAGCACTAAGGTGCAACGGAGGAAGCGATGAGCTCTAAGACCGCGCGGGAGTGATCTGATCATGGGCTCCGATCTAGGTTCGGTGCAACGCGAGTCAGCCTTTGGTCGTCTCGGTACCTTCTGTGCCCGGCACAGGTGGCCAGTACTCCTGCTGTACATCGCGGTACTCGCAGTATCGGGTTTCTTGGGTCTGCAGTCTTTTGGCGCATTGAAGGCTCAGGGGTTCACGGATCCAGCAAGTGACGCGGTGGCCACAGCCGAAGCACTGGAGCAACGTTTTGATACGCGGGCGCCAACAGTCATCCTGGCAATCGAGTCACAGGGTGGAGTCGACGACCCAGCAACGGTGACTGCTGCCACGGAACTGCTCGATTCCATCTCAGATATTCCTGGAGTCGACACGGTCACCTCGTACTGGGGTTCCGGTCGTCCAGAGGGCCTGCGCAGCGCCGATGGCTCCACTGGTCAAGTGCTGATCACCTTCACACCTGAAGCCGATCCGGCGGAGGTCTCCAAGGAGATCACTGACAATTTCAGTGGAGACCAGGGTGCGCTCACGGTCTACGCCTTCGGCTCTGGGCCGATCGGTAACGCCTTCAATGACACCATTACCGCCGACCTTGCCAAAGCAGAATCCATCGCGATTCCGATCACACTTATTCTGCTGCTCTTTGTCTTTGGTTCGGTCGTTGCAGCTGGCCTACCATTCCTCGTCGCCGGTGGTGCGATCCTCGGCAGCTTCGCCGTGCTCTGGCTCTTGGCGCTCGTGACAGATGTTTCGATCTTCGCCGTCAACCTGGTGACCGGCCTCGGCCTCGGACTCGGTATCGACTACGCACTGTTGATGATCAACCGCTTCCGTGAGGAACTGCGCAAGGGGTCAAGCGTCATCGACGCAGTTGCCACCATGTCGTCCACGGCTGGCAAGACGGTCTTCGTTTCCGGTCTCACCGTAGCGATCACCCTGGCGTCCCTAATGTTCTTTCCCCAATACTTCCTTCGTTCCTTCGCTTACGCAGGTGTTGCTGTGAGCCTGCTCGCGGTGGTCGGCGCACTCACTGCGCTACCCGCCGTGCTGGCAATCCTCGGCCGCAATGTCAACCGCCTCAAGGTGCTCAAGGGTGATCTGGCACCCAAGGACACCGGGGTGTGGGCCAGCATCGCCAGATTCGTCATGCGATACCCATGGCCGATATTCCTGGCCGCTTCCGCGCTCCTGCTGGTCATGGCGCTGCCTGCATTCAACGCGACCCTTGGGCAGATCGACGAGCGAGCGCTCCCGGCAAACAACCCCGCGGTAGTCGCTGCTGAGGTACTTCGGGACAGGTTTCCCGACCAGCAGGCGGCGCCCTTTGAC